>CAIQDA010000324.1 GCA_903870415.1 uncultured delta proteobacterium
CCCCGACGCGGTTCACGTCGCGCTTGAGAGCAGCACGTTCGACATCACGCACTCGACGCGCACGCTTCGCATCGACGGACTCAAGGAAGGCGCAGCGGCCACCATTTCGCTTTCGCTCACCGACGTCGACGGCACGACGTTGCGCGAAGGAATCTCCGTGCTCGTCAGCGGAACGCAAGTGCCGACGTGCAGCGGCGAGCGCACCGGGCACCTTGAAGCAGGCGGCGAAGTCAACGGCACGGGAGCTCTTTCGGGGACGCGTACCTCCGTTCCGGGTTTCGCCAGTTTCCCGCCCATGCAGGGCTACCGCTGGCCCTTCACGCCAACGGACGTGACCGTGGGATGCGGCGAACGCGCGGTTGCAGACGGTCGCATCAGCCTCTCGCCCGCGGTGCGTTTCGCCGCGGTGGGAACCTCATGGCGCCTGCGACGCGAGATCGGTTTCCGCATCCCCGTGAACCTCGCGCTCATGCCGGAGCAAGCCACGCTTCGCCACGTCGAACTCTGGTTCTCGAACGCCAAGTTCAATCGACCTCGCGCCGTGCCCGTCACCGACTTGCACGTTGAAGAGGACGGCGGAAAGACCTTCCTCGCGTTCAAGGCCCCCGCGTTCGGCACCTGGGAAGCGCGCGTCGCCACCGATGCGGGCACGAAGACGTACACGCGCCACCTCACGCACCGCGCGGCCATCGGCGTCTCGATGGGCGGCGCAGGCACCGCACTCGTCGGCATGAACAACCACGAGCGCTTCGACACGCTCGCGCCACTCGGCGGCCCCGTCGACCTCACGTGGCTTCTGAAACACATCGTCGAAAACCACATCTCCGGGTTCCCTCGTAACGACGGCGACACGGCACCCACGACGTTCGACGACCCGCGCGACGTCGAAGCGCGCAGCGTCCCGCTCTTCCCCTACGAGCACCGCAGCACGTTCAACAGCTGGTGGTACGAGTACCCGAAGGACGGAAACGGCGGCACCTTCGACCGCGGCAGCTACGCGAAGATCTTCCGCGACCTCGGACTCGCGTTCGGAAGCTGGAGCGGCCCAGGTCTCGAAGCGGGCGGCGAAACCCTGCCTCTTGGCGTGCCCGCCGACGACCCTAGCCTGCTCGGCGACCGCTCGAACCGCGACTGCGCACTCTACGGCGACTCGGTCGATGGCGACCCCTTCAAGGACAAGGCCGAAGCCCTCGCCCACTCGTGCCCCGCCGAACGCTGCAGCAACACCTTCCGCGCGCTTCACTATTACGACGACGAGTTCAACCCGAAGGGCCGCTGGCCTGTCATCAGCGTGTGCGACGGCGGCGAACAGCAGGTCGCCAATTCGCCTTGGGCCAACCAGTTCGTCGACAGCCACACAGAGCCTCTCGAGGTCGCACTCGCTGTAGACTACAACGATAACGGCGTGCGCGATGCCAACGAGCCGATCATCCGATCGGGCCTCGAGCCGTTCCGCGATTTCGGCATCGACGGCAAGGCCAGCGTCGACGAGCTCGGCTACCAAGTGGGCGTGAACGAGGACCCTGCCGCGGACGACTACGACGCGCAGTTCAACCCGACGGGCACCGAGGGCAACGGGCATCGCGAAGACGGCGAGGCCTTCGACGACGTGGGTCTCGACGGCGTGGCGAACACCCCGGCCGACGGTCGCCACTGGGACTACGGCGAGGGCAATGGCGTCTTCGACACGGCGCTCGGCCTTCGCACCATCAGTCGCACGGACCCGCGCGCGATCGTCATGGGCTGGACCACGCCCAAGGGCGGCGCATTCAAGGGCGCTGCCTCGAAGCGCGTCGACCTTTGGCTCGACGGAGGCACCCGAGACCTCTTCAACTTCGGCGCATCGGCGCAGAGCCTCGCTGGCGCGCTCATGAGCCAGGGAAAGACCACCGGGTTCATCTCGAACGTGCGCTCGCTCCCGAACGCGACGCGCTACGCAACCAACGGCGACTTCGATCCAGGTCGCGTCACGTGGGCCGACGTTCCAAGCGTCGTCTTCCATCGTTACGGACAAACCGAGCCTGGCGCCGATGGCACGGTGAACCCCGAAAGCGGCAAGCACGTCGGCACGCCGGTCGAGCTCGAGAATCGACTCCGCTCCGCGCTCTACTTCATCGGCAGCCGTTGGCCGGACGCCCCACGCTTTCTCTCGCCGCGCTCCTCCGACGCCCCTGCCCCGGGCGCCCTCGACTGCGAAGTCATCGGCAATTGCAGCTTCGACTTCAAGGCCACCGACGGACGCCGCGGACCGGTCACTGTTTCACTGCCGCCAGGCTACGCGCACGAATCGCTTCAAGGCGTGCGCTACCCGGTCATCTACATGCTCCACGGTTACGGAATGGACCCCTCGGGTCTCAGCGCCGCCGTCGTTCTCGTCGAGCGCTGGATGAACTCCCCGCTCTACTCGTCCGCAACCCGCATGCCGAAGGCCATCCTGGTCTACGTCGACGGGCGCTGCCGCTTCTCCACGACGGGCGAACCCGAGTGCTACCGCGGTAGTTTCTACGCCGACAGTCCGCGCAAGGGCGGCGTCCAAGCGTCCAAGTGGTGGCTTGAGCTGATGGGCGAAATCGATCAGCGCTACCGCACGATGCCCTCCGCGGAAGTCGAGATGACCGAATGAGCAAGCGCCTTCTTTTCCTGGAAAAGACCGTAGCAGACGGCTCGGTCGACCCGTTCGTGAACTACTGCCTCGCGCAAGAGTACCGGGCAAAGAAGCGTTTCTCGGAAGCGCTTGCGGCGTTCAAACGCATACGCTCACTATCTGTGACCTATCTTCCGGCATACCTCATGGCGGGGCAGCTCCTCGAAGAGCTCGGTCGCGGACCGGAAGCGACCGAGTGGTGCCTCGCCGGCATCGAACAGGCCAAGGCGGTTCGCGACGGGCACACGCTCGGCGAACTCGAATCGCTTCTCGCTCGGGTGCAATCCGCATGATTGACGCCAAGGCCATCGTCGTCCCCTTCGGCACTGCGGAAGCGGGGCTTGGCCTCGGCCTGGCGTCGCTCCTCCATGCTTTTTTGCGTCTCGGTGCGGCCCCCGTTGGCTTTGCGCAGCTGCGAGGCGAAGCGAAGGGGCTCACGCCTGCTCCGCTCCTTGAAGCCCTCGTGGAACCCACGAGCTGGGTCGCGATGGTTCAGCGCGCACCAGACAGACCCGTCGGCATCGAGCACGTGATCACCGGCGAACTCGGCTGTCCCGACTCCGAGGACGACGATGCGTCGCACCTCACCGTGCGCGTTTTTTCCGAACGCGATGCGCGCGTGATCGCGTCGGTCACGCGCGAGTTCGACGAAGAGAACGCGGGCTCGATGCTCGTCGACGCGCTTCGTGCCGCCCTCGAGCCCCAGGGTTACGTGCTCGGCCCGGTCGCCGACCTCGCGAGTCTTTCGTGGGAAGGCCTCGCGAGCGTGCTTCGCGCGGAGAAGTCCGCGCTGATCGACTCGACACCGCACGGTCCTGGCGACCCTGTTTCGGCGATGATGCATCTTGCACGTGCCGTGAGCGATGCGCCGAACAACGCCTACGCCGCACGGCGTCTCGCGGCCTTCGCCCATGCGTACGCCGAGGCTCATCGTTTCGCCAAGACGGAGACCGACAACGTCCTCCGCACGCTCGAGGGCGCGGTCAAAGATTCTCCCGGCCAAGTCGAACTCGCCGAAGCGCTCGCGCTCGTTCACGGACACGGCGGTGACACCGCCCGCGCAGCCGCCCTCGCCACCGAGATCCTTCAGAAGGACCCGAACCGCGTGATGGCTCGCCTCGTGCGGTCCATGGTCGCGCGCCGAGAAAGCCGCTTCGACGACGCGATTGCGCTCGTGGAAGAGGGGCTGAAGCATCACCCCGATGACCCGATGCTTCGCACCGAGCTCGGAACCGCTTGGGCTGAATCGGGCCAATTCGTTCGGGCTGAGCGCGAATGGCTCCGCGTTCTCGATCGCCACGCGGTGCACCCGACGGCGTTCGCAAACTTGGCGGGGCTCGCGATGCACCGCAACGATCCCATCCTCGCCGAAAGGCTCGTCGACGCGGCGCTTCAGTCCGAGGGTCCCGCCGAGGTACAACGTGGAGCCATCGATCTCGCGCTCGCCTTCGAGCCCGAGGGCACCGCACGCAACGCGCGCCTGGCCACGATGCTGCAACGCCTCGTCTCTCTCTCGCCCGACGACCCATGGGCGCGACTCCAGCTCGCAAAAGTTCGTGTGCAGCTCAACGACATCGACGCGGCGATTCGGCAGCTTCGTGACATCGAGCGCTCCGCACCGCACACGCATTACGGCGCCGAGGCGCGCCTCGCTCGCTTTCGCCTCGAAGACGCCACCGCCGCGATGGAACTTGAGTCCGCGCTCCGTGCAGCGTTCGGGTCGGTCGCGAGCGATCTCGACGGCATCGTGGCGCGCGGGCGTCGCCTGTCGAGCGCCCATGAAATCTGGCTCGCCGACGCCATCACCGTCGAGGCCTTGCGACGCAAAGGCGACCGGCGCGGCGCTCGCACCGCACTCGATCTCGGGCTATCGCGCGCGCCGGGTTCGGCCCTGTTGTCGATGCTCGGCGTCGTGCTCTTCCTCGATAACGGGGACTTGCCCGAAGCCCTTCGACGCGCCCGCGACCTAAGCCGCCAGCTCGGCGACGACGCGATCGTTCATGGAACGTTGGCGCTCCTTGCGGCCGCCGAGGGTGACAAAGACACGGCGCTCGTCGCCTGCGATCGCGCGGAAAAAATGGGGCTCGACGAGGAGCTGCGATCGTCTATCGCGCGCCAAATCACCCACCGCTCCGAACCCGAAGTGCGTCGCATCGCAGCCGAACTCGTTCGACGCCTTGCGCTCCGTGCATAATACACGGACTTAAGCGTCGCGAGGTCAGCGAACCGTGAGCGGCGCGCTGAACGTCGCGTCCGTGAACGCCGGAACAGAAGCCTTCGACACGGCGCCTTCGATGCACGCACCGATGTCGCTTGCAGGCGCGTTGGTGACGGAAACGCGCTGCACTTTGCCGTCGCTTCCAAAAAGCACCGAGGTCTTGATCTCGAGCTCTTGGCCGCCGAGGCAGTTGTGCGCCGCGCCTTTGACTTTGGAGAACGCGGCTTGCACTTGGCCTTGCGTCGGCTTCGGATTGCCGCTCGCAGGTCCCGCCGGAGCCGACCCAGCAGCCACCTCAGCAACATGTGTATTCTGCAGCGTTCCCGTCACAGCAGCGGCCATCTCGTCCGCGAAGGACTTCGCCTGCTTCGTTGCCGTTGCCTTCGGCACGCTCTTAGGTTCCGCGGCCACGACGGCGTTTGCCGATCCCGTGCTCGGCGACGCGGCTTTCGCTGCGCCTGCAGGAGCGCTCGCGCCTGGCTCGTCCTTCGCGACGGGTGAGGCAGCCTTCGCCACGGCCTCGGGCTTCACGGCCTCGGGCTTCACGACCTCGGCCACCGCCGCCGTGACGACCGGAGGGGCCGCTTGAACGACAGCCACTTGCGCCGGAATGGCTTCCGGTGCCTGGGCCTCGGGCGCGCCCTTTCGGGTCGCCACGAACGCGCCTGCGCCGACGAGCACGAGCGCCAGCGCCACGAGGGGAAGTTTCGAGGCCGCTGCCGCCGCTTGAGGCACGGAGGCGGGGACCTGAGCCTTCGACGCGAGGGAACTCTCAATGAGCTCCACGGACGGCGAGAGCGGCGTGGCCTCGAGGTTCGAAGGCATCGTCGCGCGCTCGAGAGGCACCTGGGAGCCAAGCGGCAGCACGCTGTCGGCAGACGCGGCGACGGGCGGCAGCGACGCTTCGCTTTTGCCCTCGGAGGTCGCGCGAATGGCGTCGACAACACGACCCAGGTCGATGAGCCCGGAGTTGTCCGTCACGCCACTCGATGGAGGCGGCATATTGCGGACACTCGCAGGCGCGCTCGAACTCAGCGGCCCCGTCTGTTGGGACATCTTCGCGAGGTCACGGAGGCTTTGGCGGTCGCGGTCGCGGTCGTTGCTGTCGGTCATGTTCGAAACGCGCGCGTGGATGCAGCGCAATTCATCATTCCTAGATGGGATGCGGCCGTTTGCAAGCAGAGCCGCGCAGCCTGCGCGACGAACGGCGATTCTCTGGCGGGTCCCCTCGAAAACGAGCCGAGCGGATTCCTCCGGCGACAGGCGCTTCGCTTCGTGGCATTCGCGACGGAAACCCGTCTCCTCGCCTGCCGAACCGCGCCCATGGCCGCTCCCCCACCACGCTTTTCCGCCCGCCTCGTCGACGCCGACGATCTGACGCCACTTGTCCGGCGCCTCGTTTTCGTTCGCGAGCCGTCTGCTCCCATGCACTTTCTGCCTGGCCAGTGGCTGAACGTCTTTCTGCCGGTGCAAGGCGCGCCCGCACCGTTGCGACGCGCCTATTCGATCGCCTCCGCACCGCGCGACGACGGCACGTTCGAATTCGCGATCACACGGGTCGAGGGCGGCCCGGGGTCAACGTTTCTTCATGCGATGCCGATAGGAACATGCGTCGAGGCAGAGGGCCCGCAGGGGTTCTTCACGCGGCTCGCAGATTTCGCGTCGCCAACGCTTTTCGTGGCGACCGGCACCGGGCTAACGCCTCTCCGAAGCATGCTCCTCGCCGCGGTTGAAGCACGGACCTCAACGCCGATTCACCTGATCCTCGGAGCTCGCCACGAGAGCGATCTGCTGTACCGCGCAGAGCTCGAGGCCCTTGCCTCCGCCCACCCGTGGTTCCGTGTAACCTTCACGCTTTCCCAAGGTGCCCCCGATTGGGCCGGCGCTCGCGGCTACGTCCAAACCCACGTGGCCGGGGCCCTCGCGGACCTCTCGAAGGACGCCGAGCCCCACATCTTCGTTTGCGGCCTTCAGCGCATGGTGAGCGCGGTGCGCGATCTCGTGCGAAAAGACCTCGGATTGCCTCGGGAGCGCGTCCACGGCGAACGCTTCGACTGAAGCAAGAGCCCCTCGCTTTTTCAGCCTTTCCGTTGGCTCAAGGCCCGCGTTCGGGTGCCGCCGGCCGCCCTGGCTCATCGCATTCGTTGACGACGGACCTGGATCGGTGTCACAAGCGCCCCGCCATGCCGGAGCACACATCGTTCCTGTCGTATTTGGTCGCAAACTCCGCCCTCGAGCACAATCTCAAGGGCGTCAACACGGTGTTGGGAGGGCACTCGGCGGAGCACTCGGCTGAACCCATCGCGGCAAGCGTCGCGGTCGCCATCCTCGTGATTCTGTTCGCGCTCATCGGGCGCGCCGGCCTCGCGAATCGTGCCGACGTCACGCCGAAGACCTCGCTCTCGCCGACGACCATTCTCGAAGTCATCGTGGGCATTTTCTACGACATGATGTCGGGCCTCATGGGGCCTGTGCGAGCCAAGCGGTACTTCCCGCTCATCGGCACCGCGGCCCTGTTTATTCTCGCGTCAAACGTCGTCGGAATGATCCCCGGCATCACGCCACCAACCTCGTCGCTGAACGTCACGCTCGCGTGCGCGCTCCTCGTGTTCGTCGCGTTCAACGTGTTCGGGCTCATGGAGAACGGCTTCGCGTACGTCGCCCACCTCGCGGGCCCCGTGTGGTGGCTCGCGCCGCTCATGTTCCCCATCGAGGTCGTGTCGCTCTGCATTCGACCGGTCACCCTCGCGGTGCGTCTGATGCTCAACATGGCGGTCGATCACGTCCTGCTCGGCATCATCGCCGGCCTCGTCGGCCTCTTCGTGCCCATCCCCATCATGATGCTCGGCACGCTCGTCTGCTTCGTTCAGGTGTATGTATTCTGCATGCTATCGTCGATCTACATCGCGCTCGCGACCGACGACATGCACCACGGTCACGGCGACGAACACGCCCACAGCGCCCACGGTCACTGACCGCGGAAAATCTTTAGGCTGGTCAGCCGGCCGAAACTTGTCTAAGGGCCGCTCGCTCGCAGGTGGCACCTCAACCCCAAGCCTCATCACTGCGAACAAAGCTTCGATCTGAAGATCTCTAAGGAGCAAGCGAACGATGTCGATCACGAAGAAGCTCGGTCTCCTCAAGCTGGCCACGCTGGCCACGGTCCTCGCCCCCGCCACGGCCCTCGCGTCTGAGGGTGCTGCGAGCGGCGATTCCTCCAAGGGCCTTATCGCCCTCGGCGCTGGCATCGCGATCGGCCTCGGTGCGTTCGGTGGAACGACCGGCCAGTCCAAGGCAGCCTCGGCCGCCCTTGAGGGCATTAGCCGTAACCCCGGCGCAGCCGACAAGATCCAAACGCCCATGATTCTCGGCCTCGCGCTCATCGAGTCGCTTGTGCTCCTGAGCTTCGTGGTGGCGTTCCAGCTCGTCGCCAAGATCTGATTGGCGGTCACCCTCGCGGTGACGAAGAAAGGCCTCTGCTCACGCAGGGGCCTTTTCTTTTTTTGCGCCCGTCGAAACGGGCAGTCGAGGAATGCGCGAACGACGCCTCAGGGCGAGAGCACGTCGCCGAAGTTCCACTCGATCGAAAACGCCGACCACGCATAGGGCACCTTGAGGCCCGCGCTTGCAGCACGTGCGACCGGGGCCTCACCAATGAGCGCCTCGCGGTAGGCCCGCAACGCCTCCACACGACGCTTTCGCAAGTCATGCACCCTGCCGTGCCAAAGCGAGAGCGCGGCACGCCTGGCACCCTCGGGATGCGCCACCGATGCAATCTTTGTAAAGTGCACGTCCGCGCCCTCAAGGTCGCCGGCGAGAAGCGCGGCAAGGCCCGCCACGAATCCGAACACCCACTGGCCCGGGGCTTCGCGACACGCTCGCGCAAGGAGTTCACGCGCCCGCGGCAGGTCGTCGTGATCAAAGTGCGCTTCGTAGGCCTCGCGGTACGCGTCGAAGGCGCGAAGCTGGGCGGCATCTTTCTCCGCGCCGCCACGCAAGGTGCCTCGCGACGGAACCGGGGCCTCGTCCTTGAGCGAGAATGCGTGAAACGGATGGTTCGACGTTGGTGCGCGCCCCTCGGCGGCCCACACGACCGAATCGCGCGCGTCGAAGACGACGGATGCGACCGTGACCAGCGACGAAATGGCGTCTTGAAAACGGCAGCTCGTGCTCCCCGTATCGCCGAGGATCGCCGCCATGTGGTCGGCGGTGATGGCACCACGCTTCGCCTCGAGGAGCGACGTCGCGCGATGGTAGCGCCCGGTGTTGTGGCGCCACTGGGCCGGGTAAAGGTGCGCCTCGATGCCTTCTAGGGGCGCCGCGAGGTAGATGTTCGAATACCCAAACGTGGGCCCTGCGGGGCGAAACGCGTGGCTTCGCTTCGAGGTCAATTCGTAGCAGAGGACCTCTTGCTCGCGCTCCGAGGTGACGAGGTAGGTCCACGATCCGTTCGGCACGTGCTCGCGGAGAATCTTCTCCGCGTCGTTGAGGTTCTCGGCGAAGCGCATGATGCGGTCGCCAGCGACGCCGACGGGCATGCCGCCGAGGTCGAAGTCCACGCTCGCCAAGTGCTGATGCACGACCATGGAGAGCCCAGCTTCGTTCATGGCCGTGATGCCGCCGAGGAGAACGCCCGCGCTCGACACCGCAACGTATCGCTGGCCTTTGCTCGGTCGATGGAACGCGATGAGCGGCTCGACATCCCACGTGCCGACGCCCTGGTAGTCGAAGTTGCGCGCGTGGAGCATGCGACCGTCGGTCGTGGCGTTGCCCCATGCGACCGCGCTCGTGCAGCCGCAAATGGGCACGGAAAATCGCGGCGCCACGTGGGGCCTTCGCGCCGCCAAAAAGAGGCCGATGACGAACAGATAAGTCTCCGGCATCGTGACTGCTCGCCACAGCTCGTCGCGGTCCATGTCGGCCCCTTGCGCGAGCCCCTCGATCGCCTCGCGCGCCTCGTCGGGAAAGTTCGACGCGATGGTGCGTCCCACGCCACGCCACAGCGCCTCGTTCGCCACCTTCGCGATCAGCGGACTGGCGGGGCCCGGCGCCGCGAGCTCGACCACGCGCGAAACATACTTGGAGAATGCAGGTATCGGCCCGCGAGCGATCGCGTCCTTGAGAAGCGCGCCATGTTGCCAGCCCATCTCGTAGGGATCGCCCGCGAGACGCACGACGTGAAAACCCGCGTAGCGCTCGTACTGCCGCGCAGGGTTGAGCGGCGGCGACAGACGCTCGACGGGAGCGGGGAACTTGCCTCGGGAAGCGATCAGCGCACGGAGCATGAGCGGAACGTTACCGCGAGAATCACCGCGCGCGAGGAGCGTTCGTGGTTAAGCTTCCGCGCCATGCGGCATCGGGTCTTGCACGGCGACGGCGCGACAACGAGCGAGTTCATCTTGGGCACTTGGGGGCTCTCGGGGAGCGGCTACGGCGCTGTGGCCGAAGACGCGCTCGTTCAAACCGTCGAACACGCCGTGGCCGCTGGAGTCACGCTCGTCGACGCCGCTACGCATTACGCGAACGGCGGCATCTTCGAGCAACTCCGCGAGCCTCTCGCGCGGTTTCCGCAACTCGGACTCATGGCACGCGTTGGCGTCGAATGGCGCGACGGTCGGCCCGTGAAGAGCCTCGCGCCGAGCAGGGTCACAACCGCCATCGAGGCCGTCGCGACCGGGAGCGGCCGAGCCCGGATCGACGTGTGCATGTTGCACGCACCTACTTCGCTCGATTTCCAAAGTGGCGGGGCGGTGGACGCGATGCGCGATGCCGTGCGACGCGGTCTCGTGCGAACCTGGGGCGCCAGCGTGACCGGGGTCTCCGAGGCGCACGCCGCCATCGACGCAGGGGCGCTCACCGTCGCGTTTCCCTTCCACGCGTTTCACCAGCCGATTTACAGGTCAATCGCCGCTCGCGCACGAGGTCGCGGCGTGAGGCTCATTGCCCATTCCGTGCTCGCTTACGGCGTTCTCGCAGGTCACTTTGCGCCCGGACACGCGTTCGCGGACGATGACCACCGCGCCGAACGATGGGCACCGCACGAGTTCGCCGCGCGCCTCGACCATCTTGAAGTCCTTCGTCGCCTGGTTCGCGGTGAGGTCCACGGACTTCGTTCTGCGGCACTTCGCTATGCGCTCCACCAAGACGCGATCACGGCGGTCATCGTCGGCCCTCGCTCGCCCGACCAGCTCGACGAAATGGTCCGCGACATCGCGCGCATCGAAGGCAGCGCGCTTCCGGTGGAAGACGTTCTCGCGTTCGAAGCCATCGCGAAAGCACGCGGACTCATCGACAACGCCTGACTCGTTAGGGCGCCCGAAAGCTCGCTGGCGACGGCGCGTTGAGAGCCAAGAGAAACGACACGATCGCATCGCGGTCTTCGGGCGTGAGCGTCACTCCGAGTTGATGCTCCGCCATGAGCGACACCGCGGTCGGGAGCGAATCGATCGCGCCCTCATGAAAATAGGGAGCCGTCACGGCGACCGAGCGCAACGACGACACGCGACGCGAGCGCTTCGGCGACCAGGGAATGTGCTCACCGAGCGGCGCATCTCCGGGCCACGGACGCACGAGGCCTAGCGTCGCCATCTTGCGACCACCGAACGCGGGACCGTCGTGGCAGGACACGCAGCCGCGCTCGAAGAAGACATCGAACCCGTGCGATTCCTTGTCCGTCAGCGCGTCGTCTTTTCCTGCCAAGAACGCGTCGACGCGACCCGGAGCGACGAGCGAATCGACGTAGGCCGCCAGCGCACGCGAAGCCATCGTCGAAACCGGGACCGCCGCCTCACCATCCGCCGTCGCGAAAAGCAAACGCAGGCGCCCGCCGTGCGTGGTGTCGATCGCCAGGTCCCGCGCCGCAAGGTCCGCTCCCGCCGACAGCTGCGCGAGATGCGCCCCCATGTAGACTGCAAGCTCTTTCGCCGCACCGTCGGTGCCGAATCGCTCGTAGGCATGCAGGTTCAAGAGCGGTGGAACGTCGAGGTGGCCCACGTCTGCGAGCGTTTGCGCCGGGCCCGCACCGGCCGTCTCCGCATGATGGCAGCGCACGCACGCGATTCGCCCGTCGCCGCCGAGCGAGGCATCGAAGAACATGCGTTGACCGACGGCAGCACGCGCCTCGGTGCGCACGTCCAGCGCCGGCACCGAAAGGGACGCGATGCCTTGACGACGCTGGTGGCGCACGTCGAAAGCAGGGCGACCCGGAACCCGCAACGGCAACACCATCGGGACCGAGACCGGGTCCGCTTGCGATGCCGGGCCGCGGCTGCATGAGGCCGCCGAAGCCGCCACAAGCACCATGAACCAACCCCTCCGCATGGCACCGATAGGAGCACCCCTCGCACGCCCCGCATACCGGTGATTCGCTTCCCGCCGGAAGGGGTCAGCGGGCTCAGCTTTCGCGAATAAGAAAGAAACAGCGCCCCTGATGGTTGTCAGGAGCGCCGCCTCGAGGGCCTTGGAGGCTCGTTTCCGTCTTACGCGAGGAACGCGGGAGGCGGGATGGTCCGCTTCGTCGCGCCGCCGTGACGGATGATGAAGATCGTCCCCTTGCCCGTCGTCGTGTGCACGTCGAGCTCGTAACCGGCCTTTTCGATGTCGGCTTTCACCGCCGCCATGCCCACGCCGCGACCGCTGATGTCGTCGACCACGTCCGTCGTCGACATGC
>CAIQDA010000325.1 GCA_903870415.1 uncultured delta proteobacterium
CGGAAGTGCCGCTTCACGAGGAGGTGCTCGAGCTTTGCCGCCGCGGCGAGAGCCCCATCTACCTCGTGTGCTTTTCGCAGCGCGCCTGCGCCGAGCAAGCTCAGAAACTTCTCTCGCTTGACCTCGTGGGCAAAGAGACTCGCAAGCGCATCGCCGAGCACCTTGAAACCGTGCGCTTCGACAGCCCTTACGGAAAAGACTTTTCGCGCGTGCTTCGCCAGGGCGTGGGCATGCACCACGCGGGCCTCTTGCCGAAGTACCGACTCCTCGTCGAGAAGCTCGCGCAAGAGGGACTCCTCGCCGTGGTGTGCGGCACCGACACGCTTGGCGTCGGGGTGAACGTGCCCATCCGGTCGGTCGTTTTTACCCAGCTCTGCAAGTACGACGGCGACAAGACACGCATCTTGTCGGCGCGCGAGTTTCACCAGATCGCGGGTCGAGCCGGACGACGCGGCCACGACACGCGCGGGACCGTCGTCGTCCAAGCGCCCGAGCACGCCATCGAGAACGTGCGCCTCGAAAACAAAGCGGGCGACGACCCCGTCAAAAAGAAGCGCATCGTGCGCAAGAAGGCTCCGGAGTTTGGCTACGCGCATTGGGATCGAGGCGTCTTCGACAAGCTCGTCCTCGCGCGCCCGGAAGCGCTCGTCAGCCGCTTTCGTCCAAGCGTTCCGATGATCGTCACCGCGCTACGCGGACCAAGCGGAACGTCGTCTCTGCGCCGCGCGCTGCGCACGTGCCACGAAACAAGTGGAGCTCGCAAGCGCCACCGCAAGCACACGATGGCCCTCGTGCGTGGACTTCGCCAAGCGGGTATTGTGCAGTTTGCACACATTGACGAGGCGCTTACGCTCGTGGTCGATCGCTCGTTTCAAGACGACTTTGGACTCTTGCAGAACCTCGGAATGTTCGTCGTCGACGCCATCGGAAAGCTCGACCGCGAAAGCCCGACCTATGCGCTCGATGCGATCTCGATCGTCGAGGCCGTGATCGAGAACCCCGGTTCCCTCATGGACCGTCGCCTCGACAAGGCCCGCGGAGAGAAGCTTGCAGAGCTCAAGCAAGCGGGAGTTGAGTACGACGCACGCATGGCGGCGCTTGACGACGTTCGCGCGGACCCGCCAAACGTCGAGTTTCTTGAGAGCGCCTTCGGTGATTTTCTCCTGCGACAACCCTGGGCAAAGGGCGAAACGCTTCGCCCGAAGCACCTCGCTCGGCAAGTGCTCGAAGAGTTCCACACGTTCTCGAGTTACGTGAAGTGGCTCGGCGCGCAACGGGCCGAGGGCCTTCTCCTTCGGTACCTCGCGGAGGTCTTCAAGACGCTGGCGCAGGGCGTGCCCGACGCGGCGAAAAACGACGAGCTCTTCGCCTTCGAACGTGACCTCGAGTCGCTCGTGAGAAGCGTCGATGCGAGCCTCTTCGATGAATGGGAGCGCCTCCGAAGCGGCGAGCCCGCGCCCGCGAAAGCAAACACCGACGCGAAGGACGCCGCTGAACAAGCCGAACGCACCGCGCGAGCTCGTCTCGTTCGCGTTCGAAGCGAGGTGTGGCGTGTGCTCATGGCCGTGGCGCGAGACGACAAAGACGCCGCGCTCGAACGCCTCAGCGATGGAGCCACGCCGTCCGCGGAACTCGACGCCAACCTTGCGGCGATTTACGCCGTTCCGTTCTCCACGACGACGCAAGCCCGTCAACCTGGTTTTTTGCACGTCGATCGCGATGCATCCCCGTGGCGCATCGATCAGACGCTCGTCGACGATGAAGGCGAAGGCCTCCTCGTGGCGCACTTTGAGGCGGACCCCGCGGCGTTCGATACGGAGGGGGCACCGTTTCTCAAACTCGTGGGAGTCGACGGCTAGGGCCCTCGGGTCGAATTCGCGCGGAGGACTTCGCGAAGCCCTGCGACTTCGGTAACATCGGCGGCCCATGAGCACGTTCTTCGCTGTCGATACGCAACGAGCCACCACACGTGGCCTCGAGGGTGACCTCGCCCTTTCCGAAGAGAGCGTCACCGCTCGCGCCCAAACGCATGCGGGTGCGGTCCATCGCCTCTACGACCAGCCGTTCGCGCGCTTCCTTGCCGACGCGCCGCTCGAAGCGATTCGCCAGCGTGCATCGGAAATCACCTCCGATGACATCATCCTCATGGGCATCGGCGGCTCCGCCCTCGGCGCATCAACGATCCACGAAGCGCTTCGTCCCGCATCGCCGTGGAAGGGCAAGCGCCTCCATGTGCTTGACCACCTCGATCCCGATCGGTGCGAGGTCACGCTCGAAGAAGGCTTTGCGCGCGGCGCGCACTTTCTCATCATCTCGAAGTCCGGCGACACGACGGAGACGATGGCCCTTGCGTCGATGCTCGATCGCCTCGCGCGCCCGGCCGTCGGTGCGTTGTACGGACGCGAACGCGTGACCGTCGTCACGAACGAAGTGGCCGCGGATCGCTCAAACGTCGACACGGTCGTGCGCCGCTGGGCGCGAAACATCGAAGCGGTCATCATCGACATGCCCGTGCTCCTCGGCGGTCGTTTTTCAGTCCTTTCGGCCGTTGGACTCTTGCCCGCCGCGCTCCTCGGCCACGATGCACAAGCGCTGCTCGAGGGCGGTCGTGCGATGGCCGAAGAGCTCTCGCAGCTCAACGTCACCGACTCGGACCCCATCGGAAACGCAGCCCTCGAGTTCGCGAGCGTCATCGTTGGCCTCGACCTTGAGCGAAACATCGGCACGCAAGTCGTGTTGCCGTACGCGCAAAAGCTCGGGCGCCTCGGGTCATGGTTTGTGCAACTTTGGGCCGAGAGCCTCGGAAAAGCTGCGCTCGACGGTCGAAAGGCCGCCGGACCCGCGGGCCCCATCGCCGGCGTCGGTCCAACGGACCAGCACTCGTTCGCGCAGTTGCTCCTCGAAGGCCGTCGCGACAAGGTCGTCATCTTCCTCGACGCCCTCGGCACGCAAACCAGCGCCACGCTCGAGCCGCACCGGGCCTTCGGCGACGCGCTCGAGCCGATGCGTGGCCGCACCCTCGGGCAAATCCTCTCCCTCGAATGCTTCGCGACGGAGCTCGCGCTTTCCGGCGAGGGGCGTCCATCGGCGGCGTTGCGCTTTCACCACGGCGTCGACGCCCGAAGCTTGGGCGCGCTTTTCGTCTTTTTCGAGACAGTCACGTACCTCGCCGGTGCCATGTATGGCATCGAGCCCTACGACCAACCGGGCGTGCAGCTCATCAAAACCCACATCAAAGAGGGCCTCGTGAGCGGCGTCGGTGACGGAACGCAGCCCGACGACCGACTTGGCCGAGAGCGCACGTTCAACGGCGGGTTCCCTCTTCAGCTTCCGACGCTTCGAGTCGTTTGAGTCGCGGCCCGCGCTCCGGTACGTTCAACCTGTGTCGTCGAAATCCCCCCCCGCCGATCGTCCTTCACGACCACGACTCTCTTCGGCTCCATCGCTGAAGCTGCAAGGGTTCGTGGTGGTCATTCACGGGCCGGAGCGTGGACGTCGATTCCTCCTCGACGACAGCCCGTTCATCATCGGTCGTGCGCCGGACGCGAACCTCGTCGTGAACGACGATCGCGTAAGTCGGCAACACGCCACCATCGTTTGCGAAGAGGACGAGTGGCGACTCAAGGACGGCGCATCCCGCAACGGAACGTACTTGAACGAAGAGCGCATCTCCGACGAACCGCTGCGTGATCGCGATCGAATCCGCATCGATCGCGTGGTGCTTCGCTTCCGTACCGCCACGGACGTTGAGGCCACGTACCACGACGAAATTTACGAGCTCATGCGCTCCGATGGCCTCACGGGCCTCACCAACGAGCGCGTTCTCGTCGACGCAACGGATCGCGAAGTGCGCCGCTCCGAGCGCTACCGCCGTCCGCTCACGCTCATCGCCTTCGAGATCGATCACTTCGCCGATGTCGTGAAGGCCCATGGCGGCCAGGCCGCCGACGCGGTGCTCATGCAGCTGTCCGAATTGCTTCTCACGCAGTTTCGCCGCGACGACGTGTTCTGTCGCCTCGACGGTGAGCGCTTCGGCGTGCTCGTGCCGGAAGTCGACGGGCTCGGAGCCCTGACCGTGGCCGACAAACTCTGGCGCACCGTCCGCGACGCAACGTTCGTCGACGATGCGAAGCAGCAAATTCGCATCACCGTAAGCGTTGGACTCGCAAGCCTCGACAGCCAGCGACGCGCCCGCGAGCAGCTTCGCCTTGACGCCCTTCAAGCGCTCGAACGCGCGCAGGACCGCGGCGGCAATTGCATCGAAGCGGCGCTCTTTCGACCCATCGTCGCCTCCTGACGACGCAAGAGACTCGTCCGTAAGGCGCTATGCCGATGGCTGCAGATTGCACCCATCGGCGTTTTAGTTTTTCGCGCGCGGCGTCGCCTTGGGCATCCCCATCCGCGTTGCGGCTAGAAGCGCTTGCCCCGTTGGCGTCTTGGCCTTCACAAGCGCGGCGGGCGTGCCTTCGAAGACGACGTTGCCGCCATCCGGTCCGCTGCCAGGACCAAGCTCGATGACCCAGTCGGCTGCCGCCACCACGTCGAGATGGTGCTCGACGACGATCAGCGTGTCGCCGCGATCGACGAAGCGCTGAAACACGCCGAGGAGCGTGCGCACGTCCGCGAGGTGCAAACCCGTCGTGGGCTCGTCGAGGACGTACATCGTTGGCGCATGGGCGGAGCCCGCAGTCAACTCGGTGGCGAGCTTCAAACGCTGCGCTTCACCGCCACTCAACGTCGTCGAAGGTTGCCCAAGCGCGAGGTACCCAACGCCGAAATCATCGAGCGTTCGCAGCGGTCGCGCGATGCGTGGATGATGCACGAAAAGTTCCGCGGCATCGTGCACGGTCAATCGAAGGACATCGCCGACCGAGAGCCCCTGGTAGCGAACCTCCAGCGTCGAGGGTTCGAAGCGCGCACCGCCGCACGTCTCGCACACGGTGGTGACGTCCGGAAGGAACGCCATCTCCGACACGACGTAGCCCTGCCCCTCACACGTCGGACAACGACCACCCGACTTCGCGTTGAACGAAAAACGCGACGGGCCGAAGCCACGGACCGCGGCCTCGGGAAGTCCTGAAAAAAGCTTGCGAATGTCGTCCCACACGCCAAGAAACGTCGCGGGAACACTTCGAGGCGAGCGACCAATTGGCGATTGATCCACGGCGATGGCGCGCTCCACTTTGCCGCCAACGCGAATGCGTTTGTGCGCGAGCGGCTCGTCGGTCACGAGCTTCAACGCCTGACGCACGCCCGGGTAGAGCACGCGACGCACGAAGGTGCTCTTGCCACTGCCGCTCACTCCGGCAACGACGACGAAGCGCTCCGCAGGCACGCGCACGTCGATGTTCTTGAGGTTGTGCGCGCGGGCGCCTTCCACGACCACGAAAGCCTCAGGGGCCTTTCGCTTGGGTTTTTCCACGTTCACAACTTCGCGCAACTCACGACCCGTGAGGCTCGTGGGCGATGCGAGCACCTCGGCTGCCGACCCGGCCGCGACGATGTACCCGCCGTTGCGACCGCCGCCTGGACCAAGCTCGATGAGATGATCGGCGGCACGAATGGTGTCCGAATCGTGTTCGACGACAAGCACCGTGGAGCCTGTGCTCGCGAGCGCGCGAAGGTTCGTCACGAGGCGCTCCGTGTCCACGGGGTGAAGCCCGATGGTCGGCTCGTCGAGCACGTAGAGCGCTCCCGTCAGGCCACTTCCGAGTTGAGCCGCGAGACGAAGACGCTGCATTTCGCCGCCTGAGAGCGACATCGCGGGACGTTCGAGCGACAGATACGACAGACCAATTTGGTCGCAGAACGCGAGGCGTCGTTCGAGCTCCCGGTGCGCGGCGTCGGTGATGGGACGTCGCTCGGCTGGAAATCGCCACGCGCGAACTTGTTCCAACGCTTCACGCACGGACGCTCGCGCAAACTGCGGGTACGTCGCGCCGAAGAGTTTCACCGACCGAGGCAACGGCGCCAATCGCGAGCCGTCGCAGGGAACGCAGCGAATCTCCGTGGTTCCCTTCTCCCAGGCGTCTTTTCCATCGCGCAGACCGGTGCCCGAGCACTCTTCGCATTGGCCCTGCTTCGTGTTGAACGAAAACCAACGCGGGTCGAGCTCGGGAACACCCGTGCCGCATACGACGCATGCGCGACGCGTGCTCATGAGCTCTTCTTGCGCGTGCGGCGTGGGCGAAGGCGCGCCCGGGGCAATCCGAACCGCACCCTCGCCAAGAGAAAGAGCCAGATCAAACGTGCTCCGCTCAAGGCGCTTTGGCGACCCGGAGAAGACCACGAGGTCGATGGTGTGTTCCTTGGTTTTCGCCAGCTTTGGTGCCGGATCGGTCGGTCGCAAATCACCGTCAACGCGCGCCTCCGCAACGCCGCTGCGGAACGCGAGCGTGAACACATCGAGGTAGAGACCTTTGCGCGCACGCACCGCAGGCGCATACAGCGTCATGCTTGCGTATTTCTTCGTACGCAACGCCGCAAAGAGCTCGTCCGGGCCCATCGGGCGAATGTCACCGCCGCACTTGGGGCACGGAACGTCGCCAACTTTTGCATAAAGAAGGCGCAGGTAATGGGCCGCCTCCGTGACCGTGGCCACGGTGGAGTTTGCGCCTCCCCTGGAAATTCGCTGCTCAAGCGCGATCGAGGGCGGAACCCCTAGAACCCGGTCCACGTCGGGCCGCGGGAGCGTGGGCAGAAACTGACGCGCGTACGGAGTCAGCGTCTCCATGAAGCGTCGCTGGCCCTCGGCGAAGATGACGTCGAAGGCGAGACTGCTCTTTCCCGATCCGCTTGGCCCCGTCACCACGCAAAGACTCCCGTGGGGAATCGTGCAGGATACATTCTTCAGCGAGTGCTCGCGCGCACGCTCCACGCGGATGGCGGGGTCCATGGGCGGTGGCATCGGACGCGGTGCCAAGTCGAGCGCGGGATTCGATCGCTCGACCAAGGCTTTTCCCGTACGGGAGTCGCTCGCCGCGATTGTTGCAGGGGTGCCCTCGGCCACGATTCGACCGCCATCGGGACCGCCACCGGGACCAAGATCGATGATCCAATCGCAGCGCGAAATGAGGTCGAGGTCGTGCTCCACGAGAAGCACCGAACCACCTTCGTCCACGAGCGCATGCATGGCGTCGATGACCGCGGCGGCATCGCACGCGTGGAGTCCCGCGCTTGGCTCGTCGAGGACAAAGAGCGTCTTCTTCACGTCGTGACCGAGCGCACGCGCGAGCTTGAGGCGCTGCGCCTCGCCGCCACTCAGGGTGGAAAGAGGTTGTCCGAGAGCCAAATACCCTAGGCCTACGCGCACGAGCGGGGTGAGCGCGCGACGGAGAACGTAGTCGGGCTCCTCCTTCGTGTCGAAGTGAGCGAGCGCCGCGTCCACGGGCATCGCGAGCACCTCGTCGACCCGCAGGCCGCGAAGCGTGACCTCAAGCACCTCGGGGCGGAATCGCTTTCCTTGGCACACGGGACACGGAATCGAGACGTCGGCGAGAAACTGCATTTCGACAGTTTCGTGACCTTCGCCGGAGCACGTCTCGCAGCGGCCTCCCTTCACGTTGAACGAGAACGACGCGGGCTTGAGGCGCCGTCGAACCGACGCGTCGGTATTGGAAAAATGCGCACGAAAGCGATCCCAGGCTTTCGTGTAGGTTGCAGCATTTCCGCGAGCGGTACGCCCGAGCGGTGACTGGTCCACGAGGACGACGCTCGCGATGCCCTCCGCCCCTTCGACGCGGTCGTGGGCGCCAGGCGCGTCACCGGAATAGTCGCCCGTGAGTCGTGACACTGCGCGAGCGATGACGTCTTCCGCGAGGGTGCTCTTGCCGCTGCCGCTCGCTCCGGTGACCGCGCAGACAACGCCGAGCGGGATGCGCGCATCGATGCCCTTGAGGTTGTGCTCGCGGGCCCCAAAGACCGTCAACCACGTCTTCGGCGTGCGCGGCGTTCGGTTATTTCCAGCGTCCTGACTCGCTCGCCATGCGCGGCCCGTGGGCGTGTCGCTCGCCGCCATCTCCTTTGGCGTCCCGTCGAACAGCATCGTTCCACCGTGCGGCCCGGCGCCCGGCCCGAGCTCGATCACGCGATCGACGCGGCGCACGACGCCTTCATCGTGCTCGATGACGATGACCACGTTGCCGCTTGCAGCGAGTTCCTGCATCGCGTCCGCGAGCGGAGCAATGTCCGAGGTGTGAAGGCCGACCGTCGGTTCGTCGAGAACGAAGAGCGCTCCGGTGAGGTTCGTTCCGAGCGCCGTGGTGAGACTTGCGCGTTGTGACTCGCCGCCGGACAGGGTTTTTGCTTGCCGATCGAGCGACAGATACCCGAGCCCGACGCGAGCGAGGTACGCGAGGCGGCGAGCGAGTTCCTCGTGGACGATGCGACCCTGTCCGCTGCGCGGTGTCACCTGCGCGAGCGTCGCGACGGTCTGCTCGACGGTCAGGTGATGCCACTCGGCGAGGTCGAGCGTGGCCAGGCGGTAGAGGCGAGCGGTGTCGCCGAGGCGCGATCCGGCGCACGCTTCGCAAGGAACGTACGTGCGGTAACGCGCAAGGAAGATGCGAACCTGCATCTTGTACGTCTTCGACTCGAGCCACTTGAACCACGCGCGAATTCCCGCGAATTTCTTCTTTTCAGAACCGCTCTCGCCCTCGACGATGACCTTTCGATGGGCCTCCGAAAGGTCACGCCACGGAGTCTCCACGGAGATGCCCGAACGGGTGCAGAGTGCAGCCAACTCCTTCTGCTCGTTCTTGGTCGATTCGCCGGACCAGGCCTTGATGGCGCCTTGCTTGATCGACTTTCGCGGATCCGGGATGACCTTCTCCCACGCCACCGCCATCGTGTTGCCGAAGCCGCGACACGCGCTGCATGCGCCGAGAGGGTGGTTGTACGAGAAGTGACCCGGTCGCGGCGCTTCGAAAAGTCGCGCGCAATTGGGACACGAAAGCCCCCGCGCAAGGGCCCGATGATCGAACCCGTCGCCACCCTCGCGCTCGATCCGCAGCGAGGCAATCCCGTCGCCACGCTGCCATGCGCGCTCGATCGCTTCTTGAAGACGACCGCGCTCATCTGTATGTATTTTGCAACGATCGATGATCACGTCGACGCGCACGCCACCGTCGGCGACCTCGCTCGGTTTCACGTCGTCGATGGTGCGCACCGCTCCGCCAACGACGAGGCGCCGGTAGCCCTCGCGAGCCAGTTCGTCGCGAAGCTCGAGAAATTCCTCGGCACCACGCTTTTTGAGTTCGTGACATACGAGGACGCGCTTGCCCTCGAGCTCCGCGGAAAGGCGCTTTGCAGCCTCGGACGCGATGGTGGGAATCGCATCGACGCCACACGTTGGGCAGTGGGGCACGCTCTCGTGCGCGAAGAGCCCGGCGAGGTAGGGCTCGAGGTCCGTCATCGTCGCGACGGTCGATCGAATCGACTTCACCGGAGCCTTGCGATCGATGGCGACAGCGGCGGCGATGGGATCGAGTTCGTCGAGCGGCGGTCGCTCCAATCGCTCGAGAAATTGCCGCGCGTAGGGGCTGAAGCTCTCGACGAAGCGACGCTGCCCTTCCGCGTACAACGTGTCGAGGGCGAGCGAAGATTTCCCCGCTCCGCTCGGCCCCGTCAGCGCAACCCAGGTCCCGGGCTGCAGGTCGAGGTCGAGGCAACGGAGGTTGTGCGTGCGAGCGCCGCGAAGCCGAAGGGAGTGCATGGTTTCGAAAGCCTTCGCCACGCCCGATTTGCCGAGCGCGACGACAGAGGGATGCCGCCGCGGGCTCCCCCGTTACGAAGGAATCACGGTGCGCAGCAAAACTGGGAGAGCAGAATGACCGTGAGGTCGAGGCACGCCGGGTCCGTCATGTTCGCGCAGCACTGCGCTGGAAACGTCGCGCAGAGCGGGTTCGAACTGCCACCGCCCGTGCTCGCGTCGGGCCCGGGACTCACGCCGCCGCCCGAGTCTTGAACGAGCGGGGGAACGTACGTGTCGGCGGTCGACCTCGCGTCGATCGGGAGCGAGCCCGCGTCAATCGGGAGTGAGCCTGCGTCGCGGCCGGCGTCTTTGCCCGCATCGAGCTTCACGCTCGCGTCGAGCGCGGACGGCACATCGTCCGGCGGCGCATCGTCTGAACTTGCCGAGCACCCGACGAACGTGAACCCAAGAGCGAGGAAAAGAAGACGCTTCATCGACGATGACCTCTTGCGAACCGCGCAGCCAAAGCGGCAGCCGCCCCGCGACCGTAGCATCGAAACCGCGATCCGGGGCCCGTTGCCCACGGAAAGGCACCCGTCCCGTCGTCCCGCGCCTCGACCGTTGCGAAGCGCGAGAACCTCGAAGCGGCGTCGGGCGCTCGCTCGCCATATCGTCCACCATCGTTCATCGGTTGCGCGTGCGTCGCTCTGGCAATTTACGCTAACGAGGGGCCCATGCTTACGACCGACCTCGTGCTCCTCTCGAACGACGACGGCTACGCCAGCCCGGGTCTTGAGGCACTTCGCACGGCCTTCTCGCGCAACAGCACCACCATCATTGTCGCGCCTGAAACGGAGCAAAGCGCCACAAGCCATTCGCTGAGCCTTCACCGACCGTTGCGCCTGCGCGCCGTGCAGCCTGGGGTGTTTGCCATCGACGGAACGCCTGCCGATTGCGTGTATGTTGCACTTCATGCGACGCCACTCGACGCGCAGGGTTTTTCGGGCAGTTCGGAACCGTCTCGCGTGCTGTTGCCGAAGCTCCCGCGTGTGGTGGTGAGCGGCATCAACCTCGGACTCAACCTCGGTCAGGACGTTTTCTATTCGGGCACCGTCGCTGCCGCACGCGAAGCGTCGCTGCGCGGCATTCCATCCCTCGCGGTGAGCGCGCATCCGAAGGCGGACCACGGGCCCATCGCGGACCTCGCCGTGAAGCTCGCGGACCTCGTCATCGAAGCGAGCGAGGCCGATCGCAAACCGTTGCTCTACAACGTGAACGTGCCGCGCAACTGGAATGGCAAGGTCAAGCCTGCACGCCTCGGCGCGCGCATCTACGATCAAGCCGTCGAGTTTCGCGCCGATCCTCGAGGTCGCGACTACCTCTGGCTTGGCGGCGTTGGCGTGCATCACGAAGATGATCCGGGAAGCGACACGGAGGCCTACGACCAGGGCTTCGCGTCGCTCACGCCGCTCGCTCTCGAACTCACGCTGCACCGCGAACTCGCACGCGCCGAACACATCGCGATGCAGTTCAACGGGTGACTCCACAGCCCGCTCGTTTCGCTCTTCCCTCTCGTGCTGCTCACCACTCCGTTCGCTCCGCATGAAGCTCACCGACCTTCCCGCTCTCTCCGTGCTCACCCAGCGAATCGAGGCCGATCGCCACGCGTCGATCCTTCCGATCGTCGAAGCTTTCGAGCCCGCCGCGCGTGACGTTCGCCGCGCCATCGACGCCGACACTCCAGGCACCGGCGTGAGCGACGTTGTGGACCGCCACGCACGCGAAATGCTCGCCGCGTACCGCGCACTCCCGGCCCGGAGCCTCGGCGCTTTCGATGCGGTGACCCGTGCCACCGATCGGCTCTTTCGGAGCGAGCGCCATGAGATTCTCGATTCGAGCCAGGTGCCTCCGTTCATCAAGCATGCGGCCATGCTCGGGCTCGAGTGGGTCAACCGCCGCGTCGGCTCGTACGACCTCTGGCTTCGTGCGCTCGCGCCTCTTGTCGACGACCTCGCGTCCCCGCACCTCTACGAGCTCGCGGCAGGAACAGGCGGCTTCTCCCGATGGCTCGCGGCACGAAAAGGGCCTTACCGCATCACGTGTTCGGACATCGAGACGGGCTACGTGGTCGTCGGGGCCGGTCTTGCAGAGCGCAAGCATCTCCCGCTGAAGTTCGAACCACGAAGCATCACCGAGCTCTCTCACCTGAAGAGCGTGAACCTGTTTTTTACCTCGCAAGCGGTGCACCACCTCACGCCCGGCCTCGTGGTCACCATGATGCGCGAGGCGGTGCGTACCTCAACGCACGGGCTGCTCATCGTCGACCTCATCCGAAGCCCCGCCAACGCGGTGGCGACCGTGGCGGGCATCGCCGTGACCCTGCCCTTGCCTGTCATCATGGCCGACGGATTTCAGAGCGTTCGTCGTGCGTACACGCTTGGTGAGCTCGAACTTCTCGCGCGTTTGGCTGGGGTTTCGGAGATTGTGAGCCGCCCGCTCGGCCCCGTGCACGGCCTTGTTCACTTGCGCGGACTCGCCGCGAACTGACCGCCCCGCGACGGCAACGGACGGCAAACGCTGGCCTCGGGCCGTTCGTGAAGTTGGCCCACGCGCGGCGGTTGTGTTCTCTCGCGGGCGTGCGACTTTCCGCGTTTGCCATCGCTGCTGCCGTCCTCGGCCTCGCCGCGCCTCTTCAGGCCGCGCCCTCGACCGCACGTCCGTCGACTCGGGCCGCGAAGGTTGCCACGACGCCGCCGACGTTGAGCATCGGCTCGCCCACCGACGGCCATCTCGAGAACGCCGTTCCCGTCGAAGCGTCGTCGGCCCTTCGAATCGCCCCGATTTACGCGCCTCGCGACGTTCGCTGGGGCCTTCCCGATCTGGTGCGAACCCTTGAGCGTGCCTCGAGCACCGTCACGAAACGCTTTCCCGGTGCCGTGATGACCGTCGGCGACTTGTCCCGACGTCACGGCGGCGAAGTCGATCGGCACGTGTCTCATGAGAGCGGGCGCGATGCGGACGTGGGCTTCTACGTCGTCGACGAGAAGAACAAGCAAGTGCTCTCCGACCAGTTCATCGCGTTCGACGCGCAAGGTCGCGGCAAGGGCAACCCCCACCTGCGCTTCGACGAAGCACGCAACTGGACGATGATCGCCGCGCTCCTGGGCGGCCCCGCGCACGTGCAATACCTGTTCATCGCCTCGTATTTGCGCACGAAGCTCCTCGCGGAGGCCACGCGGGTTCGGGCCCCTTCTGCACTGCGCACGCGCGCCGCCGAGCTGATGGTCGAGCCGCGCGGGGTGCTCCCTCACGACGATCACGTGCACGTGCGCATTCACTGCCCCGACGCCATGAAGAGTTGCGTGGACTGGCCGACGCCCAAGTCCAGCGTCATTGCTCGCCGAAAAGCCGCCGCGAAGCCGAGCGCACGGGCAGCGATTCCCCTCGTGATCGCAGTTCCCCTCGTGGTTCAAGAGCGACCCTCCGGCGACCCGGACGACGCGCCCGACAACGTCGACGACGCGGACGGCGAGCTCAGCACGCGCGGCCGAGCGGGACGCTGACCCGAACGCGTTTCCGTTTCGCGAATCGGTTGCGCGCTCATGTGCGGATAGGCTCGCGTTCCGGGGCACTTGCGCTAACGGCCTGAGTCCTAGGGGACTTCATGCCTTCGACACCGCCTCCGCTCTCGACGATTCCCGGACTTCCGCACGACCTCCTCGGTCGCGGCCCCGAACTCTTTGACTTCGATCGCCTCGCGAATGAGCGCGCTCGCACGGGCTTCGGCCTCACCGTGATCGGTTCCGCTGGAATCGGCAAGACGGCGCTCTTGAAGGCGATGCTTTCGCGCAGCAAGGCCGGGGCTGACGATGGTCCGCGCCTGCTCTCGGCCGCATCTCGTCCGAACGATCGCACGTTCGGGTTGCTTGGACGAATCCTGCGCGTGCGTTTCGCCCTCGTCGACGGACTCACGGACGACGAGGCTCGCGCGCAAGTTCGCAGCGTTGTGGAGCGCGTGTACGACGACCGAAAAGTTGGAGACGTTCTTCGCCTCTTCGGCCCCATCCTCGGCATCGAGTTTCCTTCCTCGCCGCTGCTTCGCTCCCTTGAGGCGGATCCGGCGAGCCAGCAGTTCTTGCTTCAATCGACCGTTCGCTCGTTTTTCGAGCTCGACGCCGCTCAGCACGCTGCCGCAACGGGCCAAGCCACGCTGCTCGCCGTCGACGATATTCACGAGGCGGACGCGGCGTCGCTTGAACTCATGGCGCACGTGATCGCCCACGCGGAGGGGCCTCTCGTCGTGTTGGCGGGCGCACGCCCCGAGCTCCTCGCGCGCTTTCCTCGCTGGGGTCAGTTCGCTGCGGATCGCCATCGCATCGTCGAGCTTGGACCGCTCTCCGCAGGCGACGCGGCGGCCCTCGTCGCGCGGCTTTTGAGCCCGGTCACCGACGACGACGCCGTCGACGAACTCACCGAGGCCGCGTGCACGCTCGCGGGCGGCAACCCGGGGCTTCTCGAACAGATGATCCGCGTCTACTTCGATGCCGGAGTCCTTCGACGCTCGGGCGCCGGCACCTACGAGACGTGGCTCGTGGACGTGGAGCGCCTCGATCAAGTGCAGCTTCCGCTCACGGTCGCCGACGCGGTCAACGCTCGTATTTCTGCGCTCACAAGCTCGGAGCGCACGCTGCTCGAACATGCGGCGCTCATGGGCGGAGTCTTCTGGCTCGGAGGCCTCGTTGCCCTTCAGCGACGCGATGCGCATGGCCTCGGCGTCGATGCCACCGCGCTCGAATGGGAGCGCGAACGGGTGCGGTCGCTCCTCGACGACCTTGCGGGACGTGATTACGTATTGCGTCTTCCAGACAGCAGCTTCCCTAAAGAAGACGAATACGTTTTCAAGCACAACCTCGAACGGGAGGCGCTCTCGGCCCTGCTGCCGGCTGATCTTGGCAGGCAAGGACACACGGTCATCGCCGACTGGCTCACGCTCCAAGGCTCGACGCGGCATCACGAAGACCACCTCCTCTCGCTGGCTCGTCACCTGGAAAAAGGCGGCAATCTCATGGCTGCGGCAGGGCAGTTTTTGCTCGCCGGCGACATGGCGCGCGAGCACTTTGCGAACCTCACCGCCGCGGAATGCTACGCGCGGGCCCTTGAGCTCTTCGCTCAAACGGGTTCGGGCCTCGCGAACGACCGCCTCCGTGCGCATCACCACCACGGCGACGTGCTCGAACGCCTCGGACGCAACGACGAAGCCCTCGCATGCTTCGAGTCGATGGTTCAAGTCGCCGCACGACTCGGGGCCCTCGACAAAACGGGCGCCGCACACGGGCGCGTCGGTCGTCTGATGCGCGACCTCGGACGCCTCGACGAAGGGGAAGAACGCCTCCGCGAAGCGTTGTCTCTCTTCGAGAAATCCCGCGACGAACGCGGCGTGGCGAGCACCCTCGACGACCTCGGAAAGCTGGCGTGGCGCCGTGGCGATTACCCGTCGGCCCTCGACGTCATGGGGCGTGCGCTCACGATGCGCCAACGCCTCGGCGATCGCCGATCCATCGCCCTCAGCCTCAACAACTTGGGCCTCGTGCACCACGACACGGGAGCCTTCCGCCGCGCCATCGAGCTCTTCGAAAGCGCTTTGAAGATCCGCCGCGAAATTGGCGACCTCGTCGGACTCTCGGCCACGCTCAACAACCTCGGAACGTTGGCGCAAGACCAAAAAGACGATGCGCGCGCGCGCGAACTCTTCGAAGAAGCGCTCGCTGTCGCCAAGGAAACGGGCAACCGAAACCGCATTGCGATGGTCCTCACGAACCTCGGCTACACGCACCACAAGGCGGGTGACGATGCGAAGGCCATCGAGACATTGAAGCAGGCGGAGTCGCTTGCGGACGAACTTGGCGACAAGCTCTCGCTCGCCGAAGCCCTTCGCGGCCTTGGCAAGGCGTACCTCGCACGTGGCGAGAGCACGCGAGCGCGTGAGTGCATCGGCCGTTCCGTCGAACTCTTTCGTGAGGTCGGAGGACGCGTTCAAGAAGGCGTCGCCCTTCGAACCCTCGGCGAATCGCTCGCGCAAGGCAGCGCCGGCGGGCACGACCACGACGAGGCCCAAGTGCATTTGCGCGCCTCGATCGCTCTCTTTGAAGCGATCGGAAACGACATCGAACTGGCGAAGAGCTGCCGCGTTCTCGCCGAAATGCTCCGCGCCCAGAGCGTGCTCACCATCAACCTCTCCGCCGAAGAAGAAGCGAAGGCTCTCGACGCCCGCGCCGAAACCACGTTCGCCAAAGTTCGCGGGAGCACCCCGGACTTCGACCGCGCACTCGGCCGCACTCCCCTCGTGGACCCAAACCTGAACTGACATGAGCGACACCGCGAGCCCCTTCTCCACCACGAGCCCCCGCGACGGTTCGACGCTTTCGCCCGTGCGCGCAACGGAACCAAGCGATCTTCCCGCGATCGTCGGAGCCGCACATCGCGCTCAAGAGCTTTGGGCGGCACGCCCTCTTGAAGCGCGCTTCGAAGCTCTCCGCGCGTTCAAAGGCCGCGTCCTCGATCGAGGCACCGAGCTCGCCACTCTCATCTCCCTCGAAACCGGCAAGCCCGAAGTAGAGGCGCTCCTCGCCGAGGTCCTCGCGACCGCCGACGTGGTCGATGCATGGTGCAAGCATATCGGTCCGTGGCTCGAAGACGAACCGGTGGCCCTCGACGCCACGTCGTATCCGAAGAAAGAGGCTTGGATTGCGCGGGTGCCTCGCGGCGTCGTCGCCGTCATCATGCCTTGGAATTACCCGCTCGCGCTGCCGCTCCGCACCATCGTGCCCTCGCTCCTCGCGGGCAACGCCGTGGTCTTCAAACCGTCTGAGGTCACGCCGCGCGTCGGTGCCTTCATCGGCGAGTGCTTTCAAGGACTCTTGCCCGACGGCCTCTTCGCGGTCGTGCAAGGTGGCCGTGACGTGGGTGCGGCGCTCGTTGCAGACCGCATCGATCTCGTGGCCTTCACCGGAAGCGTCGCGGCGGGTCGAAAGGTCGCCGCCTCGTGCGCCGAACGCTTTGTGCCGTGTTCGCTCGAACTCGGAGGCAAGGACGCCGCCATCGTTCGCGCCGACGCGGACCTCGATCGCGCCGCCGCGGGAATCGCATGGGGAGCGTTCACGAACGCGGGCCAAAACTGCGCCGCCATCGAGCGCGTTTACGTGCACGAGAGCGTCGCCGCACCGTTCCTCGAGAAGCTCATCGCCACGGTGAAGAGCCTCACCGCGCGTGACGACATGGGCTCTCTGACAACGGAAGCGCAACTCGCCGTCGTCCAGCGCCACTTCGACGAAGCGGTCCAGAAGGGCGCGGAGGTGCTCACCGGCGGGTCTGCGGAAGGCTTGTACTTTGCACCCACCGTCCTTCGCATCACCGACGAGCGATGTTCCGCGGTCGAAGAAGAAACCTTCGGACCTCTTCTGCCCGTCATGACGGTCGCGTCCGATGACGAAGCTATCGCGCGGGCAAATGCCTGCCGCTTCGGCCTCACGGGCAGCATCTGGACCCGAGACGAAGCCGCCGCCGAGCGCATGGCCTCGAAGCTTCGCACCGGCGTTGTCACCATTAACAACCACAGCTTCACCGGAGCCATTCCGCTCCTGCCGTGGACTGGCATTGGCGAAACCGGCACCGGCGTCACCAACAGCCACCACGCGCTCGACCTGCTCACGCGACCGCGCACCATCCTCGTCGACCGAAACAGCGCGCCGCGCGAACTCTGGTGGATGCCTTACGGCACAGCACTCGCCCCCATCGCTCGCGCACTCCTCACGCTCAAGCGACCGGGCTCGTCGATCGGCGAAAAGCTTCGCGCGGTGCTTGCACTCCTCACGCATCTCCCGAAGCGTTGGCGCGGGCTCCCGCTGCCAAAAAACTGAGCGCCGATTCAGCGAGACGCTCGAAACCGCGGCTTTTGCTGCACCTGCGAGATTTGACGCAAAGCATCGCCATCCGCGAGGTTTTTTCCACTGCGGCGCGCTGGTCTTTTGCGCACGCCACGCCTACAAGCCGTGCCCCATGAACAAGGTCGTGCAGGGTGCGCGCGCCGCACTCGAAGGCAAGCTGAGCGACAACGCCACGGTGCTCGCCGGAGGCTTCGGCCTTTGCGGCATTCCGGAGCATTGCATCGAGGCCATCCGTGACCTCGGGGTAAAAGGCCTCATCTTCGTGAGCAACAACTGCGGCGTCGACGACTTCGGTCTCGGCATCCTGCTGCGCCAACGCCAGATCGCGAAAATGATCTCGAGCTACGTGGGCGAGAACAAAGAGTTCGAGCGCCAATACCTGAGCGGCGAGCTTGAGGTGGAGCTCTGCCCGCAAGGAACCCTCGCGGAACGCCTTCGCGCAGGCGGCGCAGGAATACCTGCATTCTACACACCGACCGGCGTCGGGACGATCGTGAGCGAGGGCGGCATGCCCCTTCGGTACGCGTCCGACGGCACCGTCGCGAAGGCCTCGGAGAAGAAGGAAGTCCGCGACTTCGACGGGCAGCCTTACGTCCTTGAGCGCGCCATTCGCGGCGACGTCGCCATCGTGAAGGCCTGGAAGGGCGACCGCTTCGGCAACCTCGTCTACAGGCACACCGCCATGAACTTCAACCCGCTCGCCGCAACGGCTGCAACCTACACGGTTGCCGAGGTCGAGGAGCTCGTGGAGCCAGGCGTGCTCAACCCCGACACCATCCACACGCCGGGCATCTATGTCCACGCGGTTGTCGTCGGAACTCACTTCGAGAAGCGCATCGAACGTCGCACCACGCGCCCCGCGCAAGCAAGCTGAGGAGAGAGCCATGAGTGGAGAGACGAAGCAGCCGCGAGGCCTCACCCGCGAGCAAATTGCCATGCGCGCCGCGCAGGAGCTCCAAGACGGGTTTTACGTCAACCTCGGCATCGGTATCCCGACGCTGGTTGCAAACTACATCCCGAAGGGCATCGAGGTCGTTCTTCAGAGCGAGAACGGGCTCCTCGGCATTGGCCCCTACCCGGTCGCAGGAACCGAAGATTCGGACCTCATCAACGCGGGCAAAGAAACCGTGACGATGCTTGCGGGCTCGGCCATTTTCTCGAGCGCCGAATCGTTCGCGATGATTCGCGGCGGTCACATCGACCTGGCCATTCTCGGAGCCATGCAGGTTTCCGAAAAGGGTGACCTCGCCAACTGGATGATCCCCGGCAAGATGGTCAAGGGCATGGGCGGCGCGATGGACCTCGTCGCCCGCGCCAAGCGCGTCGTCGTCACGATGGAGCACGCGGCCAAGGGCAGCGCGAAGATTCTCAAGGCCTGCAATTTGCCGCTCACGGGACTCTCGGTCGTCCACCGCATCATCACCGATCTCGCCGTCATCGACGTCACCGCGAACGGACTCGTGCTCCGCGAGGTGGCGCCAAACCTCACGGCGCGCGAAGTTCAAGAGCTCACGGAGCCAACGCTCCTCGTCGACCCCGAGCTCAAGACCATTTCGGTCTAACAAGCGACATACGTCGCCTATACGCAGGACAGACCTATGCCGTGGCCAGAGAAACGCCGCCTTAGCGGTTCCGCCAAAGAGAAGAAGACCCTCGGCGAGGGCCTCTTCAAGAAGTGCGAAGGCTGCGACGACACCATCGAGACGGAGACCCTCGCGGCGAACTTCGAGGTCTGCCCTTCGTGCGCGCATCACCACAAGCTCGCCCCAGGCCGGTGGCGCGATCTGCTCCTCGACGAAGGCAAACTCGAAGAGTGGGACGCGCGCCTCACCGCCTGCGATCCGCTGGAGTTTTCCGATGGAAAAACCTATCCAGCACGTCTCGCGGCCGCGCAAAGAAACACGGGCGCGAACGACGCGATCGAGACGGGGCTCGCACATCTCGACGGGCGCCCCATCGCCTATGGCGCGTTTCTTTTCTCGTTCATGGGCGGCTCAATGGGCTCCGTCGTCGGCGAGAAAATCGCGCGACTCTTCGAGCGTGCCGCGGACCATCGATTGCCGGTCGTGCTCCTTCAAGCGTCCGGCGGCGCGCGCATGCAAGAGGGCATTCTCTCGCTCATGCAGATGGCGAAGGCTGTCGGCGCTCAAGAGCGTCACCGCGCCAAAGGCCTGCCTTTTATCAGCGTACTTCTGCATCCAACGACCGGAGGCGTCGCGGCGTCGTTTGCGTTCCTTGGCGACGTGAACATCGCGGAACCGAAGGCGCTCATCGGGTTCGCAGGCGCGCGCGTCATCGAAACGACCATTCGGCAGAAGCTTCCCGAAGGCTTTCAGCGCGCGGAGTTTCTCTTGGACCACGGTCTCGTCGATCGCATCGTGGCCCGCGGTGACATGCGCCGTGAGTTCGCGACCATCCTCGCGCACCTCGGAACGCACACGTCGCGAGAGGTCGCGAGCGCGTGAACGCGGAGCCCTCGGAGCGCCTTCCGCCAGTGCTTCGTCGCCTCTACGCGTTGGCCCCGGGCGGCATGAAACCGGGCCTCACCGCGATGGCCGAAGCCTGCCGCGAACACGGCGATTTGCACAGGACATTTCCTGCGATCCACGTCGCTGGCACGAACGGCAAAGGCTCCACCTGCGCGATGCTCGAGGCGATGGCCCGCTCGGCCGGTTTGCGCGTGGGCATGACCACGTCACCGCACTTGGCTCGTTTCGCGGAACGCATTCGCATCGACGGTGTGCCGCTCGCCGATGACGCTCTCGCCAGTGTCCTTGAGCGAGCCTTGGCAACGCGTGTACCCCTCACGTTTTTCGAAGCGGCGATGATCGCGGCCTTCTTGGCGTTTCGCGATGCGAAGGTCGACCTCGCGATTGTCGAGGTGGGCCTCGGAGGGCGCCTCGACGCGACGAACGTGCTCGAAGCGCCGATCGCAAGCGCGCTTGTCTCGGTGGGACTCGACCACTGCGCGTTCCTTGGGAATACGCTCGAAGCCATTGCCGCAGACAAGGCGCATGTCGCGAAACCGGGTTGCCCGTTCGTGCTCGGTCCAGCCCTCGCGCCCGAAGCCCGTGAAGCCGCCGTTCGCATTGCAAACGATCGACGCGCGCGCATTGTCGACGCGGCCCATGAGGTTGTCCCCGACGGCGTGACGCTCGGACTGCGTGGCGCTCATCAGCTGCAGAATGCACAGGTCGCAATTGCCCTCGCGAAAGAAGCGGGCCTTTCGCCTCACGCGATCGCGAGCGGATTGCAGAGCGCTTCGTGGCCCGGTCGCTTCGAACGCATCACGTCGAACGCGGGCCGCTTTCTCCTCGATGGCGCGCACAACGAAGACGGCATGCGCGCGCTCGTGCAAACGCTACGCGACGAGGACGTCACCCCCGTCGTCACGGTCTTCGGGGCCATGGCCGACAAAGCCTGGGAGCGCACGTTGGCCCTCGTTGCGCCCGTCGGTGGAACGCTCGTTTACGTGGAGCCAAAGGGTCGCGCTCCCGCATCCACAAACGATCTTGCGGCACGATTCGCAGGCCATGCGGCACGCTCGATCGACGACGCCCTCGCCCGCGCCCGCGACCTCGCCGGTCCCTCGGGCCTCGTGCTTGTGACCGGAAGCTTGTACCTCGTGGGCGAAGCGCGCGCCGTGCTTCTCGGGCTCCCGCGAGACCCGCCTGTCGCGCTATAGCGGCCGCACAGAGGATTCCCATGCCAAGCTTTGACGTTGTTTCGAAAGTCCCGTGGAGCGAAGTCGACAACGCGCTGACCCAAGCGTCGAAGGAGCTCGACCAGCGCTTCGACTTCAAGGGAACCGAGGCTGTTGTCGAGAAAACGAAGGACGGTCTCATCGTCCGCGCGAACGCCGAAGACCGCGCGAAGGCTGCCCTCGTGGTGCTTCAAGAGAAGCTTGCCAAGCGCAAGGTGAGCCTCAAGTACCTCGACGTGCAGAAGCCCGAAACCACGGGCAAGACCACGCGCATCGTCGTGAAGGTCAAAGAGGGCATCGAGGGCGAGAAGGGCAAAATTCTCGTCGTGATGATCAAGGAAGCGAAGCTCAAGGTGCAGGCCTCGATCCAAGACAGCCAAGTGCGCATCACCGGGAAAAACAAAGACGATTTGCAGGCCACCATGGCGCTGCTTCGCGGTGCTGACCTCGACATCGAGCTTCAGTTTCAAAATTTCCGTGACTGATTCGGGCGCCTCGCGCGTCTGATTCGCCACCCTCTTTTCCCCGCTCATCGGTTCCGATCGCCATGCCCACGCGCAAGCCCGCCGCCGCCAAGAAGGCCTCCTCCACCAAGCTGAACGCCTCGCCCGCTCCAGCGCTCGTGCCGGAGCGCCACCTCTTCGGCACCGATGGCATCCGCGGCCTCGCGAACGAAGGCGCCATGACACCGGAGAGCGCCCTCGCCCTCGGTCGCGCCGTCACGTTCCTCGTCGGACAAGGAAAAAACCACGCTCCGCGCATCGTCATCGGAAAAGACACGCGGCTCTCGGGCTACATGATCGAGACGGCAATCGCCTCGGGCATCTGCTCCATGGGCGGCCGCGTCATCCTCTGCGGACCGGTGCCCACGCCCGCCATTGCGCACCTCACCGTGTCGATGCGCGCCGACGCCGGCATCGTCATCAGCGCGAGCCACAACGCGTTTCAAGACAACGGCGTGAAGATCTTTGGCTCCGACGGCTTCAAGCTCGCCGACGAAACCGAAGCGGCCATCGAAGAGCTGATGCGCAACCCTGCAGGCCTCGGCGCGCGCCGCACAGGCCCAAGCATCGGCAAGGCGGAAACCCTGGAAGATTCCAGGGGACGCTACGTGGTGTTTGCAAAGAACACGTTTCCACGCGAGCTGACCCTCGACGGGATTCGCGTCGTCGTCGATGCAGCCCACGGCGCCGCCTACAAGGTCGCGCCAATGGTGTTCAGCGAGCTCGGCGCGCAGGTCACCGCCATCGGTGTGAAGCCCAACGGCACGAACATCAACGCGGGCGTCGGCGCACTCCACCCGGACAACCTTCGCGCCGAGGTCGTCAAACGCGGCGCGCATTTGGGCATCGCGCTCGACGGCGACGCCGACCGCGTGATCCTCGTCGACGAAACGGGGCAAGTCATCGACGGCGACGTGGTGATGGCCATGTGCGCTGAGAAAATGCGGCTCGCCGGTGAACTACGCAACAACCTCGTCGTCGCCACCGTCATGAGCAACCTCGGCCTCGAGCGCGCGCTCAAGGCGAAGGGCATCGAACTCGTGCGCACGAACGTCGGCGACAGGTACGTGGTCGAAGCCATGCGTCAACGCGGCGCGAACCTCGGCGGCGAGCAGTCGGGCCACCTCGTGTTCTTGGATCATGCAAGCACCGGCGACGGCATCGTGGGCGCGCTGCAAGTGCTCGCGCTCCTTGTGCGCACCGGAAAGCCCGTGAGCGAACTCGCCCGCGGCGCCATGCAGCGGGTGCCGCAACTCCTGGAAAATCTCACGCTGAAAGAGCGTCGTCCCCTCGAGAGCATGACGAACCTCGCGAGGGAAACAGACCGCGTGAAGAAGAAGCTCGGGGCCGAGGGGCGCGTCCTCGTTCGCTGGTCAGGCACCGAACCGAAGCTTCGAATCATGGTCGAAGGCCCCACCGAAGAGCTCATCAAGCAGCTCGCCTCGCAGCTCGCCGAAGCGGCCCGCAAAGACATTCCGAGCTGAGCGGGTCGAGAGATCGGCGCGCTTGTTCATTGCGCGGACGAATCGTCTTTCGCCCACGTGATCGTCAGCGGCTCCACCGCACCGAGGGCCTCGCGAAAGGCCTTTGAGCAGGCGTCGCGAGGCTTGCCTTGATCGGCGTAGACGACCCCCTTATAGCCGCCATCCATACCGAATCCACTCGGCTTGGCGGTGCGCAAACTCTTGCCGTCTTCCGCGTCCCACAGGCTCGCGGACGCCTGCGCGCGGCACACAAAGTACGGGCTCTCCTCGCGCACCGTTGGCGTGTCGATGCGCACGAGAAACGCCTTCGTCGCGCCACCGGACAGCGCTCGCGCGCGCAAGTCATCGACGCTTGGTTCGTCGGCGACGAGCACCGCATCGGCCACGGTGAGTCCCGCGCCTTGGGCAAGACTTCGCGCACGATCCCGCAGGTCGTTCGTGCAGGCCCCTTCGGCGGCGCTCGAGCACGCCACGACCACGAGCGTGGCGTCACGGGCGATGCGCTTCAAGCGAGCAACCTCGAGGGCCGAAAGCTGCACGTCCGCGTGGGTGCCGCCGTTTGCCGCCGCGCAATAGGTCACGACGAAGTCCCTCACCTTCGCGGCCCCGAAGGAAACATTGAGTTCCTCGCGCGCATCGCTCGATTCGCTGCTCTTTCCGTCGCGCACGCGCACCGCATCGGTGACCTCGAGCTTGCTCTTGACGCCCACGCCGAGAATCGGCCCAAGGCCATCAACGAGCGCCGCACCCAGCGCACGCTTTCGCGCGGCGCCATCGGTTCCCGGAACCTCCGCGGACATCGCGATTCCGCCCGGCAAGCGCACAGGCACCGCACAGGGCGGAAGAGTGCTTGCAGCTTGCACACAACCGCCGAGCGCCAACGGCGCAAGAAGGTGAAACGAGCGATGCGGAGTGAACGGAAACGCGTTGCGCATCATGTCGGTACGTTTTCAACCGTGTGCGTCCGCCGGTCAAGCGGCGTCATGCGTGGCCTTCACGCACGCAAGCGTTCCCGCCGCGGACGCAACTTCGCGCAATCGCAACGTTGTTTAAGGGCCGGCGAACACCGCTTCGAGCGTCGGCGCTTGTTCCACGCGCGCGGTCAGCGCATCGAGTTCGTCGAGCGTCGCGTTGGCGAGTGCCTGGTCTTGCGCGTCGCCGATGGATCCGAACTTCACCCTAAGGAGCAATCGAAGCGACGCCCTCGCCCGCGCAAGCCTCTCGCTTAGCGCCTCATCACGCGCCACCGCCGCCGCTGCCTCCTTTGCGGACGCATTCATCGCTTCTGCCGCCGCAAGGGCCGCCTTCGCCTCGTCCGCTGCCGCGATCGCCGCAGCCAACGTCTCCGCCGTCTCCCTCGCCGCCTCCCTCGCCTTTCGCGCGTCGTACGCCTCGCGCCACAGCACCATGTACTCGCGGTCCGCCATGGTCTGCTGCAGGTCGCGCTCACGCGACAGGTCAACGAGGGCTTTTGTGGCGTCGCTCATGATCGGACTCTC
>CAIQDA010000326.1 GCA_903870415.1 uncultured delta proteobacterium
CGAGACCACCTGCCGCGGCGTGATGCGAAGCGTTCTCGGCACAGCTGTCATGTTCATCGACGGAGCACGTCGAAGTGGCCCGCCGCTTCAGCGAGCACCAACCCGCAATCGTGAAGTGCCGCGATGCACGGGCCGGCGAAGGATGTTTGCAGCCCGCACCAAGGGACCGCTCCCGCGTCGCGTACGCATGTCTGTGTAGTTTGCAGACAGGCATTTACGGCGCACAAAACGCCTCGCGGCCGTCACGCTTAGCGGTTGTCGATCAGAGGCCGTCGATCAGACGAGACCTGCGGTTTGAAGCTCTTTCTTGAGCTCTCCGCTGTCATGCATCTCGGTCACGATGTCGCATCCGCCGACGAACTTGCCTGCAATGTACAACTGCGGCAGCGTTGGCCAGTTCGAGAACGTTTTGATGCCCTCGCGCACGGCAGGGTCGGCGAGGATGTTGAACGTCTCGAAGGGCACGCCTTCGATCTTGAGCATCTGCACCACGGCGTTCGAAAAGCCGCACTGTGGAAACGACTTCGTGCCCTTCATGAAGAGCATGACTTTGTTCGTGTCGATGAGCTGCTGGATGCGGGCTTGCGTATCGTCGGACATAGGAAAAAACCTCTTAAATCAGGCTTCGGACGGGGTGAGTGTGCGGAGCGCGAGCGCGTGAATGGGTCCGCTCATGGCGGTGCCGAGGCTGCCGTAAACCATGCGGTGCCGTTCGACGCGCGAGACGCCGTCAAAGCGAGCCGAGACGATGGTCGCCTCGAAGTGATCGCTCGTGCCCGTGAGGTCGCGAACGGTGATGGTGCCTTCAGGGAAGGCGGTCTTGAGCATCGCTTCCACGGCGCTGACGTCGAGCATACGAGGGGATGTGCTGCCTTCCCGCGGCGGCGTCAAGGGGCGTCTCGCGAGCGTTCACGCCGAGCGCCACTTGCCGCGCGTTGCATGCGGGCAAGCAAGGCGTGCTATGCGGCGCCCATGAGCGAGACGAACGATCGCGCAGGCGAAGAGCGTTACGAGCCGGCCATCCTCGAACCCAAGTGGCAGGCCATTTGGGAGGAGCGGCGCAGTTTTGTGGCCACGCGCACCCCTGGAAAACCGAAGTTCTACGGCCTGGACATGTTTCCGTACCCATCGGGTTCGGGCCTCCACGTCGGGCATCCGGAGGGCTACACCGCCACCGACATCGTGTGCCGCTACAAGCGAATGCGCGGTTGCGACGTGCTTCACCCAATGGGCTGGGACGCGTTCGGCTTGCCCGCGGAACAGCACGCCATTCAGACCGGAACACATCCGCGCGACACGACCGCCTCGAACATTGCGACCTTCAAGCGCCAGCTCAAAAGCTTGGGATTCTCCTACGACTGGACGCGTGAGGTCGACACGACCGACGCCGACTACGTGCGCTGGACCCAGTGGATCTTTCTGAAGCTCTTTCAGCGCGGGCTCGCGTTTCAGTCCGAGGTGCCCGTGAACTGGTGCCCGGAACTCGGGACGGTTCTTGCGAACGAAGAGGTCATCGACGGCAAGAGCGAACGCGGCCAGCACCCGGTCGTGCGCCTGCCCCTGCGCCAGTGGATGCTTCGTATTACCGCGTATGCGGACAGGCTTGACGCCGAGCTCGAAGGTCTCGATTGGCCGGAAACCAAGGGAAAGCAGCGCCATTGGATCGGGCGAAGCGAAGGAGCCGAGATCGACTTTTCGATCGAAGGTCACGACGCAACGATGACTGTATTCACCACGCGTCCCGACACGGTTTCCGGGGTGACCTACGTGGTGCTTGCGCCGGAGCATCCGCTCGTGGCGGCGATCACGACCGAGGGGCAGCGCGACGCGGTGAACGCGTACATCGAGGTCACGAAATCGAAGAGCGACATCGAGCGCACCGACCTTGGCAAAACCAAGACCGGCGTTGCGACGGGCGCCTTCGCCGTCAATCCGATCAACGGGGATAAAGTCTCGGTTTGGGTTGGCGATTACGTGCTCGCTCACTACGGAACCGGCGCCGTCATGGCCGTGCCCGCACACGACGAGCGCGACCATGCGTTCGCAAAGACCTACGGGCTCGGAATCGTTCCTGTCGTTCGCCGCACCGATGGCAAAGCGCACGACTTCGACGCGTCCGCGTTCACCGACGATGGCGAGAGCACGGTGCTCCGTTCGCATGCGAACGTGGGCGAGGGCGTTGCGAGCGCAGAGGTCCGCAAGCAAACCGTCGCGTGGCTGAACGGGGCAGGCAAGGGGCGCGCGAAGGTCACCTATCGGCTCCGCGACTGGGTTTTCTCGCGTCAACGCTACTGGGGCGAGCCGATCCCCATCTACTTTCCGGTCGACTGCGACGGAGACCCGCGCCTCGATGGTGCGGAGTTCAAGGTGCGTTTCGACAAGCCGATCGCCGTGCCCGAGTCGGAGCTTCCGCTGCGGTTGCCCGAGCTCGAAGACTACCGTCCGGGACAGGACCCGGCCGGACCTCTGGCGCGTGCGCGGGACTGGCGGTTCTTTCAACAAGACGGCCAATGGTTCGCGCGTGAGACGAACACCATGCCGCAGTGGGCTGGCTCGTGCTGGTACTACCTGCGCTACGTCGACCCGCGTAATGTCGAGGAAATCTTCTCGCAAGACGCTTACGACGCGTGGATGCCTGTGGACCTCTACGTCGGCGGGAGCGAGCACGCGGTGCTTCACTTGCTGTATGCACGTTTCTGGCACAAGGCGCTCTTTGACATCGGTGTCGTCAAGCACGCCGAGCCATTCGTGAAGCTCGTGCACCAAGGCATGATCCTCGGTGAAAACGGCGAGAAGATGTCGAAGTCGCGCGGCAACGTCATCAACCCCGACGATGTCGTGAAGTCGCACGGGGCCGATTCGCTTCGCGTTTACGAAATGTTCATGGGGCCGCTTGAGGCGGTAAAACCCTGGCAAACAAACGGCGTTGAAGGCGTGCGTCGCTTCCTCGACCGCGTTTGGAATCTTGGCGTTGCGGCGCGCAAAAGCACGTCGAACGACGTCGACACCGAGACGCTTCGCGCCGTTCACAAGACGATCAAGAAGGTCACAGAGGACATCGACGGCTTGCGATTCAACACCGCGGTCTCTGCGATGATGATCCTCGTGAAGCAGCTTCAAGCGTTGCCGTCGGTGCCGCAAGCCGCTGTCGAGCCGCTCGTGCTCTTGCTCGCGCCGTTTGCGCCTCACATTGCCGAAGAGCTCTGGGAGCGTTTTGGCCATGCAGATTCGCTCACGTGCGCCCCATGGCCGACGTTCGACGCGGCGCTCTGCGAAGACGCCGAGATCGAGATCGGCGTGCAGGTCAACGGCAAGGCTCGCAGCGTCTTGAAGCTCGCGAAGGACGAGTCGCAAGCGAGCGCCGTTGAGAAAGCCCTCGAGGACGCGAAGGTGAAGGCGCACACGGACGGAAAAGCGATCGTCAAGATCGTCTACGTGCCCGGTCGCATCTTGAACCTCATCGTGAAGTGATCGCGCGCCCGATGGCGTGGTGATTCGTACGTGTAGTTTGCATGGAACGAGAAAAGCCTCCTTCGTGATCGAGGGAGGCTTTTCGTTAACCAGGCGTTTTTCAGTACGCGGCGACGTCGAAGTCAATCGTGCGCGCTTCGTCGCCGTGGTCGCCCGTGGGCTCAGAGCCGGTGACCTTGGCAACGCCGGTGAGCTTCAGGACGCACTCGCCCGTCGTGAGCAGCGTCGGGACGTATTCGAGGGACACCTTTGCGTTCCCCGTCTTGACGCCTTCCGCGGCGAGGGCTCGCGTGCCGAGGGTCACGAGGTCCGCGGCTGCGAACTGCGTCGAGAGCTTGTGGCCCGATGAGGCGAGCGCAGGCCAGTTGGCGAGAACGCGCGCGATACGACCGTCGGGTGCATGCGAGACGACGGCGCGATGTCCGCGAACGCCAATGCCTGCAAAACCTCTGAGCACAAAGCCTTTTTGGTGGTGAACCGTTGGCGTTTGGGCGACGCCGTTCTCGTGATTGGCCGCCATCGTTTGCGCGCCGAAGGACCGAAGGATCTCGCCGGTTGGAATGCCCCAGCGACCGAGGAGCGCGAGGTCTCCTTGCACCGAGGGAGTCGTGCCCGCGCCTGCGACGGCGGAGCTTGAGGCCTTGGCGTCGGCTCCTGGAGCGGCGGGGTGCCAATCGAAGTCCGGGTGTGCGCTTGGGGTCGTGGTCGCCCCGGTGGTGGCGGCAAGAGCGCCTTCCGTGCCCATGGAGAGGTCCGTGCCCGAAGCGATGGTCGTGAGGAGAAAACCGCCATGCGAGCGATCGAGCGACAGATGCGCTCCGGGGGCTGCGGAGAGTTCGACGCCCGCGGGGCGCGCCATGATCGAGAGCCCCGTTTGGTTCACGAGGGCACCGATCTTCGTTGCGTCGAAGGCTGTGAGCGGGAGGCGAACGGTCGGCAGTGCGTGGGCTCCAAGCTGCGCGGCCAGCGTTTCGGATCCGGCGACGGTCAAGGCGGCCAGGGCCGACTCATTGGTGTCGATGGGGTTCGAAGCGTCCGCGACGGAGCAGCCGGTGAGGGCGAAGGCAAGCGGAAGGGCGAAGGCGGCGAGAAGCTTGGTGTTCATGACGAGTCTCGAAGGATGAAAGGAAAGATGATGGGAAAAGGCGTCAAATCTCAGGGAAGAACGCGGCCGCTGCTTGGGTCACAGCCACGGAAATACCAATACGTAGCGGCGGTCTTGTTTCCGGTGTCCTTGCGGTCGAGAAACCCGCCGTGCTCGTAGAGCGCTTCGCGTTTCGCTTGCGAGTCACCGAATGCGATCGACGCGGGGCAGTCGTCGCTGTCGATGGCGGCGTTGTCGTCGTACGCGAGGTCGAGCCAGTTCTCTCCGGCGCCTTCCGCGAACGAGAGCCATGAATACGCGCTGACGTACGCGGTGACGTGCGCGCCGCATGACGAGTCACCGTGAAAGCCATTCCAAAGGCGCTGCTGGCTGCTGTTCTCGTTCATCGCGAAGTAGCCGCCGTTGACGAATACGTCGTAGTCCGCCGATTGGCAGGCTTTGACCACGGCCATGTCGTTGTCGTTGCCGTTCTTGCCGAAGAGCATGTGGTCGCTCGTCTTGGCGGTGCACACGCCGCTGGCACTCGACCCCATCACGAGGCCGCTGAACTGCGACGCTCCGCTCGAGGTGTGGGTGCCATGTGTATGAATGTAGAATACATCCGCATCATCGGAGCCTTTGTGGTCCGCTTGATCCGCACCGGATGCGATCTTGGTGAAGTCGGAAACCTGAGCGCTCGTCACGGACGCGTTGGTGAGCGAGTCGACGTCGTCCCACATGCTCGCGAGCTTGAGGGCTGAGAACGGTGCGCGGAACGCGTCTGCCGTCGCCGTGTGAACCGCGTGGGAACCGAGGGTCGCACCACCGCAATACGCTGCGCCCGATGAGCCGAAGGTCGCGATGCCGTAGGACACGACTTCGTTGAGGGCGAAGGCCTGCGAGGCCGCGGTCATGGCGAGGGCTGCCGCGACGATGGGATGAATCTTCATAGCCGAATCTCCAGAAGGGCCTCGTGGGTGAGGTGTCTGGAGCTTCGATGGCGCCACGGCGTTTCTGACGAAGGTCGTGACGAATTTGATCGCGGCTTACGGAGGCGACGAAACGCGCACGGGTTCCGGCGGCAGCGCGAGCGGGGCTTTCCACGATGGGTCAGGCAGCGCGTTCGCAGGAGTGCCGCTCGAAACCGCCACCGCGCTCGCATTGGCGTTTTCGCCAATCGAGGCGTTTGGGTCCGCGCCCACGGCTGCGGGATCACCCGCGCGTAGTGGGGCGCCCGTGCGGTACTCGTAACATTGAGGATTGCCGTCGGGCCCGACTTGGCAGTGCACCGTCGGACTGGACGACGCCGAGCCGCTGATGCCTCGCGAAAACAGCGCGTTGAAGAATGGAGACACGGCCGCACAACTGCTCGAAGCTGCGAAGAGCAACGGCAAGAACAGGTAGCGACGCGTCATGCGCTTCATTTTGGCCCGGCACACGACAAGTGTCACGCGGTCGTTTCGTCCCGCCGATTCGACGGGGCGAGGCGTTCCGAGACGTAGTAATTGCGCCCCATGAGCAAGAGGTTTCCCTTTCGCGACGCATTGACCCTCATCACGGGCGCGGGCTCGGGCATTGGCCGCGCCACGGCGTTGAGGTTCGCGGGCCTCGGTTCACGTGTCATCGCATGCGACCGCAACGAAGAGGGGCTCCTGTCGCTACGCAGCGAACTCGGCGACCGTTACTTGCATCATGCAACCGTCGACGTCGGCGACCGCGCGGCAATGAAGGCCTTCGCCGACGACGTGCACCTTCGCTTCGGCGCTCTCGACGTCCTCGTCAACAACGCCGGCGTCGGTTTGTCTGGCGGAATCCTCGACACGAGCCTCGACGATTGGGACTGGGTCTTGCGCGTGAACGTCATGGGCGTTGTGCACGGCTGCCATTTCTTCGTGCCTGAAATGGTGAAGAAGGGCAGCGGAGCCGTCGTCAACATCAGCTCGGTGCTCGGCTTTTTTCCCGCCGCCAAGGTCGTTGGCTACGTCGCGAGCAAACATGCGGTGCTCGGTCTCACCGAGTCCATGCGCGCCGAACTCGCGCCCCAAGGCGTGCGAGTGAGCGCCGTCTGCCCAGGCGTGATCGATACCGCCATCATCCAGAGCACCCGTTTCGCTGGACGTGCCGACCAGGAGCAGGCCCGCGAGCGCACGCAGGCGACGTTCAAGAAGCGTGGCTACCCGCCTGAGCGCGTGGCCGACGCGATCGTCGACGCCATCGAAGGCGACGTTGCCGTGATGCCGGTCTCGCCGGAGGCGTGGGCCTTGCGTTATGCGACGCGCTTTCTCCCCGGGGTCATTCCGATGCTTGGGCGCATGTCGTCTCGTGGCGCCACGGGGAAGTGAATCGGCGCGTTGTCGTCATCGGTGCTGGTTTTTCCGGCCTCGCGATGGCTCGGGCGCTGAAGCGTCGCGGCGACGACGTGGTGGTTCTCGAGGCGGCTGAGGGCCTCGGGGGCAACTGGTTTCATGGAGTTCACGAGGAACTTCGTCTC
>CAIQDA010000327.1 GCA_903870415.1 uncultured delta proteobacterium
CGACGTCACGCCGCCGACGGGCACGGTCGCCATCAACAACGGCGCGACCTCCACGAACGCGAAGACCGTCGCCCTCACGCTCACGGCGACAGACCCGAGCGGCGTCGCGGGAATGTGCGTGACGAACGCCGCGGTCTGCACCGTGTTCGAGCCGTTTTCCACGTCGAAAGTCTGGTCGCTCGCGGGCACGCCCGGAACCGCACGCGTGGCGGTGTTTCTGAAGGACACCCGCGGCAACGTGACGCCCGCGGCTTCGGCACCCTCGTCGACGATCATCTTCGACAACGCGGCTCCGACGGGCGGTGTCGTGACGGCGACTCCCGGAGACGGGCAAGTGAGCTTGCGGTGGTCCGGCTTCGTCGATCCGCTCGCGGGCATCGACCGCTACGTCGTTGCGTCGGCGGCCGCGGCAACTGCGCCAACTTCGTGCGCAGCGGGAACGCAGCTCTACACGGGCGCGGACGTGTCGCTCGTGGCGACGGGACTCACGAATGGGCGCGTCGTGTCGTTCCGCATTTGCGCCGTGGATCGCGCGGGAAATACCTCGACGGGCGTGACCGCAAGCACCACTCCGGCACCCGAGTTCGACGCCCCCGAGGGCACTGTCGCCATCGCCGGTGGCGCGGCCTACACGACGCGCGCGAGCGTCGCGCTCACCATCGCCGCAACGGACGCCAGCACGACCACGCAGATGTGCGTGAGTACCGCGGCCACGTGTACGGCGTGGGAGACCTTTGCGACCTCCAAGACCCTCACGCTCGGAACCGCCGCAGGAGTCTACACAGTCGGCGTATGGTTTAAGGATAACTGGGGAAATACCTCCAAACTTCCGGCCACGGCGCGCATCACCTTCGACGCGGTTGCGCCCATCAACGGAACGGTCCGTGCGACGCCGGCCGACGGTCAAGTGACGCTCTCGTGGTCCGGGTTTTCGGACGCTACCTCGGGCCTCGACAGCTACCTCGTTGCCTACGCGACAGGCGCCACGCCCCCGACCACGTGCGCCGGTGGCACCACGGTTTCCGCGAGCAGCGCTGCCACGTCCGCGATTTCGGGACTCACGAACGGCTCCACGTACACGTTCCGCGTCTGCGCCATCGACCGCGCAGGCAACACGTCCGCGGGCGCCACGGTTGCGAGCCGTCCCGCGCCGGAGTTCGACGCGCCCACGGGGAGTGTTCTCATCAACGGCGGAGCGCTGTACGCGAGAGTTTCACCGCTTGCGCTCACGATCGCCGCCACCGACGCGAGCGGAGTCGCTTCGATGTGCGTGAGCACGGCTGCAACGTGCACCGCGTGGGAAATCTTCGCGACCTCGAAGAGTCTGAGCGTCACCGCCGCGGGGACGGTCACAGTCAACGTATGGTTCAAGGATACGTGGGGAAATACGTCGGCTGCGCCCGTGAAGTCCACGATCATCTACGACGTGGCGGCACCAACGGGAGGAGCTGTCCGCGCGGTCGCGGGCAACGCGCAAGTGGCGCTCACCTGGAGCGGCTTCGCGGACGCCGGCTCGGGAGTCGCTTACTACTTGGTCGTCGAGGCGGAGGGAGCCGTCGCGCCCGCGAGCTGCACGGGCGGAACCCCAGGCCCCAGCTACGGCGGCACGTCAATGGCGTACACGTCGACGATGCTGACGAACGGCACCACGTACAGCTACCGCGTGTGCGCGGTCGACCGCGCCGGAAACACGTCCGCGGGCGTGACGGTCACGAGCCGTCCGGCGCCCGAGTTCAACGCACCTACGGGGAGCGTCGTCATCAACGGCGGCGCAAGTTACGCGAGGGTTTCACCGCTTGCGCTCACGATCGATGCCACCGACGCGAGCGGTGTCGCTTCAATGTGCGTAAGCA
>CAIQDA010000328.1 GCA_903870415.1 uncultured delta proteobacterium
ACGGCGCGGTGCTCTACGTCATCGTCGACCGCGCCATGGCCGTGAGGCGCACAGGCGGTCTAGCCTCCATGAGCCGCGACTTTCACTGATCGCACGGCGTGAGCAGCCTCGCTCTTGCGCACGGCGGTCGTTTGAGCGACGCTTGCATAATGCACATGGCTCAACGTCTCGCTCGTTCGTTCGCGGTTGGTTGCGGTTTCGCGCTCTTCGTCGCCGGTTGCGCCTCATCGTCGTCTGCCGCCGATCCGCTCGCGAACATTGGAGGCACGCAGGCCTGCGGCGGAAGCACCGGAGGCCTCGTCTCGGCCTGTGACACATGCGTCCTCGATACGTGCCGCACACAGCTCCAGACCGCCTCGGGCACGGACCCGAAGTCCTTCGGCGGAGCCTGCGCCGATTACGATCGCTGCAACTGCAGTTGCGGCCAGGACGGCGGCACAAGTGACTCGTGTAAGCAGCAGTGCCAGGCCTCGATGACCGAAACGTGCAAAACGGCGTACCTGGCCGTCGTGAGCTGCGGAATGACTGCGTCGTCGTCGGGTGCGTGCAAAAGCGCGTGCGCGCAGCGCTGAGTCGGCCGCGTGCGCACCACCGCAATGGGCGCCGCGCTGCAAGCGATGGTCGAGGAGGCGGGGCTGCCCTTTAAGGTCAAGATCCAGGCGGCATGACAGCTCGCCGACGGCCGTACGCCGAGCGAGTGGCCCGACGGAGGGCGTCAATTACCTGCACCCGAGTTCCGAATGGATGCTTCAACGTCCCCAATGAAGCCGCACGCCGCGTTGCTCTCGTCCGCCCTCGTGCTCGCCGCCGGGGCAACGGTTGCGGTCGGCGTGCTGGCGGCCTCCGAAGGCGTTCGCGAATTGTCGGCACAGTGGCACCATTTGCACGCTGCGAGCACCGTGACTCTCGCAGCGATTCATTGGTACCGATCGCGCGCGCGCACTTGTTCTGCGGCTAAACGTGGACTTCGCGTCGGGCTCAGCGCCGCGCTGGGCGGTCTGTTCGCAGGAACATACCTCAATTACTTGTGGGCGTGGGTCGGGAACAAGCTCGAACCCCGTGCGCATCTCGACTCCTTCGGAGCGCCTCCTCTCGACCCGTTTCGTGCGGTTCTTGGAAGTATCGCCCTCTGGTTCGTCCAGCTCGCCATCGTTGGATGGTTCCTTGTGCCTATCGCCGCGCTGGCAGGCGCTTTGCTCGGTCCGGTCGTCGCTCGCATCGAAGAGGCGCTCGACCGGCGGCTCCAACAACCGACGCAATGATCGCGGCGCGACGCTCGATGGCGTACCGTCACAAGGAGCCAACGAGCGTCGCTTAAGCTACAAACGCGCTGCGACGAAACTCAGGGAAGTCGCTGGCTGAGCGTTCCGAGGTAATCACGCTTGCCAATGCTGACGCCGTTATGCCGCAAAATCGCGTAGGTGTGCGCGAGGTGAAAGTAGAAATTCGGCACGACGTGCTCGATGAGGTAGTCGGGGGCCGACATGACTTTTCCCTCCCAGCGGGGCTGGGTCACAGTTCGGGTGGATGCACCCTCGAAGTCGCTCGCGGTGAACGTTCCGAGATAAGCGATGACTCCGTCAATGCGCGCGCGAAGCTCCGCGAAGGTTTTCTCCGTGTCGGGCTGCGCAGGAGCGTCTTTTCCGGTGACGCGCGAGGCTCCGAGCTTTGCCGTGTCGCACGCCATTTGAATCTGCCGCACCAAGGGAAATTGGTCAGGCGAAAGCCTCAGTTCGAGCAGCACGTTCGCGTCGAATTTCTTGGCTGTTGCCAACGCTTCGGCTGCGACGAACCATGCGTCGAGCTGGCCGAGTTGCTTCTTCATTTGCCCAAAGAGTTCTGTGTACATCGGTCAACGGTAGTCCCGTTTGGGCGCAATGCGAACGGAAATGGCGCACGTGCTGCGCAGCATGGACTCACAAACCGCCGATAAGCTCACCTTCGAAGCCCGCGGGTAGCCCGGTTTGCTCGAATTGCGTGGCCTTTTCGGCGTAGAGCTTGGCCAGCCGATCGCTCGGGGCCTCGGCGGCCGCGATGGTGAAATGTTCCTTCGCGCGGGTCATGTCCCCCTGGGCGTACGCGCGCAATCCGCGCTGAAAACGCTCGTCGCCCGCGGCTTTTTGCTCGCGTTCGTCCTTGCTCCCGCAGCACGCCAGAATCTCAAAAAGTTCCACAGGCTCGCGACGGCCTTTGACCCGCACCGCCCCTACGCGCCTCATGCCTTCGAGGCTTGACCCGAGCGTGTCTTGCGAAACGAGTGCACCGGCTCCAAACGCCTTCGTGAGGCTTTCGAGCCGCGACGACACGTTTACGGCGTCGCCAATGACCGTCACATCCATGCGCTCCGAATCGCCCACGGTGCCGAGAATGACAGGGCCTTTGTGAATGCCAATGCCAATCGCCAGAGGCATGGGGGCATTGGGGCGTGCTGCGTTGAACGCCCGAACCTCCGCCATCAGACCCTCCGCTGCTCGAACCGCCTTCAGAGGATCGCCTGGAAAAATAGCCATAACCGCATCGCCGATGAACTTGTCGACGAAGCCTCCGTTGGCACGGACCACGGGTCCGAAGCGCTCGAGGCAGGCGTTGACGAAGCGAAAGGTGCCCTCAGGTCCAAGTTTTTCGCTGCGCGTGGTGAAGTCGCGAATGTCGGTGAAAAGAACTGTGATGTTGTGCGGTTGGCCAACGCCAGCCTCAAGCGACTCGAAGCGCGTGACCCCGAGCAGCTTCATGAAATCGCCAGGAACAAAGCGCCTGAACGCTCGGGCGGTTCTCACCGACTGCATGTGCACGTCGAGGCGCTGGAGGAGCTCTTCGCGATGAAAGGGCTTTCCGAGGTAATCGCTCGCCCCCGAACGCATGCCCACCACGACGTCTTCAGGACGGCTTTTCGCGGTGAGCATGAGGATGGGCAGGGTGCCGTGAGGATGGGACGCGCGCATGAGTTCTGCCGCTTCGGGCCCTGTCATCTTCGGCATCATCACGTCGAGAAGTACCGCATCGAAGGCACCATGCGCTTCAAACGCGGCAAGGGCCTCGCGACCGTCACGCGCCGTGGTCACGGTGTAGCCTTCAGGCTCGAGCTGCGCGCGCAACACCTCCACGTTGACCGGGTCGTCGTCGGCGACGAGGAGGTGACCCGCGGAGGCAAGGGCGTGCCGCGGGCCAGCGAGAGAATCCGGCTCAATGGCCAGGTGTTGCGAAGGCACCTCGGCAATTGCTGCAGATCGCATGAGGAGCGAACCCTTATGCGCCTCTCCTGCCGCCGCGAGATGTCCGACGGACAGAACATCGGCCGCCGCGAGGTCGAAGGTGAACGTGCTTCCGTGGCCGGGCTCCGATTCAACGCCCAGGTGACCGCCATGAAGTTCCGTGAGTTTCTTGCTGACCGCCAAACCAAGGCCCGTTCCGCCGTATTCGCGGCTCGTGGACCCATCGGCTTGTTCAAACGATTCAAAGATGCGCGCTTGTGCCTCGTGCGGAATGCCAATGCCCGAGTCTTTTACGGAGATGAAGATTCGCCCATTGCGGCGTTCGGCGGCAATGACAACCTCTCCAGATTCGGTGAATTTGACGGCGTTGCCCAAAAGATTGGTGAGAATTTGCTGCAAGCGGTTTTCGTCGGCGCGGGCAATCAACTCCGCTGGAACGTCCGAACGCAAACGAAGTCCCTTCGGCGCGGCCATGGGTGCGATGACCGTAAGAGCGAGCTTCACCGCCTCGGCCACATCGACGTTCTTTTCGCGAATGGCGATTTCCTGATGACGGAGCTTCGAGAAGTCGAGAATGTCGTTCACAAGGGACGAGAGACGCCGCCCCGAAGCGACGACCAAGTTCAAGCGTTCGCGCGAAACGGCGTCGAGGTTGGGATTGGCGAGCACGGCCTCCGAAAGGCCCAACATGCCGTGAAGCGGCGTGCGAAGTTCGTGCGACGTATTCGCGAGGAAGTCGTCTTTGAGCGCGTCGAGGCGCTTGAGTTCGGTGTTGGTTCGCTCTTGTTCTCGCAGCGCGCTTTCAGTCGCCTCTCGGGCCAAGTTTGCGTTTCGCGACACTTCCAATTGGAGCATGTTGATGCGTTCGGCGAGGGCGAAGGAAAGCAGAACAAATTCAAGCGCCGAGCCTATTTGAATTGCATTAGTCGTTAGCCCATTCGACGGAATGACGCCGAGAGTCTTCATTACGAGCACGAGCCCGCCGAAAATGAAGACGAGCCATGCGGAGAGGTACAGCTTGGCCGCTCGCACGCCCCGAAACGCCTGCACCGCGCCAGCCCCAAGCATTAGGATGACC
>CAIQDA010000329.1 GCA_903870415.1 uncultured delta proteobacterium
ATCCCAAGGCCTTCGCCAAGGGAGTCAGCCGCGCCCAGTCCGGCGGCATCGCGGTGGGCATGGTCGGCTTCACGATCAACGCCGCGAACGTCATCGGCGCCATGTTCACGGCCCTCGGCCAAGACATCGCTTGCGTGCACGAGTCGTCGGTCGCGCAGCTTCACGTCGAGCATGTCGACGACGGCATCTACGCCTCCATGGTGCTCCCGGCCCTCATCGTCGGGTCCGTCGGCGGCGGCACGCACTTGCCTGCGCAGCGCGCACTCCTCGAAAGCATCGGCTGCGTTGGCGCCGGGAAATCGCAGCGTTTGGCGGAAGTCATCGCAGGCTTTTGCCTCGCGCTCGACCTCAGCACCGCGGCGGCCATGGCCTCGGGACAGTTCGCCCATGCGCACGATCGCCTCGGTCGAAACCGCCCCGTCGAATGGTTCTCGAAGAAGGACCTCACGCCGGCGTTCTTTGAAGCCGCGCTCCAAACGAGCCTTGGCGACAGCGCACTGAAGGTCTCCGCTGTCACGCCCGTGACCATGACGATGGGCTCAAGCATCATCGCCGAGGTGTCGAGTCGGCAGATGGAGAAGCAAGTGGGCTTCTTCCCGATGCGTGCACACTACACGTCATCTTCGGGTGAAGATTCCCACGTCGACGTCGTGCTCAAGTCGAAGCCGCTCGATCAAGAAATCATCATGATCGCCAACCGCATGGCCCAAATGTGCGGGCCTCGCGTGGCCTCGGCGCATGAAAAGACGAAGACCCGCACGGGCTTTCTCGGATGCCACTTGCGCGAGCTCGCCATCTACCGGCAAACGGACCCGCGGTTCACGGCGCACTCTCCGAAGGCGTACATCATCTTCGAGGACGCCAAGCGCGAAGCCTACGTGCTCGGGCTCGAGAAACTCGAAGGCATGCTCCTCATGGACAGCGCCGACGAACCCGAGAAGTGGACCCGCGCCGACGTGCGCACGGTGCTCGACGGAGCCGCCGAACTCCATGCCATTTGGCTCGGAAAAGAGAGCGAACTCGCGGGCCAACCGTGGATCGGCGAGGTTCCAAGCACCAAGCAGCGCACCGAGCTACGCGAGCTTTGGGACTCGCTCATGGTCCAGGCCTCGAGCGAGTTTCCCGAGCTCATCAAGCTCGACGAAGCGGAGCGCATTCGCGGCTTCATCAAGTCGACGCAAACGTGGTGGCCGGAGCTTGAGGCGATGCCGCGCACGCTCTGCCACAACGACTTCAACCCGCGCAATCTCGCCATTCGCGCGGACGAAAATGGCACACGCCTCTGCGCCTACGACTGGGAGCTCGCCACCATTCACGTGCCTCAACACGACGTGGCGGAGTTTCTCGCGTTCGTTCTCCCGAACAAGTTCGATGCGGAGCTGCTCTGGGAACACGTGGAGTATGCACGCAAAGCGCTTGAGAAGAGCACGGGCACGAGCGTCGACGAGGCCCAGTGGCGTCGCGGATTCCAGCTTTCGCTCCGCGATCTCGCCCTCGACAGGTTCGCGCAATACACGATGGCGCACGTCTTCAAGCAGTACAGCTTCCTCGAACACGCGATGCACAACCTGCTCCGCATGATCGACTTTGCCGAGCCCGCGGCGTAACACCGTAAACGTACGATTCGCGCCCGAGCGTCGCGAGGCGGTTGACCACGCAAGGTTGACCGCCTCGTTTTCGTTTGGTCTGCCATGGTCCGCGTCATCTGCGCGCACACCGCGCGAACTCTGAGGATTCATGAGCCATCCCAACTTACTTTCTGCTCGCTTTTTTGGCCCTGCTGCGATCCTCGCGGCCCTGACCGCCTTCTCCGGCGTGGGCTGCGGCGGCATTGCCGCGTCGGATCCCATGCTCGACGGCGGCTTCGACCTCGACGGCAGCTTCGACCTCGACGGCAGCTTCGACCTCGACGGCAGCTCCGCTCCGGATGGCGGGCTACTCGCCGACGGTGCCACGGGCCATGCGGACGCCACGACGAACGACGCAGGCTCCGCTCCCGGGCAAGACGGCGGCACCGTGGCCGTGGATTCCGGCTCCGCAGCGGTTGACGCCGGACCTGGCTGCAACGCTCCAAACGGCGTCTGCGGCGGCGCGTGCGTGGCCCTCGCGAGCGACAGCGCCAATTGCGGCAGCTGCAACACCGCGTGCCGTGGCCGAACAACCTGCGTCAGCGGCACGTGCGTCTGCGCCGCCGGCGAGACCTCGTGCAACCGCCAGTGCACCAGCACGTCGAGCGACGTCGCCAACTGCGGCGTCTGCGGCAACCAATGCGACACGGGGCAAATCTGCTCGGCCGGCGTGTGCGCCTGCGGGCCTGGAACGACCGCGTGCGGGGCGACATGCCGCAACACGCAAACCGACACGCAAGCCTGCGGATCCTGCGGAAACGCCTGCGCCCAGGGCTCCACTTGCGTGAACAGTGCATGCACGTGCCCGGCGGGCGCGAGCGAGTGCAACGGCAACTGCACGTACACCGCGACGAGCAACCGCAACTGCGGCGGCTGCGGCATTGCGTGCGGCAACGGCCAGGTTTGCGACAACGGCACCTGCGGCACCACGTGCACGGGCAACCTTACCAAGTGCACCTACCAAACGGGCCAGACCAACTGCATCGACCTGCAAACCAACGTCGCCAGTTGTGGCGTTTGCGGGCAAATTTGCGCTCAAAACCTCGCCTGCGTGAACGGTTCCTGCACCTGCGCGAGCCCCTTCCGCGTGTGCGCGGGCCGCTGCATTGACCCTCGCACGAGCGCCACAAGCTGCGGCGCGTGCGGCGTCACCTGCGGCGTCGGCCAAAGCTGCCAGAACGGCACCTGCGGCTAGTCGCTCGGAGCGGGCTCTCGCTTGCGTCCCATGAGCGGGCGCACTTCGTTCCCGTCACGCCTTCGCCAACGCGTCGCACCCCATCGGGCCACTCCTCAGTGGATCCCGGTGGGGTTTTTCATTGGAACTTTCCAAGCGATCGCGTTCACGGAGCCCGGCCCCCAAACGCGGCCTTCACCTCCGCGTCGGCGATCACGCGGTTGTACACGCGCACATCGTCGAGGCGTCCGTGCCACGGCCAGCGCCCGGTGCCGTCGTAGTCGCCGAGCACGATGGGGTGCGACCAGTTGACGAGCCAGGTCGGAACGTTGCGATGCACAGGACCATGGGCCTCGCCGTCGACGAAGAAGCGAACTTCGTGGGCTGCGTTGTCGATGGAGACCGCGATGTGATGCCACTCGCGCAGAGGCAGCTGGTACCCGGCGTCGACGTGATGAACGCTGTTTCCCGAGGAGATTCCCAGCTGAAGGAGCCGGTCGGAGCCAAGCGGGTCGAGGCTCGTCGTCATGAGCCACCAGCCGTCCGAGGGCCAGTTGCTTTTCGCAATCAACGTCGGCACCCGCGCAGGGTCCTCGAGCCATATCCACGCCGCGACGCTCACCACGTTCGACGCGAAGCACGCGTTGTTCGGGCCAACGAACCATTGGTGCAACGCCAAGGACACCGCGCCGCCCACGCGCCCCTCAACGGGCTTCGGACCGCCAAATCGAAGCGTCGCCCAGGGCACAAACGAGCCTGCTGCCGTGAGGTCGTTTCCGAGACCCGATCGATCACGAAGGTCAGTGATTTCGGCTGAATCAAGCGTCCAGTGGGCGACCAGACCGGACGTGGCGCACGGGCCCTCACGTGGCGTCACCGCGGGGGCGTTGTCGTTGCGGTAGTCGTCGAACTGACGACGCGTGCTTCGCCAACCCGCGAGCGCTGCGAGCAGCCCAAGGGTCAACCCCGCGCACGACGCGACGAGCCAACGCATGCGCTTACTTCTTCGGCGTGACCATCGGCTTCCACGCGAGGAGGAGCACCGGGGTCATGAAGAGGTCCGCGAACACCGCCGAGGCGAGCGAGATGGCGAGGAGCGTTCCGAGGTGATGAAGTCCCACAAACTCGCTCGCGTTTAGCGTGAGAAAACCCAAGGAAACCGCGCTCGCCGTGATGAACATCGGAAGGCCCGTGGACGTGAGGATTTCACGCGTGGCGATCGCATGCGCGTCCTTCTCGCCCTTCCCCAGGAGCTCCGCGAGACGCTCACGAAAGCGCGCGAGAAATTGAATCGTGTCGTCGTCGGCCACCACGAGGGTGATGGAAAAAACGACGACCGTGGACGGCTTCACGTCGATGCCCAAGAGCGCCATGGTGCCGAGGGTGATGAGTAGCGGCGACAAGTTCGGAACGAGCGCAATGACCGCCAGGCGCCATGAACGCAGAACGAAGAGAAACACGACGAAAGACGAGAGAATCGCGCCCGCAAGTGAGTTCACCAAACCGCCCACGAGCGAGTCGTAGATGCCGTCGGCCACGCCGTAGATGCCCGTGATGCGCGCACGCACACCGGCTGCCTTCGCGTGCTCGTCGAGCCATGGCTTGAACTCGTTGAGGAACTTCTTCGCCTTCGATGATCCGTGGTCTGGAACGAGCGCCACCACCGCCGCCGAGTCGTGGTCCGACGAGAGCACGTCGCGGAGAGCTTCGCGGTCTTCGACCATGTTCAGCTCCTTCACCGCGAGGCTTCGCTGCTCGGGAATTGGCTGCTTGAGCGCGTCTTCGTCGCCGACAAGAAGTGCGTGGGCTTTCTTGACCGCGCGCACGTGCGACCCGGCGTTCTTGACGACGTCCCCGTGCTTCGTTTCAAGCTCGCGGACGACGTCGTCGAGAAAGCGAAGCACCTTGGGCTCAAGCATGGCCCCGCCCGGCGCGTACCCTGCTTCTTGAAGCGCCTCCACGTGAACGGCCAAGGGCACGCTCCCGCCGGCACGGGCCTCGAGGCGACGAATGTTCTCCCAGAGTGGTGAATGGGGCTTGAGGTCGTCGTACGAGAAATACTCCTTGCCCACGCGACGCGATTCGAACGCTGCGAGAGCCAAAATCGCAACGAATGCGAACGTCACCTGCTTCGGCTTTCGCGTCACGACGCTGTGAACCCATTCGATGAATCGCCCAACGAACTTCGCGACACCTTCTTGCGGAACCTCGTCGCTCTCGACGGTGCCAGCGGGCGGCGCGCTCGGCGTCACGAACGTGAGCGCGAGCGGAAGCACCGTGACGTTCGCAAGCCACGTGAGGAGCATGCTGCCCGCGGTGACGAGACCGAACTGCTGAATCATCGTCATGTCGGCGAGCGCCAAGCTCACAAAGCCCGCGGCGATGGTGACCTCGGTCAGGAGACACGGCCACGCGCTCTCTTCAATGGCGTGAGAGATCGCTTGGCGCCAGGGTTTTCCCTTGGCGAAACTCGCGCGGGCGTCGTTGACGATGTGCACCGTGTCCGAGACCGAGATGATCATGCAGATGGTCGGCACGAGCTGGGTCATCACCTGAAGCGGAACGCCGATGGCCGCCATGAACCCAAGGCTCCAATACACGGCCACCATGATGGTCGCGAAGGCCGCCATGACCGCGCCGAAGCTACGAAACGTCGCGTAGAGCAGCACCAGGATGACCACGAGCGCGAGCGGGAAGAGCGTTCCGAGGTCCTTGTTCACGAGCAACGTGAACGACGGGCGAATGATGGGCAGGCCCGAGAGCGTGAGGTGTTCGTCGATGCCCGCAGCTTTCGCCTGCGATTCATGCCGCGAAACGATCTCGGTCGCCTTCTTCAAAAAGACCTGCCGCGACTCTTCTTTCGACGCGATTTCTTTTTGGAGCGTGACCGAAACGTTCATCGACGCGCCGTCAGGATGCGCAAGCCCGTAACGAAAGAGCGGGTCCGTCGTCGCGGTCTTCTTCGCGGCGGCGAGGTCCGAGTCGCTCATGCCGGGCTGAAAGAGCTTCTTGAGAAAGACGGTCGCCCCGTCGCCGGTGACGTCTTGCGCGCTGCCCGGACCCTGGACCGACGCCACCTCGGCCATCGCTCGAAACTCGCCCTCGAGCGCGCGCACCCGATCGAGCCCCGCGTTCGTAAACACGTCCGGAGCCTCAAAAACCACGATGGCCTGCGCGTCGTCGAAGGCAAATGTTTTGCGGTACCGGTCGTAGTCGAGACGACTCTCGTGGGCCTTCGGGAAGAAGAGCTCGATGGAGAGGTCCACGCGAAGCTTCAAGAGCGCGACGCCCGAGAGCGCAAGAAGCGCCACGATGAGGGCGAGGCCGCGTGCGCGTTTGTCGAGGAGCGAAAGGAGAAAGTTCATGGGTGAGCTCTAAAACTTGCCGCGTGCGATGAGGTAACCCTGCGTATTGCGGGCGTAATACGACGCGTATGATCCGTCGTCGCCATCAAGCCAAACAAGACCCGCACGAAGGTCCCAATTGGATTCTTTCCAGGAAATTTGCGGTCGCACGAGGTAACCGCGCGGGTCGAGAACGGCCGCGGCGCGAAGCTCCACCTCGAAGTGCTCTTTGAACGTGTGCCGCACGAGCGCCGCTTGCGACACCGTCGTCTCGCGAATGAAGAGCGTTGGCGCGCCGCTCCCCAAGTCGAGCCACCGCTGCGCATTGGTCTCGAGGAGCACGAAGGTTCCGTTTTCGCCCGGCTGCCACTCGATACCAAAAACGCCCTGAGCCACCGGGGAGAGTGCCGCGGAGAAGTCGCTTCGAAGAAACTGCGCGCGCGATTCGAAAGCGCCCTCCAATTTCAGGACAAACGGCCCCGCAGCCCGCGCAACGTCGAAGCCCAAATGCACGCGACGCACGTAGGTCGAGAGCACGAGCGGCGCGCCGCGCTCTGTCGCGTCGAGAAACGGTTTCGCGAGACCGCCCGCCGTCGACAAGTCCGCCGAGGCGAAGGCGGCCGGCAAGTCGGGCGACACGCGAAGATACGGTTGCGTGTGAAACCCGTAATGCGCGTAGAGCGCGCCGTCGAAGCCGCCCGCTTCCCACCCAAGACGCGCGCCCCCGGACGCCTCGGTGAAGTCGAGGCGTGGCTTCTGCGTTTGTCCGATAATTCCCAGGATTTCCGCACGCAACGTCGGGTCCACCAAGCGACCGACGCGGTTGAGCAAGTAGCGCAAGCTCGCCGGTGCCGACGGCTGAATGAGCGCGCCGTTCGAGCCCCAAAGGTCGAACGCATCGGGTGTGAAGAACGGAGACGCGTGCAGCTGCAACGAGGCCCTTGCCCCAAGAGGCAGGTCGGCACGAAGGGCCAAGGTCGGCAGGCGCTGAAGGGCGGTCTCGGTAAGAAACGGGTCCCTCACGTCGCGCGCATTGACGACGTCGTTCGGCGTGAACGCGTCGCTCTTTCCCCAGGAAATACGCTGGAGTCCAATGCGCAAATCCAAGGCGTCGCGGTAAATACCAAGCCAACCCTCACGCACCACGGCCTCGAAACTCGTTCGCGGCTGGCTGCTTGAGAGCCCCGCGAACGCGCTCGCCGTGGGCTCTGCGTTTCCGAACGCGCTCCACGATGCGGACGCCGCAACCACGGCCTCGAAACGCTTTCCCTTCCGGTAGCGCGCGCGCAAGTAACCCTGAAGGTCACCGGTCACGCGATCGTAGGGCAACACCGTTTGCGAAGCATCGGGAACGACGGTGGAAAACAGGGGATCGGCCGGCGCGCGCCCGTCGTCCTGACCCATGAGGCTTGCGCGAAAGCGAGTCCACCCGGAGAGCTCGAAGCGCTCTTCGTCGACCGGGATCGCAGGCGGCGCGGGCACTGCGGCCGGAGCGAGATCGTCCGATCCGAAAGTCTCCGTATCACTCGCTTCGTCCGCGGACGACGGTGCGGGTGGAGGTGGCGGTGGTGCGGGCGGAGGCGCCCCCTTGGCAGGTCGCGGCGCGGACGAGCCGGACGATACGGGCGAAGCCGGGGGCTTGACGTTCTTTTTTGGTGGAAGTTTCCTGGGCGCTGGCTCGTCGTCGAGTTCGAGAATTGCCGCCGCCGCCGGTGCCTTGCGCTTCGGCCCGCCTCTGCCTTTGCCAACCGGAACGCCCTGCGCACCCGCACCCGCGGCCACGAGCGCGGTCGCGAGGGCGAGCGACCAACGAAGCGACGCGAGCGGCGGCAATGACCCGTGCATCTTGCAGCTATTCCTTTTCGAGCGAACGCGTCGTGAACTCGTCGTCAGCCACGGCGTCCGTGGGCTTCACGTCGTCGAGAACGAGCTCGGTCGTGCGATTTTCCACGTGGTTCGTCACGAGGCTCTTCGTGACAAAGAGCTTGCCCTCGATCTTTTTCGCCTCTTTTGCCTCGATGGTCTTGAGCGGCTGACCGTTCGCGCCGAAGGCCACCGTCTTCATGGGCACGTAATCCGTGGTGCGTGCCCACACTTCAAGGCGTGCATATGGCGACTCGCCCTTGGGCGTGACCTCGAGATGAAAGCAGTCCGCTTTGCCAACCTTCTCGGTTCCCACGAGCTTCGCGCTGCCGTCGCGCAGGTCGCGCCTATCCATGTCCGCGTAGGAAAAATCCGTGCCCGAGAACGAGGCTTTTCGCGATGCTCCGGCAATGCGCTTCGTCTTTTTCAACTCGGGAATCCACAAGAAGCGGTCGTCGTCTCCGTCGGATTTTTCGATTTGAAGGAACGCCTGACCCGCGAGATCGGCGGGGGCCGTAAAGCGGAGAACGCTCTTCGAGAGGCGTGGTCCGGCTCTTCGCGACTTCGACTGAAACGCGAGCTCGCGTGGAGCGCCGCCGGCCGCCTTCACAATGAGG
>CAIQDA010000330.1 GCA_903870415.1 uncultured delta proteobacterium
GCCGGCTTGCCCGAGGCCTGCGAGGGTCTTGGCGAGTTCAAGGGGCGTTGACTCATCGTCCTCGTCGTCGGCGTCGTCCTTGCCCTTCTCGGGGTCGTCCTCATCGCGCGCGTAACGCATCGCCTCCACCGAAAGGCCTTCGACGCGCACGCGCTCGATGCGTTTCGTTCGGGCAAAAGCAAGGTTCCAGAGCGACGCGTCCACGCGAAGGAGCGGAACGACGATGGTGGTGACCGGCGCGTTCTTGCGAGCTTTGGTGATGCGAACGGTGAGATCGCGAAGCTCCATTCCCGACGTGCTCAGCGAACCTGACGCGAGCTTCACCGAGATGTGGCGCGCGTCGAGCTCTCGTGTCACCCGAGCCCACGTGAGCACGCGCTCAAGATGCGCCGCCGTCGTCACCGCGAAGGTAATCGCCAAGGCAACGACGAGCCCGAGGCCGAACCCCATGCCGAGGAGCACCCTCAGCCAAGGCCTCGTGGGCCGCGCGGACCCATGCTGCGTCGTCGCCTCGTCGCTCATAGGCGCTGGCTTATCGCGTGTTCGCAGGAAACGAAACGAATGCCTCGCCCCCTGCGACGAGACCCGGTCACGTGCGCCGAAGCACGCTCCGGGCGCGCCCGTAGCCGAAGTAGAAAACGAGTCCCACCGCGAGCCACAGGAAGAACCTCACCCACGTGACCATCGGCAGCCCTTGCGCGAGCCACATGCACGCGATGACGCCCGCCGGTGCCGAGAACCAGACGCCGGGCACGCGGAAAGAACGCGCTGCCTCCGGGCGCTTCACGCGAAGCACAAGGACGCCGATGCACACGATGACGAAGGCGAAGAGCGTGCCGATGTTCGACAGTTCGACAACCTCGCCGATGTCCATGAGCGCAGCCGGGAGCGCCACGAGGAGGCCCGTGAGAATCGTGGAATTGCTCGGTGTTCCGTAGATCGGATGGACCTTCCCGAACCAAGGCGGCAGCAGCCCGTCGTGGCTCATTGCCATCATGATTCGTGGCTGACCGAGCTGGTAGACGAGCAGACTCGCGGTGGTGGCGATGACGGCGCCCACAGCGACGACGCCTGCGAGACGCGTGAGGCCGTGACGCTGAAACACGTAGGACAACGGGTCCGCTTGCCCCGCGAGTTCGTCGTAGCGAACCATGCCGAGGACGACGAGCGTGACGGCGACGTAGACGACGGTGCAAATCGCGAGCGACCAAAGAATGCCGCGAGGCAAGTCGCGCGCAGGATCTTTGCACTCCTGAGCCGTGGTGCTGACGGCGTCGAAGCCAATGAACGCGAAGAAGATAATGGCGGCGCCCGCCTGAACTCCAGCCATTCCGTTCGGCGCGAAGGGTGTGAGGTTCGCCGTATCAACCTTGCCCGCGCCCACGACCACGACCACCGCGAGGATGACGAGTTTGATGGCGACCATCACCGCGTTCGCCCTCGCGCTCTCGCGGATTCCAACGAAGCAAAGCCACGTCACGAGCACCGTCACCACGACCGCCAGAATGTTGCAGGTTACAGGTATCCCGCCGATCGATGGAGCTGTCGAGAGCACGTCCCAGTGCTGAAAGAGCTGAGCGCCGTTTGCGGAACCCTCGTGGGCCGCGCCGTAAAGGTCCAAGCGGCCACGATGAAGCGCTTCGCCGACGTCGGTCAACCGCAACGCTGTGCGCGGGTCCATCGCGAGCCACCGAGGGACGGCAATGCCGAATTGGCCCAATACGGCGTTCGCGTAGTCGCCCCAAGAGATGGCGACCGCCACGTTCGATACCGCGTACTCCAGGACCAAGTCCCAGCCGATGATCCACGCCATGAGTTCGCCCAGCGTGGCGTAGGCGTAGGTGTACGCGGAGCCTGCGATGGGGATCATCGACGCGAGCTCGGCGTAACAAAGCGCCGTGAAGCCGCACGCGACCGCGGTGATCAAAAACGAGACGACAAGCGCCGGACCCGCTCCAAGGCGGCCGTCCGCCGGGTTGCCCGCAGCCGCCGTGCCGATCGTCGAAAAGATGCCCGCGCCGATGATGGCGCCAATGCCGAAGAGCGTGAGATCGAACGCGGTGAGGCTCCGAGGAAGAAGACTTCGCTCCGCTTGTTGACGGAGCTGGTCGATCGACTTCGTGCGAAAAAAACCTGAGGTCCCCATGTGCCGCGCAGAATGGTGCGAAGAGCTGCGCACCGCAATCGGGAAGAGGATGCACGCTGCATTCGACAACCGCGGCAAGCGCCTCGCGAGGTCCCTCGTCGAGCGCCGCCCTCACGGATGCGGGCAGCCTAGCGCCGTCCCTTGAATCCCATCATCTGCTGGACGACGCCTTCACTGGCCTCGGCGATCTCCGCCGCTTCCCTCGCGCGGTCCGCGCAATCTTCGCAGCGCTTCGTGCTCTTTCCGTCGACCTTCACGGTCACGAGCACGTCGACTTCGTCATCGCATTCACGGCAGGTGGGCATGAACGCGAGGGTATCGCACGCGGCGTGAGCAAACACGCGCGAAAGCTTCCTCACGCTACGGCGCATGCACCTCGACGTCGAACGGCGCTTCTGCGCAGGTCCGTGCATCTTGCAACAACATCACCTTTTCGTGCGCCGCTCGCGACGCGTCAAAGACTCGCGCGGGAAGATTGTGCGACGCGTGCGTCATCACGGGCTACGACGAGCGCTTCGCTCGCCCTCTTTCCTTTACGGATCTTGCCTGATGCTTGTCTGCCCCGCGCCTACCCCTCTGTCACGCCGCCGCGATTTCCTCGCGTTCGAGGTCGCTCGCTTCGTGGCGACCATGGCGCTGCAGGCGCAGGGAGTCGTGGTCGCGTGGCTCGTGTACGAACGCTCGCGGAGTTTTGCCGATCTCGGCCTCGTGGGCCTTGCGCAGTTTCTCCCGTCCGTCGCGCTCCTTCCGCTCACCGGCACCGCGGCCGATCGCTTTGATCGCCGCATCATCGTGCTCGCAGGCCAAACGCTCGCATTGACCGTCACCCTCGCGATCGCGTTCGTGCCCGAAACCGTGACGACGTCGTGGCCCGTCCTCGCGCTGCTCCTCGTGCATGGAGTCGCACGCGCGTTTCTCGGCCCTGCGTTGCAGGCCATCTTGCCGACACTCGTTGGCGACGACGACCTTGGCCGCGCGGTCGCCATCCACTCGACGGTGTGGGAGATGGCGTCGCTCGCCGGTCCTGCGCTCGGGGGCATCGCGCTCGGAGCATTCGGAGCACGGTCGACCCTCGTCGGATGCGCGGCGGGAATCCTGCTTTCGATTGTATCCTACAGCTATCTTCCGTCCCTGCGCGTGAAGGCCGACCCGAGTTCCCGTGACGTGTTCGCCGGCTTGAGATTCGTGCGCGGCCACCGCTTGCTCCTCGGGGCTCTCTCGCTCGACCTCATCGCCGTGCTTTTTGGCGGGGTCGTGGCGCTGCTTCCGGCCTTCGCGCGGGACGTGCTCCATGCAGGCCCTCAGGGACTCGGGCTCCTCCGTAGCGCGCCGGCGGTCGGAGCGATGTTGAGTGCCTTTTTCCTCACCGCTCGCCCCATACGAAAGCACGCAGGCAAGGCCATGCTCGGGGCCGTGTTCATCTTCGGCGTGGCGACCACGGGCTTTGCCTTCACGCACTCCGCCGCGGCCGCGTGGGCCTGCCTCGCGGTCGCGGGTGCAGCCGACATGGTGAGCGTCGTCATCCGGATGGCTGTCGTTCCCATGGCCACACCGCCGGACCTCCGCGGACGCGTGAGTGCGGTGAACCTCATCTTCATCGGCGCATCGAACGAACTTGGCGAGTTCGAGTCGGGAATGCTTGCGGCGGCCGTGGGACTCGTCCCTGCAGCCGCGTTTGGCGGTGTGGCCGCGTGCGTCGTCGTGACGGCTTGGGCTTGGTTTTTTCCCGAACTCCGGCGCATTGAACGTGTCGAAGACGTGCGTCCGAGCGCTTGACGCGAACGCAACCATCGACGAAGTCATGCGCATGATCTTCGACCACGTGGCCCAAGTCGTTGCGCACATCGGAGAGACCGTGCGCTGGTACCGCGAACACTTTCCCGACGCGGAGGTGCTCTACGAAGACGCGAGCTGGGCCTTCGTCGAGGTCGGCGGTACCCGTCTCGCGTTCGTGCTCAAGGACGAGCACCCGGGCCACATCGCCTGGCGCGTCTCCGAAGACGAACTCGAGCGCCTCGCAACTCGCCACGGCAAAGCGATTAAGCCTCACCGAGACCGCACGAAGAGCTTCTACCTGGAGGCCCCCGGCGGACAGCACATCGAGATCATCGCCTACCCGCCCGATGCGGACGAGCGCGTGCGCCCAAAGCAGCGTTAGCGCAGGCGTCGAACCCCCGTCCGTCGGGGCAGGCGCGGCAGGCGCGGCAGGCGCAACGAGCTGAAATGAAAAAAGCCACCGGGTGGGGTGGCTTTTCTCGTTTGGTGGCGGGGTGGACGGGACTCGAACCCGCGGCCTCCGGCGTGACAGGCCGGCGTTATAACCGACTTAACTACCACCCCAATTACAGAACCCAGCTTTTGCGCTTTGCAGCTTTTTAAAACCTGTGGTCCTTGCAGATTCTCTGCATCGACCGAACTGCGTGGGCGAGACAGGTTTCGAACCTGCGACATCCGGCTTGTAAGGCCAGCGCTCTACCGCTGAGCTACTCGCCCAACTGAGAGGTCCGCTTGTTACGGCGACGGCCCTCCAGTTTCAACAAAAAAAACACCGGCGACTCACTTTCATAAGACGCCGGCGTCTTCGATTCATCCGTGAGCGCCGACCGCAAGCGCCATATCGAGGACACCGCCTGGCGCGAGACCCAGAAGAAGCACGCACAGGGCGCTCACCGCGATGGCCGTCACGACCTCGCCGCTCCACATCGGTTTGGCAACCGGTGCATGCGCCGCAGGCTCACGCATATAGAGAAATACGAGAACCTTCAGGTAGTAATACGCACCGATCACGCTGTTGATAAACGCGATGATGGTGAGGCCGTGAAGGCCCGCGTCCATGGCCGCCTTGAAGACGAACCACTTGCCGAAGAAGCCCGCCATCGGAGGCATTCCCGCGAGGGAAAGCGCAAAGAACGCGAGAGGCAGGGCCACCGCCGGGTGACGACGACCAAGACCCGCGAGGTCTTCGTAAGAGACGACCTCGGCCCCACGGCTGCCGCAGAGAATGAGCGCGCCGAAGGCTCCGATGGTCGAGACCGTGTACGTCGCGAGGTAGAAAAGCACCGCCGACTGCGCTTGCTCCGGCGCGCGAATCGTCGCCACGACGCCGACGAGGAGGTAACCCGCATGCGCGACGCTCGAATACGCGAGCATGCGCTTGACGCTCTCTTGACGACCCGCCACGAGGTTCGCGACGGTCATCGTGAGGACCGCGAGGACAGCCACCACCGGCGGCCACCCTGTTGCCCACGATGCCGAGCGCTCGTCGCCGAAGACCGTGAGGAGCACGCGGAGGAGAACACCGAATCCGCCCGCCTTCACCGACGCGGCCATGAAGGCCGTCGCAGGCGTTGGAGCGCCTTCGTAAGCGTCCGGCGTCCACATGTGGAACGGCACTGCGCTCACCTTGAAGACAAGGCCCGCGAGGATGAGCGCGAGCGCCACGACCACGCCCGTCGAGTGGAAGCCCTCGGCGGAGATCGTGTCGCGAAGACCAGGCAGGTCCGTGTGACCGGTTGCGCCGTAGAGGAGCGCGAAGCCGAAGAGCATGAGAGCTGCGGCGAAGCTTCCGAGGAGGAAGTACTTCAGCGCGCCTTCGACGGACTTCGGTGAGCTGCGACGAAAACCTGCGAGCGCGTAGGCGCCAATGGACATCGTCTCGAGGCCGACGAAAAGCATCAGCACGTCGTTCGCGGCCACGAGCATCATCGCGCCGAGCGTCGAGAAGCTGATGAGCGCGTAGAACTCGCCACGCTCGATGCCGTGCTCGCGAAGGTATCCGCCCGCAAGGAGCGCCGCGAGGGCACCACCGAGCGCAAGCAGCATCTCGAAAAAGAGCGTGAACTTGTCGAAGACAAGCCAAGGAGCGAACACCGAGGCGTCGCCCAGGTGTTCAGGTCCCGCGAGCCAGCCCGCACCGGCGAACGCGCCCGCCGCGAGAAGGACCACCGCCGTGCCGATGGAAAGGCCCGTCTTCGCGTCGGTGACGACCTCGGTCATCATCAAAGCGAGAGCTCCGAAGCCGATGACGAGCATGGGCATGAGCGCAAGAAGCGAAGGCATCATCACTTGGTCTCCGCGGCCACAGCGGCCAAAGCAGTCTGTGGTGCAGGTGGTGCTTCCGGCCGGCGGTTCAGGAGCTTCGCCTCACCGCGGTGGTAGTCAGGTGGGGGGCTCGCATCGAGGCGTTCGTTCACGTCGCGGATGATCCGCGTCGTGGCGCCCGAGACGGACTGAAGGATGAGGTTCGGCGCGAGGCCGATGATGAAGATGAATGCGACGAGCGGCGCAATGCCGATGAGCTCGCGGCTGTTCATGTCCTGAAGGCCCTCGTTTTCCTTCTTGGTGACGGGACCGAAGAAGACCTTCTGCACCGCCGTGAGCATGTAGAGTGCACCGAGCACCACGCCGAGCGCAGCGCCGACCGCTTGGATGCCCGCGAAGTGGCCGAGGCGGAGACTCGCGTTCGTGCCCGTGATGATCATGAACTCGCCGATGAAGCCGTTCGTGCCAGGAAGGCCCACGCTCGCCATCGTCGCAACGATGAACATCGCCGTAAAGACTGGCATTTGGCTCGCGATTCCGCCGAAGTCCGCGAGCTGGCGCGTGTGGCGACGATCGTAGAGAACACCGACGAGGAGAAAGAGCGCGCCCGTCGAGATGCCGTGATTGACCATCTGAAGGACTGCGCCCTCAAGGCCCGCGGCCGTCATGGAGAACGTGCCGAGCATGACGTAACCAAGGTGCGCGACCGAGGAGTACGCCACGAGGCGCTTCAAGTCCGTCTGCTGCCAGGCGCAAAGCGCGGCGTAGAGGATGCCTCCGCAAACGGCGACCGCGGCGAGGTTGATGCCCCACTCGATCGACGCCTCGGGGAAGAGCCCCAGGCAGAAACGCATGTAGCCGTAGGTACCGAGCTTGAGCATCACGGCCGCAAGGATCATCGAACCCGCGGTCGGAGCCTCCGTGTGCGCATCGGGCAACCAGGTGTGGAGCGGCCACATCGGGACCTTGATGAGGAACGAGAGCGCGAACGCTCCGAAGAGCCACACCTGCGTGCTGCGAGGAAGGACGAGGCGCTGAAGTTCAAAGTAATCGAACGACGGGGTTCCCGAAACCTGACCATACGCATACGCGAGGTAGAGGATCGCGGCCAGCATCAAGACCGATCCGAACATCGTGTAGAGGAAGAACTTCACGGCCGCGCGAATGCGGTCGCTGCCTCCCCAGACGCCAATCATGACGTACATGGGAATGAGCATGAGCTCCCAGAACACGTAGAACAGGAACAGGTCGAGCGAGACGAACGCGCCGATCATGCCCGCTTCAAGAAGCAAGAGCGCGAAGACCCAGTCCTTGATGCGCGTGTGCACCGAGCCGAACGACACGAACGTCGCCAGTGGCACGGAGAACGTCGTGAGGATCACGAGCCAGAGGCTGATTCCGTCGAGCGCCACGTGGTAGCGGATGCCGAATTGCGGGATCCACGCGACATTTTGGTCGAAGTGGTAGCCCGACCCCATCACGGCGCCGAGGAGCACGAGGCTCGCCGCAAACGTGAGCCCCATGATGGCGAGCGTCAGGTTCTTCAAGAGACCGTGCGCTTGGCGCGGCATGAAGAGCAAGAACACCGCGCCACCGAGCGGGAGGCCGATGAGCCACGAGAGCACCGTCGACGATTCGACGAAGGGCTCGGCGCTCGTGACCGCAGCGACCGCTGGCCACATCTTCACAACGAACAGCGCGGAGAGACCTCCGATGGCGCCCACGCTCAACCGCGTGGTGCGGTCGTAGGCGTGGACGGTGGCGAAGGCGAAAAGGGCTGCAATGCCCGCGGGAATCCACGCGGAGTCCGCGTAGTGCCCGAGGCCTGCGATGACCAGAACCGCAAGCGCGGTCCAGGCAAGGTCTTGGATGCCGATGTCAAACGCTCCAGGGCGTTCCGTGGCACTCGTTTCGGAGTGGGCGCTCATGTGCGAGGTCCTCTCGTTCTTTCGTTCAGCGGAGACCGACGACGGTCGCGGCCTTCTTGGCTTCGGTGCCCACCGTGATCGTGGTCGATCCGGTGAGGCCGAAGGCGTTCTTGACTTCCAAGCGGACCTGCTTCGACTTGCCTGGCTCCACGGTGACCGTGAGAGCACGAAGCTCGCTGAAGCGTTCGCTGTCGAACTTGCCGTCGCCGTCCGCGTCCCAGCGGTAAGCGTAGCCCATGCCTGGTGCAGCCTGCACTGTCCAGGCGCCGCTCTTCTCGTTCACCGACACGTCTGCGTGTGGCGCGATGAAGAACCAGCCGATACCGCCAAGCCCGAGCACCATGGCGGCACCGTAGGCGTGGAAGATACCCGTGTGGAGTGCACGGAGCACGAAGCCCGCGGCAGCCACGCTTGACGATGTCGCCTTGGCGAAGAGACCGTCGACGATTCCCTGATCGACAGCCGCGCACGTTTCCGCGGTGGCTTCGGTCACGCCGATCACGGTTGCGTTGTAGAACTCGTCCACGCGCCACTTGTCGAGCAGGAGCTGGTGAAGGCCCTTGTTGCTCTCGGCGAGCTTCTTTGCGGGCGCGCCGTTCTGTGCAATGTACATCCAGTACGCGATCGCTGAACCAATCGCGAACGCGGCGACACCGCCAGCGGCAAGCGGCCACATCAGGTGGTGCGCATGCTCTTCGCCGCCAACGGCCTCGACGCCGGCTTTCACCGAGTGTTCGAAGATTGGCTCAAGCCACTCGCCGAGCGGCTCGAAGTGGAAAGGTGCCGCGTTGAGCCAGCCGCCAAAGAGTGCGCCGACGGCGAGCACCACGAGCGGAAGGGTCATCTGCCACGGCGACTCGCGGGGCGCAGGAGCAGGCCCAGCGTGTGCGTGCTCATCGTGGTGCGCATCGTCGTGACCGTGCGAAGCGTGCGCGGGAGCGTCGCCGACAGTCCAACCCTTGAACTCACCGAAGAAGGTGAGGAAGAGCGCACGACACATGTAGAATGCAGTCATCGTCGCAGCGATAACGCCGACCACGTAAAGCGCCGGGCCGAGCCACGTGGGCTGCTGCCAAACGCCGAGGCCACGTTGTGCGAACTTCTCTTTGAAGGGGTGCACCGCGTGGCTGGTGAACGCCTTGAAAAGAATCTCGTCCTTCGAAAAGAAGCCGCTCGTGAAAGGTGTGCCGATGATGGCCAGCGTGCTCACCGCGAACGTCGCGAAGGTGATGGGCATGAACTTGCGAAGTCCGCCCATGTTGCGCATGTCCTGGCTCGCGACGTCGTCGTGAACGTTCGCATGCATCGCATGGATGACGCTGCCCGCTCCGAGGAAGAGGCAGGCCTTGAAGAACGCGTGGGTGAACACGTGGAAGAAGCCCGCGGCGAACGCGCCAACGCCGACGCCGAGGAACATGAAGCCAAGCTGGCTCACCGTCGAGTACGCGAGGACCTTCTTTACGTCGTTTTGCACGAGCGCGATGGTCGCGGCGAAGAGCGCCGTCAACGCACCCACGACCGCGATGACGGTCATCGTGAAGGGCGAAAGAATGAACACGAAGTTCAACCGGCAGATCAGGTAGACGCCCGCCGTGACCATGGTGGCCGCGTGGATGAGCGCGGAAACCGGCGTTGGCCCGGCCATGGCGTCGGGGAGCCAAACGTAGAGCGGAAGCTGCGCGCTCTTGCCCGTGCAACCGAGGAAAAGTGCGAGCGAAACGGCCGTTGCGCCGGAGATGGTCAGCGGGTGCACAGGCTGCAGAAACGACCAGATGCCTTGGTAGACGCCGCCGCCCACAGGCCACAGATGAACGCGTGCGCCGGCCGATGGGGCGAGCAGCTGCTGCGCGTTGCGAGCGATGCCGTCCCAGTCAAGAGCACCCGTGTATTGTGCAATCAGGAACATGCCGATGATGAGGCCGAAGTCGCCGATGCGGTTGGCGATGAACGCCTTTCGACCCGCGGCAGCGTTCTCGACCTTGCCGAACCAGAACCCGATGAGGAGGTAGCTGCAAAGCCCCACGCCCTCCCAGCCGATGAACAGCACGACCAGGTTATCGCCCAGGACGAGCACGAGCATCGCCGTGACGAAGAGGTTGAGGTAGGCGAAGAAGCGCGCGTAGGACGCGTCCTCGGCCATGTACGCGGTGCTGTACAGATGGATGAGGAAGCCGATGCCCGTGATCACGAGCATCATGATTCCGCTCAGCTGATCGACGCTGAAACGCAAGTCGACAGGGATGTTGGCGCCGGAGCGACCCCCCGTCGTGTGGAACCATTCCCATGCTGTCCAGGCGAGGCGTACGCGCTCACCGTGGCCGGCCGCGTGGGCGACTTCGCGAAGATGGAGGACCGTAACGAGCGCCGTGGCGAACGCGAGACCCATCACCGTAAGCGCCATCGTCGTCACGGCTTGTTTGCCGAGGCGGCGTCCCCAAATGCCATTCACGATGGCACCGAGGAGCGGGAGCGCGATGATGAGCCCGAGGAGGCCGAAGTTGTCGTTCGGGAACAGGCTTTCGAGAGCGAGCATGCTTCTGATGTTCCGGGAGGAGCGAATGAGGCCCGAAAACCGGGCCTACGGGAGCTTCAGTGGCGGAGGAGATTCGCGTCGTCGACGCGGACCGTTTTCTTGATGCGGTAAACCGCGAGGACGATCGCAAGGCCGATCGCGAGCTCAGCGGCTTCGGCCGCGATGAGGAAGAACGAGAGCATCTGCCCCGTGTGCGTCTCGGGTCGTGCGCGATTGAACGCGACGAGGGCGAGGTTCACGGCGTTGAGCATCACTTCGATGCTCACGAGCAGAAGGATCATGTTTCGACGCACGAGAAACCCGATGCCGCCGATCGTGAAGAGGACCGCACTGAGGGCGATGTAGTGTTCGACGGGAATCATAGCGATTCTCCTGCATTGTCCTGATCGGAGCTGGCCTTGCTCTCCGTCTTGCGGTTGCCTTTGCTCACGGCCACGGCACCGACGACGGCCACCATGAGCAGCGCGCTCGAGAGTTCGAACGGGAGCAGCGTCTGCGTGAACATCAAGCGCCCGACTTCGCCGACGGAGCCGAAGCCCGCAGGAGCGGCCGGGAAGCTCGTGGGTGTGGCGCCACGCGCGCTGAGGAGCAGAGCCGCGAGACCCATGGCCCCGAACGCCGTACCGCCAAGCACGCGCGACGCGAGTGACCCCTCGCCGACACCCTCCAGCGGCGAATGGCCGAGGAGCATGATGACGAAGAGAAACAGAACGACGATCGCGCCTGCGTAAACGAGGAGCTGAATCGCCGCGAGGAACTGCGCATCGAGGGAAAGGAACAGCCCCGCGACGGCCAGCACCATCACGAGAAGGCCCATGGCAGCGCGCACCGGGCTCTTGGCGGCGACTGCTGTCAGCGCACCGAAGAGCGCCATGGCAGCGCAGAGGTAGAAATAGACTTGGCCGATGGTCATCGCGGTTGCCTTATGCCGTCTCGCTTAGGCCACGGTCAAGCGTGCATCGGCCCGCGTGCGCTCACCACGCACGTAGGCCTCGAACACCGGGCGAAACTTCCGGATGAAGCCAAGCGCGGGCATCGCGGTTCCTTCGCCAAAAGCGCAGATGGTGTTGCCCATCATGTTTGAAGCGATGTCCGAGAGGTTGTCGACGTCGGCGATGGTGCCGTGACCGTCTAGAATTTTCTCGACGGTACGCAGAAGCCACGCGCCACCTTCGCGGCAAGGCGTGCACTGCCCGCAGCTCTCGTGTCGGTAGAACTGCATGAGGTTGTGCATGGCCAGCACGGGGCACGTGCCTTCGGCGAGCACGGTCACGCAGCAGGTGCCGAGCATTGTGCCCATCGCGCGCGCCGTGTCGACGCCGAGCGGAACGTCGAAGACCGACTTGCCGTGGTACGCGTGCATCGGGCTCGAAGCGTCGGGCGCGTCGATGGTCTCGTGAGGCAAGAGCACCGGCGTACTCGAGCCGCCCGGAATGACGCACATCACCTTGCGGTCGCCGAGAACGCCGCCGCCGAACTCGTGAATGAGCTCGTTCAACGTGGGGCCGCACGCAAGTTCGACGACGCCCGGGTTCTTGACGTGGCCGTTGATGCCGTAGAGGCGCACGCCGCCGTCGTTGAAACTGTGAAGCGCGGAAAGCTTGGAAAACGCCTCGCCTCCGAGTTCCAGCACCGTGGGGACGATCGCGATGGTTTCGAGGTTGTTCACCGTCGTCGGGCATCCGAATGCGCCGACCTGAGCGGGAAACGGCGGCTTGAGTCGTGGCTCGCCGCGCTTGCCTTCGAGGCTGTTGAGAAGAGCGGTTTCTTCGCCGCAGATGTACGCGCCGGCGCCCGTGTGGACGTAGATCTCGATCGCGTAGTCGGCTCCGAACGGCGTCGCGCCGACGTAACCTTTCTTCTTCGCCTCATCGATGGCGGCCGAGAGGCGTGCCTTCGACAGGTGCAACTCGTCACGCACATAGATGTAAGCTACATGCGCCCCGATCGCGTAACAGCCGATGAGACAACCCTCGACCACGGAGTGAGGATTGAGCTCCATGATGGTGCGGTCTTTGTGCGTTCCCGGCTCGCCTTCGTCGGCGTTGAGCACCAAGTAGGAAGGCTTCGTGGCGTGCGGACGCATGAAGCTCCACTTCATGCCCATCGGGAAGCCGGCCCCGCCGCGACCGCGGACGTTCGCCTTCTTCGCCTCGTCGATGACCTGCTCTTTGGTCATGGAGGTGAGGACGCGCTTCGCCTGAGCGTAGCCGCCTGTCGCCTCGTAGACCGGAAGCGTCCAGCCTTCGGGCTTGCCATAATTCTTCGTGAGGTAGCTCGTGCGCTGCAGCATCGATCAGGACTCCATGAGCTTCGTGAGGAGCCGGTCGATTTTTTCCGGCGTCAAGTTCTCGTGATACTCTTTATTGATCTGCATCATCGGTGCGGTGCCGCAGCTCGCGAGACACTCGGCCGTGCGCAACGTCACGTTGCCATTCGGCGTCGTCTCGCCGGCGTGAACGCCGAGGATTTTTTCGCACTGAGCGAGCACGTCACCGGCGCCACGAAGGGCGCACGGCAGTGTTCGGCAAACCCACACCTGATGCTTGCCGACCGGGTGCTGGTTGAAGAGCGAGTAGAACGTGACGACGCCCTTGATGTGTGCGGGCGGCACGTCGAGGCGTTGCGATACCCAACCAATCACCTCGTCGCTGATCCAGCCTTCTTGGTCTTGGATGAGATGCAGCGCGGGAATGAGCGCAGCCATACGCGTGGGGTATCGGCTGAGGATGGCCTCGAGCTCGCGCTCGCGTTCGTCGGACAGGCGGAAAGGCATGGGGTCTCGCTGGGCTTGACGGCAAACGACTAGGTAGGCTCGAGGCACACCACGGTCGGTTGGCGCGCGGACGCTAGAGGCGCGGCAAAGTCCGTGTCAAGGCGTGGTTCCCCCCACGTGTCGATGGTGACGCAACCGTCCGGCTCGAGAGGCGGACCCAATCGTCTCGACCGGAGGCCGCGCGGCGCGAAAAGCACGCTAGCCTGCGCGAATGTTCTGCCACGGATGCGGGAAGACGGCGCCCGCCCCAGACGCCACGCACTGCCTTGTTTGCGGCCTCCCGTTCGAGAAGGCGACGGGGCGACGCGCGGCAACAGTCATGATGGGCGAAAGTCCTGCCCTCGCCGTTTCGGCGCTTCCGCCGTCCGGATTCACGCGGCGATCGAGCGCCCCTGCCCCGCCATTGACGAACGGGGTGACGAACGGGATGTCGAACGGCGCGCACGACAGCAACGGTCTTGAGCAACTTCACGACGCCACGCCCGTCGCGCATGGGCCTGCATTGACGAACGGCGCACCGTCGCCCGTCCCCACGCCGCCCGCACCGCAACCACCACCGCCCCCGTCATCGCCGTCGTTCGAGACTGAATTCGCGCTGGAACGCCCGCAACTGTCGGCGGTCGACGCGGCCATCGAGGCGACGAACGGCCCGCCCGGAGCCCCCTTGAGCGGAGTGCTCGCGCTCGTCCTCGTGACGATTCTCGGCCCCTTCGGTGGCGCATTCTGGCTCTCGCTCGTCCGACATGACTTGCGCGTCTACCTGCGCAGAAACGTGGCGTTCGCCTCGATCGCCGTCCCGTTTCTTTCGTTCCTCACGCTCGGCGTCGTGGGCGCACTTTGGCGCGTGCTCGTCCTCGCGCCACTCGTCGAAGAACTCCAAACGCGCGCGGGCCTCCCGACGCCAAGCGTGAATCGCTTGCACTATGCACTTCCGTTCGTGCACACGCTCTTCGTGCAAGAAGACCTTGCCACGGCCTGGATCGCGGCCGCACGTCGACCTGGCTAACGACTCGCGCGAAGGGGATCGCGCAATCGCATCAGCAATCGCGTCACCAGGTCAGACGGCGTGTCAGGACCCCGGGTCGGGCGTGAACTCGGGCTTGTCGACCGTGCCGCGAACGCGGAACGAATAGAACCCGTCGAGGCGCTTCGATGCGCGGAGACGAGGCTCGGCGATTTCGACGACGCCAGGAACCGACGACCCCGGCTTGCCGAAGAGGCTTGTCGTCACGTCGCTCTTGCCTCGGTACCCGTCGGCGACCTTGAAGCGAAGCGAGCATTCGAGCACCGAATCGCCAAGAAAATCGCTGATCTTGATTCGGCCTTCGCCAAGGAGATCAAGGTCTTTTCCCGCTGCGCCAAGGCGAGCGATCTTGAGGCTGCCGTCTTTGGCTTCGGCGTTGAAATAGAGCGTTCCAACGGTGACTTTCGGCACAGCAAGCTGGTCGTGAAACTTCGCTTTGCCGTCGCCGAACGCGAGGTCCGTGATCTCGAATTGGGCGAGGCCGTTCGCCTTCGCGCCTTTGCCGTCAGGAAGTTCGAGACGCAAGCTTCCGTCCACGACGCCCTCAACGGGAAGGCCCAACGACGACGACGCGCCTTCGGATTGCTTGAGATCGATCTTCGCGAGTTTGAGCGTGAACGCCTTCTCGCTCTTCGACGACACCAAGCGCCCCTCCGCTTGGCCGCCGAGGAGCTGCGCCGAAAACGACACGTCCGTCGTGCCCACGAGCGCCGCGGCGAACGAGGGCTTGATGACCGCGTCGCTTACGACCAGGGCCGATGGCTTTTCGCCAGCTTTCTCGCTGGGAGAAGAGAGTCGAACGCCCTTCGCTCGCACGCCGCCCCACGCCGGGCCGAGATCCTCGATCGACAAGCTCTTCGGATGCGGCGACTTGCGCTGCTCCTTCGCAAAGTCGAGAACGATGCGGTCGCGAAGCACACGGTACGGAAACGCCGTGAACAGGAAGCCCGAAAACGCGGCGAAGTAAAACAGCGTATAGCCGACGTATGGAAGCTGTGTGCGAAAGCGCTCGAAGAACAGAGCTAGTTTCATCGCGAGCCTTCTTTCTTGTCGCTCTTCTCGACTTTTTCGCTCTTGTCCTTGTCGGTCTTCTCGCCCTTCGGCTGCTCGCTTCGATCGTACGCCGCGACGCCAACCTCGAGGTCGTACGCGTCGGGCTCGCCGGTTCTACGACGAAGGTTCAGGCGGCTCACGATGACGGGCTTGCCGCTCGTCACGATCGATTCAATCCAGCGCGCGATGGGGCCCATTCCGGCCTTCTTGAGATGCACGACCGTCATGCGTTCGACGTAGCGCTTGCCGATCGCGACCTCCGGACGGCCTACCGCGTCGGACAATTCGAGCTTCTGCTCGCGCGCATGCTCCTCGAGAAAGCTGTCGAGCGCCGGCGCTTTGTCCTTGTAACGTGCAGCTATCGCTTCACGCTTCTGCTTTCGCTCGATGATCAAACCGCGTGAAGACTGCACCTTGTCGAGGGCGTCGCGCAGTTCCGTCGTCTCGTCGCGAAGCTTGCTCGTGTACCAAACGAGCGAAGCGGGAACGGAGAGGAAGAGGAGGCCTCCGATCGTCGCCGAGACGATGATCGCGTTGCGCTGCTCGCGCCGGTTCAGGTCGAGATTGGCCCACCAGGATGCGAGTCCCATTTACTTTTCCTCCGGCGAATCGGCCTTCTTCGCCGTCTTCTTCTGCTTTTGATCTTCGGGGCAGCGAAGGTCGAATTCCATCATGTACTTCTGACGATCGCCGCCGACGACCGCGCTCGTGCGCGAGATGCGAACATCCGAAAAGCATGGCTCGCTTCGAAGCGACTGCGCGATGGACTGCGCATCGGGAATGGAATCCACGATTCCGTGAAGCGTCACGTGGCCCTTCTGCACGTCGAGTTCTTCCACGTCGTGGGTCATCGACGACGGCACGACCTCCGAGAGGCGCACCATCACGTCGAAGGCGTCCGCGTGCGGCATCGGGTTCTCATCGCTGCCGCCCTGTTGCGCAGCCACCGCTTGTCGCGCTTTGTCGGGGTCCGACGTCGCTTCGCCCAGCGCCTCGGCGGTCACCTTCTGGAGCGCTCCCTCGAGGGCCGTCTTCTCCCGGTTCATCAGGAAAAGCTGGGACCAGCCCGCGAAGAAGAAGCTCACCAAGAAGAGCGCCGTGAGCCCCGCGAGCTGCGGCACGCGTTCGCGCACCCAGTCGAAGCCACGCGAAAATCGAAGCTCGCCACGACGCAGGTTCATGCCCGCGGTGCGCCCGTAGAGGCTGATCGCGAGGCTCAAAGCCTTTGTGTAACGCGTGAGCTCGTAGTCCTCGAATGGCGACGCATTCGCAAAGTCTTGCGATGGCGTTGGGAGCAGCTCGACGGGCAAGTCCAAGTCGTCGGCAAGCGTGACGTGCACACCGCTCACGTAGGAGCCGCCGCCGCAAATGTAGATGAGCTGCGGCTGGTTGCCCCCGCGTGCCTTGTAGGCCGCGATGGTGTTTCTCACGTCGCGCGAAATGCGATGAGCGCCACCGCTCTCCGTCGCGATGCCGCTCGTAAGCGTGCGCGCGAAGGTGACGTTGCCTTTTTCAAACAGGATGAAGTCCGACGAATGCCCGCCAATGTCGATGACGCCGATGGTGCCGTCGACCACAAGCTCCGGCGTATGCGCCACGAGAGACGCGATCGAAAACGGACCGGCACCGACGCGCTCGGGCTCGATGCCGAGAGCCGTCTTCACGAGCTCGATCTGCTGCATGACCTCGTCGATGCGCGCGATCGCGGTGATCGCCGTCACGCTGCCTTCGTCGTTTTCGGACGACGGAACAACCTTGAGAATGCGGTAATCGAAGACGGCATTTCCCATGAGCGCGAAGGGCAACTGCGCTTCGAGCTCGAAGGTGAGCACGTCGCCCATTTGCTTCTCGACGTCGCCGGGAACCGTGAGGATATGCACAGCGGTACGCGTGCCCTCAAGGCCGACCGCGATGCCCTCGATGCCCTTCAGGTTGCCGCCTGAGCAAGCGTCTGCGGCCATGCGCACGCACTCTTCGACAGACCCCCAGTCCGCGAGCTCTGCGACGGAAATGGCCTCGAGAGTCGTGCGCTGACGTTGCGCGCGAACGAGGGCCGCTTTCACGGAGGATGTGCCGATGTCGATACCGAGCCAGAGACTCATAGGGGTCTTTCTGTACGTGGAATGCTATTCGACGCGGAAGTAAAGAAGCCGTCCACCAGGATTTGGGGCGAGGACTGCCATAAACGCTTCGTTTCCGCGAAGTTGTCCGCCGCTGGGCGCACTCGGAGGCTTTCCGTCGAGGGTTGGGGCGTCACGGTAGTCCACGACCGCGTGCACGAGGGAGCGCGTCTCTCGCTTGTAGCCCTTCACGACACCGACGGCGTACACCGAGAAGACCTTGCTCTCGGTCGAGATGGTCTTCTTGAACTCGGCCGGTGACTTGAACGTCACCTTCTTCATTCCGATGTTCGCGAGCAGCGGCCCGAGAAGCCCCTCGCCCTTCATCATCGCGATGAACTCGTCCGAGCTGCCAAAGATGGGAACGCCCATCGCCACGCCACGCGCCATGTTGACGCCCATCGTGAAGAGCGCGGCTTGCTGCGGATCTTTGCAGAGTTCTGACTCGCGCGCGTCGCTGCAGATGACGGCGACGAGAGCCTGCGCGTTGGCGCTGTTGACGTTGACGGTACCCTGCCCCCAGACGGTCATCGTGCGCTTCTCGGGGCGGCTCGGATCGGGCTCGATGAACGTGGACCAGAAGTCATCGGTGATGCCGCGAACCATGTGCAGCTCTTCGAGACTGTCGAAGGGTCCGTTCTTGCGACGCACCGGCTTCTTCAGGTTCGCGTAATACCCGTCCTCCGAGGTCGACCCGCCACTGTTCGTCTCGGTGACGTTGCAGTCGAAGCGCTGCTCGTCGAGGTCGGCCCAGTCGATGAGTGCGCTGCACACTTGCAGGCGATCGTGCGTTTGACCGTCCGCGTCGGCGCGATCGAAGAGGCGATCGTACTGCAAGCCGTTCATGAGCCCGAGCAGCTCGCGCGCCAAACGGTTGTGCGCGATCTGATTCGAGCCGCCGAGGTTCGCGTCGATCTTGGCGTCTTCATCGACGACCTTGATCTCGAAGCGTCCACCCTCGATGCCCAAGTTCTTCGACTGAGAAAGGTCGATACCCACCGTTGCCGCGAAGTCTTTCGTGGCGGCCGAATCGTTGAAGGCTGCAAGGATTCGATCCGCGTATTCCCAGATGGGAAGCTGCGGTGGCGTGCGGCGCATCATTTGGAAAAGGGGAGCCACGACTCGCCGCACCACGGGTTCTGTCGCGATGAGAAGTCGCGTCAGGTTCACGGCGCTACGCGCGAGGTACTCGGCCTGAACGGCATCACGGTCCGCGTTGGCCGCCGCAACTTCAGAGCCTGCTTCGTCTTGAAACTCCGCGAGCACGACGGTGAGCACGCTCACGGCACCGAGCACCATGATGAGCGCAATGCCCCGCTGCGAGCGCCGCACGAACCTCTTTGGACGCGATGGACGTGGCATCAGTTTCCGAACCCGAGAGGTTGGAGGAGCGGAATCATCACGCGTGCGCCATACGCGAGGGCCTGCGAGGTCTTCGTGCCGCGAAGCTTCAACGTGATGCGGACTTCCATCGGGAGACGGTTCGGCTGACCGTTCGACGACATGCTGTCCCACGACTCGAGCCAGTTGCCCGTGATGGGATCGAGGAACTTCATCGTGAACTCCTCGACGTCGCGAGCGAGGACGTCGACGTGGCCGCCGTGCCGCGGATCGGCGTCAGGCACAGGCTGCTCGCGGCGCACGAGGTCCATCACGTCGGGGTCGGTGGGGTCCTTCACAACGAGGTAACCCACCTCCGACTGATCGGATTCCTTCGCGTCGCGTTCGGTGCGGCGATGAACGAACGCGGTGAAGTCCACGCGCTGGTAGCTCATGCCGGTCGAGGCCACGAATGCGGTCAGTCGTGCGGTCGTCGCCGAAACCTTGGACCCGTGGTCCGAGAGGTACGCCGAGGCGAGCTCGCGGCTCATGCGAAGGACCGCTCCCCGGCCTTCGCGGTAACGTTCCATGCGGGCGCTCTCGGTCGTTTTGCCCCGCGTGACGGAATCGAACGCGCCGTAAATAAGCAGCGAAATCATCGCGAGGATCGCCATCGAGACCATGACCTCGAGGATCGTCATCGCGCGTTCGGAACGGCGAGAGCGGATCACTTGCCGCCTCCAAGTGGAATCGGTTGGCCACTGTTGCCCGAGCCCGAAACTCCGCCAGGGGCAGCCGCACCGCCAGCCCCGCCAGCAGCAGCGGCAGCAGCAGCAGCCGCACCACCTGCGCCCAACGTTCCCGCGGCGATGGACGGGTTCGTGACGAACTGCACGAGCTTGAAGTCGCGCTCCGTCGGCCCCTCTTTCCAATTCACCTCGACCGTCACACGACGAACGCTGTTCGAGAGAATGGGGCGCAGCGACGGGTAGACGATTCCGAGCACCTGCGCGACGAGCCCCGAAGCCCCCGCACCACCCGAGGCCTCGTCTGTTTGGCGAGACATGGTCGCGGCAATGTCGGTGAGCCCACCATCGCCCACGGCGCTCGCGATCGCGCCTTGTTGAGCGAGCCCTGGAGGCAACGCGGGCATTCCTTTGTCGCCGCCGCCCTTGTCGGGTTGAACACCTTTGACCGCTTGCGCGAGGGCGCCGCCAATGCCCGCGTCTCCCTCGCCTGCGCCCGACATCTCAGGAAGCTCGACGCGCTCGACCGACGTGTCGCATGAAAATGCGGGCGCATCGATGCCCTCGCAGCATGGCTCGTCGCCGTTGATCTCGTCGAGAACCGGGTAGCCGCGCTTGAGCAAATCTTCTTCGACCGCCGTCATCTTGCATCGTGCAAGCGTCACGGCCATGCCTTCGCGCGCGGCAATTTTGTTGCTCGCCGCAAGGCTCCCTTGCGCGGAGAGAATCACCGTCAGCGTAAGGCCGAGAATGGCGATCGCCACCATGATCTCGAGGAGCGAAAACGCCCGTTCGCGATCACGGCGACCATGGGAGCGGCGCGGGTCAGAAGTCCGCATCTTCGCGCTCCGATTCAAGCTTTTCCCAGGGCGATTCTGCGGTGCCACTCGCGACCGAAACCTTGCCTGTGAGCGGCGACACGATGAGCGAGAGACCCGAAGTCTCATCGCCTTTTTCACCCTTGATCTGAATCGTCGCGCGCTCGGTTTGACCGCCAGGCCAGAAGTGCAGATACGCGAGTCCGTCGGTCTTGGGCGCATCATCGTGTGCAGTCTGCACTTGTTTGTAGACGATGCCGCGCCCGAGTGATCGACCGGCTCCATCACCCTCGCGATCGAATCCTGCGGCCTTCGCCGAGTGGAACTTTGGACGCGGGACCACGAGGCCACCGAGCACACGCTGCGCTTCTTCGTAGGCGTGCTTCTGCGCTTCGGTCACCGGGTCGGCACCAAGCGAGTCATCGGAGCGCTGCACGAGCATGGGCTGATCGGCCTCTTCGAGATTCACGGTGTTGTGATCGAGGTCGAACACCAAACGGACGCTCTTCGATACGGCGGTTGAACGGGTAAAGGCCGCTCGCACTGCGGCCACGAGCATCGCAGACGCACGTTTCAAACGCGCTCCACCCAATTGGCCTGAGCCCGCGATCATGCTGCCGCTGATGAGCGCGACGATCACGACCACGACGAGCACCTCGACGAGGGTCATGCCACGCGCCTTCCGCGTGGTTCGACCGAGGTGCCCGCTCAACGTCACTTCAGTGGCTCGGGAATCTTGATGTCGTCCGCGGTGCCTTCCTTTTTGTCTGGCCCGCCGCTCGTGACGTAGGTCTCGTCGTCCTCGCAAAGAATCTTGAAGGGTTGATCCCACGCGTCCGAAATCTTCGACGCGGTGTCGAGCTGCTTCTCTTCGATGAGCTGCTTCGGCGTGGGGCACTCGTCGGCGGCGTGGCCTCCGCGCCAGCTTTCGGCGGCCTGGCGAATGGTGCGCGCGCCGGTCTTCGTCGTGTCGACCTGGGCTTGCTTCAGTTTCGGAAACACGCCGAGCGCGGCTCCGGAAGCGATGAGGCCAATGATCACGACGACGATCATGACTTCGACGAGGGACATGCCGCGTTCGAGGGCGCGACGGGCGGAGGCGATGCTTCGGTGGTTCATGAGAGACTCGTGAGAGGGATGATACAAGTTAGTCTACCGCATCGAGGCCACCGGAGACGTGGTCCGGGCCGGCGCTGAGGACGTCGAAATCGTGCTGGTCGCGCGGCGATGGGCAACGCAAAGCGAACGCATTGCCCCAACCGTCACGAGGAAGTTCCGCCCGTGAGCAATCACGCGCGACCGCCGCGAGATCGCGGGGGCACCGGCCGCCATGCCGAAGACGGTACCGACGCACGAGCTCTTCGACGGACTGTTTCGAAGCCCGCGTCGCCGCACGTTCCTCGTCCGCGCGCCCAAGTCGGTAACAGCCGAGAACGAACGCTGCAGCGAGAACCACACGCGCAACCCGGCCTCCCCGCTCTAGGCGGACGGAAGGTGCTGCGAGAGGGGCGCGGCGCGTGAGCATCATCAGGGGCCGAAGTCGTTCATCTGGATGAGAGGCATGAGAATCGCGAACGCGATGAAGCCGACAGACCCGCCCATGACGACGATCATCAGCGGCTCGAGGAGGCTCGTGAGGGCCTGCACCCTCGTGTCGACCTGCGTGTCGTAGTTCTTCGCGACCGTTTCGAGCATTTGCTCAAGCTGGCCACTCTTCTCGCCGACGGCGATCATGTGGGTCACGAGCGGCGGGAAGTCACCGGACTTCTTCAGCGGACCGGCGATCGACTCGCCTTCGCGGACCGAGGCCGAGAGGTCCTTGACGACGCGCTCGAGTTTCGCGTTGTCGAGGACGTTCTTCACGATGTCCATCGCCTTCAAAAGAGGCACGCCGCTCTTGAGAAGCGTGCTCAGCGTGCGAGCAAAGCGGGCCACCGCGAGCATGCGAAAGAGCGGACCGAAGATTGGAAGCTGAAGCTTCTTCGTGTCGATCCAAACTTGCCCATCCGGGGTTCCGGCGAACGCCATGAACTTGGTGACCGCAAAGCCGCCAATGATGCCAGCGACGCATCCCATCGCGTACTTCAGCGGCGATTCGCACGCGAGACTTGCAAGGATTGTCGCCGCGAGAGAACCGAGCGCGAGGCCGGTCGCCGCACGCCCCGTGGCCTGCGCAGAACCAAGCTGTTCGCTGTAGCGACGACGCAGAAAGATGAACGACGTGATCGAGAGCACGAAGCCCGCCATCTGCGCGGACCCTAGGCCCTGCGACATGCCGATGAGCACCTCGGTGTACCAAGGGAGCGCTCGGTCGAGGCTCGCGAAAATGCTCGTCACCTTCGGCACGATGACGATCATCATCACGCCGATAAGCACGCTGCCGATCATGAGCATCAAGGCCGGGTACGCGAGAGCCGCGCCGACTTTGCCCCGAAGCTTCGACTGACTTTCGATGTAGTCTGCAAGTCGCTCGAGAACGGCTTCAAGCGTTCCCGACGCCTCGCCTGCCGACACCATTGAGACGTAGAGGTTCGAGAACACGCGCGGGTGCGGCTCAAGAGCGCGAGCAAGCGCCCAACCTTCGTTGAGACGATCGCGCACGCTCGTCAGAACGCGCTTCAGCTGCGGCTTCTCACTCTGTTCGATGAGCGCCGCCACGGCTTCGACGAGCGGAATCCCGGCCCCGACGAGCGTGGCCAATTGGCGCGTGGTGACAGCGACGTCCGCCAAGTTCACGCCGCCGAACATGCTTCCGCCGGACCCCGACGAGCCGACCTTTTCGAGAAGCTCTTCCTTCGCGCTCGTGAGGAGGATGCCTTCACGTTTCAGGAGCGTGCGGAGGACCTTCGCGTTGTCCGCGTCCTTGATGCCGGTCACGGGCTTGCCCGTGAAGACGTTGATGCCTTTGTAGTCGAAGACAGGCATGGGGGCCCTTACGCCGCCGCGCCGGAGCCGGGCTGCGTCGCGTTCATGTCAAAGTCTTCTTGGGTTGCCGCGAGAACCTCGTCGGCAGACGTCATGCCCGAAATCACCTTGCGCGCACCGTCGTCGCGAAGGGAGTCCATGCCCTGCTCGAACGCCGCGCGCTTGACCGTTTGGGCATCGGCATTTTGGAGGATGAGCGGGCTGATGGCGTCATCCATGAGCAAGAGCTCGTAGATGCCGCGTCGACCGGAAAACCCAGTGTTGCCGCACTTGTCGCAGCCGCCGTTGCGATGGAAAATGATGGGCTTCGTCAAGTCGACGTCGAGCGCGTCGGTGAGCGGGGCTTCGCGCGGGTAGTAGCGCGTACCCGGCACGTCGCGACGGCGCTTGCGATGCTCGATTCGCTCGGCCGTGAGACCAAGTTGCTCAAGCTCGTAGGGCTTCGCTTCGTAGGGAATTTTGCAGTGCGGACAAAGAACGCGCACGAGGCGCTGGGCCAAAATGCCGATGACGGACGAGCGAATCAGGAACGGCTCGACGCCCATGTCGACCA
>CAIQDA010000331.1 GCA_903870415.1 uncultured delta proteobacterium
CGGTGTTTTCGAGCTCGCGAACGTTGCCTGGCCACTGCCATGCTTCGAGGGCCTCAATGGCCGCCTTCGAGAACGAGAGGCCGCTGCGGCCGAGGCGCTCCGAGTGGACCGCGAGGAAGAAGTCGGCGAGCCGAGGAACGTCGCCTGGGCGCTCGCGGAGGGGCGGGAGCTGCAGGTGGATGACGTTGAGGCGGTAGTAGAGGTCTTCGCGGAACTGGCCCGCACGAACCGCCGTCTCGAGGTCGACGTTGGTGGCGGCGACGATGCGCACGTCAGCCTTGTGCACCTTCGTGTCGCCAACGGGGCTGTATTCTTTGTTCTGCAGCAGGCGGAGGAGCTTCACCTGGAGCGCGAGAGGAAGCTCGCCGAGCTCGTCGAGAAAGAGCGTGCCGCCCTGCGCGATGGTGACCTTGCCGGGCTTCGTGGCGACGGCGCCGGTGAACGCACCGCGCATGTGGCCGAAGAGCTCGGATTCGAGAAGCGCTTCGGGAATGGCTCCGCAGTTAACGGCCACGAAGGGCTTCGAAGCGCGTGGGCTCGTTTCGTGAATAGCCCGAGCGATGAGCTCCTTACCCGTGCCGGACTCACCCGTGCAGAGGATGGTGCAAGGCGTGGCGGCTACGCGGTCGATGACTCGGTAGACGTCGACAAGCGAAGCGGCTTCGCCCACGACGTGCGCCATGCTGCGGGGGCGTTCGCCCGTGTACTCGGAGGAGAGGTCGTTGATTAAGGAGGTGCTGGGTGACATCGGGACTCCGGTGACTCGCGGGTTGACCCTTTCCGTCAAGCAATCGTCAGTCCATGTGTCGGCGCTTTGGCGAATATTTTTGACGCCCCCGTTCGAGCCAGGGGATTGGCCACATTTTTTGGGCGCCGTCCCATGACGCCATCGGGGGTCGCTCACCCAGACGTTCGGGGCTGGGTAGATGTTGACTCGTGTAGGACCATCGGGGCAAAACGTATCCATCGTGAGAATCCGCGCACGCGGGACGTTGCCGCCCTCGATGGAGTTCCCAACGTTCTGGCGATGGGTTCGATTTGACCGCACGGGTTCCATGGGACCCGGGGTCAATCTGACCCCGCTACAAAGCAGTGACACGAGGGGTTTTCCGGGGTTGGCACGGCGTTCGCTTGCTGGGCCCTATGAGCTCGCCGAATCTCTTCGCCGGAATCGACCGTCTGAACGGCACGCTCGACTACCACCTTGAGCGTCAGAACGTTCTTGTGTCGAATATTGCCCATGTGGACACGCCCGGGTACGTCCCGAAGGATCTCGCGCGCATCGACTCGATGGTCGCGGACTTTCAGGGGCAGTTCAACGTGGCGATGACCCGAACGGCTGGCAATCACCTCGACGACCCCACGTCGCCGGGGCTGTTTCAAGGGCGTACCTTTGAAGATCCGGCGGCGAGCCCGGGCAACGATGGCAACTACGTTTCCCTCGACCGCGAAGCGGCGAAGGTTGCCGCGAACCAAGTGCGTTACGAAGTGATTTCCCAGCTCGTGGCAGGCGAGCTCGATGGCCTGCGCTTTGCAGCCAACGACGGTAAAGGCTGAGCGCTCTGCGCTCTGAAACGAGGACCCCATGGCGGCCATCGGCTTATTCTCCGCTCTCGAAGTCGCGTCATCCGGCCTCACCGTCGAACGCACGCGGATGAACACGATCGCGTCGAACCTCGCGAACGCCCGAACGACCCGCACCGACGAAGGCGGCCCGTTTCGCCGCCTCGACCCCGTGTTCACGGCGACGCCCCTCGACACGTCGGGTACGCCCGGGTTTGACGATCCGACCCGCGGCGCCATTTCCTTGGCGGGGGTGTCAAGCATCCATCGCGACGAGCGAGACCCGGTAAAAGTCTACGATCCAGGCCACCCGGACGCGGACGGGCAGGGTTACGTGAGCTACCCGAACGTCAACGCGGTCGAAGAAATGGTCAATATGATGGCGGCGAGCCGGGCCTACGAGGTTGGCGTCTCCAGCGTCGAAATGATCAAGTCGATGGCGAAGACCGCCCTCGGCATTGGACGCGGGTAATCGCCATGGCCCTCGGACGCATCTCCGGCGAACTCCCCTTAGCGCTGCCCGCGGGCGGGCGTTTTGAGGCGGTTCCGCTCGCCCCGAAGCAAGAGGGGCCGGCGGTCGCCTTCAGTGACGTCTTCAAGAGCGCCATCGACAAGGCTCAGAAGAGCCAAGAAGTTGCCGACAACATGCAGACCGAATTCGCTTCGGGTCGCCTCGACGATATCCACGGCATGATGATCGCAAACAAACAAGCGGAGATCGAAACTCGCCTCTTGGCGAACGTTCGATCCAAGATGCTCGAATCTTTCCAGGAGCTTTGGCGCATCAACGTCTGAGCGAGCTGAGCCATGAACGAACGCCTTGCCGCAGTTTTCCAGCAGTTTCTCGCCTTTTGGCAGGGGCTCGATGCCCTGCGGCGCTTCGCCCTCGTGGGCGCGGTGGTCGCGGTGCTTGGCGGCACGCTCTACATCGCGAACGCGTCTAACCAGGAAACCTACGCGTACCTGTTTACGGACCTCGCGGTCGACGATGCGGCGGCGATCAGCACGAAGCTCAAGGAGCTGAAGGTTCCCTTTCGCGTGGCCGCGGGCGGTTCTGCCATCGAGGTGCCTGAACTTCGCGTGCACGAACTCCGTCTCGACCTCGCCGGGCAAGGGATTCCAAAGGGCGGCGGCGTCGGCTTCGAAATCTTCGACAAGACCCGCCTCGGGACGACCGAGTTCGAGCAGCGCGTGAACCTCAAGCGCGCCCTCGAAGGCGAACTGGCGCGCACCATCGGAACCCTCGGAAGCGTGCAGAATGCACGTGTTCACTTGGTGCTTCCGGAGCGCAGTGTGTTCACGGCGAACCGCGAGAACGCCACGGCGAGCGTGGTCCTCAAGCTTCGTCAGGGTCGCAGTTTTTCGAAGGGTGAAGTGGCCTCGGTCCTGCACCTGGTCGCAGCGGCGGTGCCTGGTCTCAACGCCGAACGCGTGGCGATCGTGAGCTCCGACGGCAGCACGCTGCATCGACCGAAGGAAGAGGGTGGGGCGCTAGCCGAGGGCGATGCGCAAGTTGAAAAAGAGCGCGAGATGGCGCTCGGTCTCGAGAACCAGGCGCGAGCGATCCTCGACCGCGCGGTGGGTCCGGGTCACGTGGAGATTCGGGCCCGCGTCGAGCTCGACTCCGCGACGACGGAGCGCACGGAAGAGCACTACGACCCAGCGAAAGCAGTGGTTCGAAGCGAGCAAGAAAATATCGAGCGATCCGGAGAGGGAGCCGCGCAAGCGAGTGTGTCGGGCATTCCCGGAGCGTCGTCCGCCATGCCAAGCGCGCAGGCCCCGACACCGGACCCGAACAACCCGACCGTTGATCCGAACGCCCCGAACGCGGCGGCGGCGCGCCTTTCCGGCACGAGCCGCACGCAGCGCACGCGCAACTTTGAGGTCGACAAAGTCGTCACGAAGACGACCCCGGTCGGTCGCCGCATGCAGCGTTTGACGCTCGCGGTTCTCGTGGACGGCGTCGAAAAAGAAGAGAACGGCGTCAAGACTGTTCTTCCGCGCGAACGAGCAGAGCTCGACCGACTCGAGGCGCTCGTGAAGGGTGCCGTCGGTTTCGACGCGACGCGCGGCGACACCATCAAGGTCGAGAGCTCCAACTTCTACAAAGAGCCCGAGCCGCCGCCACCGCCGCCCCTTGTATTCTACAAAGACTGGCGCTTCTACGCGATCGCCGTTCCCGCACTCGGGCTCGGAACCTGGGCCGCCATCGTCTACATGCGCAAGCGCCGCGAGCAACTCGTTCGTGAGGCTGAAGAAGCAGAAGTCCGCGCCGAAGAAGAGGAGCGCATGCGCCTCGAGTCCGAAGCCGAAGCTGCCCGTCAAGCCGAGCGTCTGCCGCCGCCACCCGATCCGCGCATCCTCCGCGAGTTCCTGCCGGAAGCCCCCGAAGTTGTCGCCTGGCGCGATCGCCTCCGGAAGGAAGTCTTCGACGGCGTATCCCGCGACCCTGCCACTGCCGCCATCGTGCTTCGAGACTGGCTAAACGCCGTCAACGCCCAAAAGAAAGACGCCGCCTAATCGCTCCGCAGCCCGTCGGCTGCACACCCCGAATCGTCGGTCGGCCCCCGCTCTAGCTACATTCAGTAGCCGTCGCGGGGGCCTTCCTAGCTTCGGGGCGTTCGCTCGCCGGGCTGCTCCGCTTTTGTACGTCGGTGGGTTTGGGGCGGTGCGCTTTTGTACGTCGGTGGGTTTGGCGCGGTGCGCTTTTGTACGTTGGCGGTTCGGGCCCGTCGCCGCGCGTTCGCGTGGCAAGCTCCGTGCATAATCTTCGAAAGCGCGTCGCGAACTCGCCGACGCCCGTAACCTGAGGCACGATAGATCGATGGCAACGCCGAACCTCACGGGGCCCGAGAAAGCCGTCCTGTTTCTCCTCTCCCTCGACGAGTCGATCGCCGCTCCGATCGTCGCCGAGCTCGAAGAGCATGACGTGCGAAAACTTAGGGAAATCGCCTCGATGATGCGAGCTGTCCCGGCCAATTCGCTCGACTATGTGTATGAGGAATACATCGACAAGGCGCGCGAAGCGGTCGCCGTACCTCAAGGCGGCATGGGCTATTTGCGACGCCTCGCGGCCAAGGCCCTCGGCGAAGACAAGGCGAACGCGGTGTTTTCTGGAGCGGCCCCCGCCTCGGCCCTCGACCGCATTTCGAGTTCCGATCCGGTTGCGGTTGGCAGCGTCCTCGAGACCGAGCATCCGCAGGTCATCGCCGCGATTCTGTCGCAGCTTGAGCCCGCGAAGAGCGCGGCCATTATCGCCGCTCTCCCTGATGAATTGCAGGTTCGCGTCGTCGGTCGTCTCGCAACCATGACCGAGCTGCCGGCCGGTCTGCTTGAAGGCGTCATCACCGCTGTGGCGGCGGAACTGCCCGCCCGTGGTGTGGACGCCGCCATCAGTGTCGACGGTGTCAACCGCGCCGCAAGTCTCGTCAAAAAGATGTCGAAGGAGCAGGGCGAAACGCTCCTCGCGATGCTCGACGGTCAGCCGGACCTGCAGCCCGGTGTGTCGGACAAAATCCGCAGCGCCATGTACACGTTCCAGGATCTCAACGCGCTCGACGCGAAGGGCTTCCGGACGCTTCTCAAGGAAATTCAGCCAGACAAGCTCGTGGTCGCCATGAAGACGGCGAGCGAAGAGATTCGCCAAAAGATCTTCTCGAGCATGTCGCAGCGCGCGGCGGAGCTGTTGCGCGACGACCTCGACAACCTCACGGGCGTGAAGCTCGCGGACGTCGAAGCGGCGCAACGCGAGATCGTGGACCGTGCGCTTGCACTTGCGGGCGAAGGCCAGATCAACCTTGGTGGCGATGAAGAATTGGTCTGATCCGAATCAGAAGCCCGTGGTCAAGTCGGTCCTCTTTCAAGAGGTCGGGGCGAGTTCGCGGAGCTCGTCGCCGTTCTTCGAAGGACGAACGGCTGCATCTTACACGGAGATTGATCCGTTCGCTCCCCTGGCGGAGCGCGACGAATTCGCTGACAACGGCGAGGCCATGTCGCCGAGTTACGCAACTGACGAAGGCGATGCGTTCGGCCGTTACGACGATTCGTCCTCGTTCGACCCGATTGTTCCCGCGGAGGTGCTCGCCCCTCCGTTGCCACCGATGGAGCCCGAGGAAGACCCTCGTGTCATCGAAGCGCTCGCAACGCTCGAGGACGGACTTCGTGGGCTCATGGCTGCGCGTCGCGATGCGCTCCTTGCGTCCGAGCACGATGTCATTCGCCTCGCGGTCGCGCTTGCCGAGCGCATCGTGGGGGCGGAGATGGCCCAACGGCCCGAGCTTCTCTTGGCGGCGGCGCGCCAAGGCATCGCGGTGCTTTCGGAAAGCGATCGGTACGTCGTGCGGATTGCATCCGGGCCAACCGATGAGCATCTCGAGGCTTTTCGCAGCGAACTTTTATCCAAGTTTCCGCGTTCGGAGCTTGTCGTCGACGATCGTCTCGCGCCCTTCACGTGCATCGTCGAGAGCGAGCACGGGCGCGTCGATGAATCGATCGGCGAACGCATGGCGGCGGTGCTGGAGCAGGCCGGCCTCATGAAGGTGATGGAAAGCGCATGATCGAGAGCCTCGAGCGCGTGCTGCAATCGATTCAAGGCGCGTCTCCGCATCGACCGGAAGGTGTGGTGGTCGACGTCATCGGTCTCGTGCTCGAGGTGCAGGGCCTCCGTGCCGGAGTGGGCGATCTTCTCGAAGTGGATCGCATGCGCGGGGCTCCGCTACTCCTCGAAATTGTTGGGTTTCGTGGTGGCCGCCTCGTGACGACGCCGCTCGGTCCCGTTGAAGGCGTGAAGGCCGGCGACCGCGTGAGGCTCTCGGCGCGAGGCTCACGGGTGTTCGTCGGCGACGCGCTTCTGGGCCGCATCCTCGACGCGTTCGGCGAGCCGATGGACACCGGTCCAAGGCTCGTGACGACCGAGAGCTACCCGATGCGTCAGGCGCCACCACCGGCCGTGTCGCGCAAGTCGATCCGCGAATCGTTCTCCACCGGCGTCCGGGCCATCGACGGGCTCTTGACCTTAGGTCGCGGTCAACGCGTTGGCATTTTTGCAGGCACCGGCGTGGGAAAAACCACGCTTCTCGGCATGTTGTGTCGCACGAGCGAAGCGGACGTGAACGTCATCGCGCTCGTCGGTGAACGTGGACGCGAACTCAACGACTTCATCCGCGATGGCCTCGGACCTGAGGGACTCGCGCGTTCGGTGATCATCACCGCGACGAGTGACATGCCTCCGCTTGTGCGTGCGCGCGCAGCGGAAACCGCGACGTCGATCGCCGAGTACTACCGTGACCGAGGCAAGAGCGTGCTTCTCGTCATGGACTCGGTGACCCGCTACGCGATGGCCATGCGTGAGGCTGCCCTCGCGAGCGGAGAACCGCCTGCGACGAAGGGGTATCCGCCGAGCGTATTCGCAGCACTTCCGCGATTGCTTGAGCGCGCGGGCACCTGCGGCGGCGCAGGGGTTATCACTGCAATCTACACGGTTCTTGTGGACGGCGACGACCTTCAAGATCCGGTGTCCGATACGGTGCGCGGCATTCTCGACGGTCACATCGTGCTTTCGAGAGCCCTTGCAGAGCGCAACCATTATCCGGCCATCGACGTGCTCGCGAGTGTCTCGCGACTCGCTCCCATCGTCATGGAGCCGCCGCAGGTTCGCGCGGCCGGTTCGGTACGCGACCTCATGGCGACCTACCGCGAAGCGCAGGACCTCATCCAAGTCGGCGCGTACGTGCCCGGCTCCGACGCGAAGGTCGATGCGTCGATTCGCGCCGAACCGCTCATCGACATGTTCTTGCGGCAGAGCGTCACCGAGCCCACGCCGTTTGATCAAACGATGGGTGCCATGCTCCAGCTCGCGGCCATGAGCGGACGTTGAGGCTCGCGTAACGCATGCCGAGTACACGTATCCGGCGCATTGGGCGCATTCGCGGGCTGAAGCAGTCGGCCCTCGACGACAGGTCCAAAGAGCTCGCGGCGGCCCATCAGCAGCTCGCGGCGGCGGAGGTTCAGCTTGGCGTGTGCGTGTCGACGAAGGCCCGCGCGCTTGGCGCGATCGACGAAGCGCGACGCAAGTCGATTGCTCCGGACGCTTGGCGCGAGCTTGAGGAATGGCTCGAAACCACGAAACTGCGCGAGGCCGCCCAGCGTCAGCGCGTCGCCGCTCACCACAACGCCGTCGAGCTCGCGCGCCAATCCGTTGTCGCTGCGCAGTCCGAGGTGAAGCGACTCGACGAGCTTATCGATCGCATTCGCAGCGCGGAGGTCGCGGTCGAGACCGGCAAAGAGCGCAAGCTCGAGGACGAACTCGCGGGACGAAAGCGCGCAACGTAAGGGACCTCTCGCGTGCGTCGCGGTCGGCACGCCTTCTGCAGAGCACGGTGTGTCGGAGGCACCGTGAATACAATTTCGAGCAGCAGCACCGCCGCGAGCACAGACTCGCCCCTCAGCGCCGCGACCGGCAACCAAGCCATGGGAAAAGACGCTTTTCTCAAGCTTTTGGTCGCGCAGATCGCGCATCAGGACCCGCTGAAGCCCATGGATGACACGGCTTACGTGGCCCAGCTTGCGCAGTTTTCGTCGCTCGAGCAGCAGACGAATTCCAACAAGATGCTCGAGCTCCTTGCGACGCAGCAACAGGGCCTCGCGAACACGGCGAGCCTTGGGCTCGTCGGCAAGAACGTGACGGTGCACGGCGGTTCCGTGACGCTCGGCAATGACGGTATCGGTTCCGTGGCTCCGTTCACGTTGGGCGACTCCGCGGACAAGGTGACGGTCACCGTCAAGGACGCGAGCGGCAACACCATTCGCACGATGGACCTCGGCGCGCAGAAGAACGGACGCACGGATTTTCGCTGGGATGGACGCAGCGACAGCGGCGTGTCGCAACCCGCGGGCCGTTACACCGTCTCCGTCAACGCCGTGAAGACGAACGGTCAACAGGTGGCCGTGGACCAGCAGTCGACGGGCAAAGTTCAGGCGGTGTCGTTCGACGGCGGCATCACCAAGCTCATATTGGACAGCGGTCTTTCGGTTTCCGCGTCCGACCTCGTTCAAGTTCAATCGTAAGTTCAGCCGAAGCATTCGAAGGAGAAAGCCATGTCAATTGTGAACATGATGTCGACGGGAACCTCGGGTATTGCGGCGGAGGGTCAGGCCCTCAGCGTCGCTGGCGACAACATCGCCAACGTGAACACGATCGGCTTTAAGATGCAGCGCGCCATCTTCGGCGACATGCTCGGCCGCATCGGTGGCACCGGTGTGAGTTCCTCCGGCGGGTCCGGTGTGCGTTGCACGAGCGTGCAGAGTCTCTTCACGCAGGGTGCGCTTTCGTCCACCGGCGTTGCGACCGATCTTGCGATTGAAGGCGATGGATTCTTCTGTATGAAGGGTGTCGCCGGCGGCGTCGATGGTCAGTACTACTCGCGCGCAGGGCAGTTTCGCTTCGACAAAGATGGCTATTTCACGAGCCCCCAGGGGTTGCAGGTTCAAGGTTACAAAGCGACGGGAACTGGCCGCTTTGATACGAACCTCGTGCCGCTTCAGCTCCCGCAAACGAGCATTCCGCCTGTGGTGACGTCGAAGGCCACCATCGTGGGAAACCTCGACTCAACAGCGGTCACGCCTGCGGCATTTGACCCGGCTGACCCGAGCACCACCTCGAACTTTGCGACGACCGTGACGGTCTTCGACTCGCTCGGTAAAGGCCACCCGCTCAATGTCTATTTCCGGAAGGCCGCAACCCCGGGTGACTGGGAGTACAATGCGACGAGCGACGGGGCCGACATCACCGGCGGCGTCGCCGGAACGCCCTCGCTTCTCGGAAGCGGAACGCTGCACTACAACACGAGCGGCGCCCTTGAGTCGCAGACGACGGCGACGGCTATCGTTGCGAACTTCCAGAACGCGAAGCCAGGACAGGCGATTGACTTGAACTTCGGCTCGCCTATCAGCGCGGCGGCCGGGCAAAAAGCTGGGACCGGCCTCGACGGCATGAGTTCCTTCGCTGTCGGAAGCTCCATCAACACGCAGGCGCAGGACGGCACGAGTGTGGGCGAGCTCCAAGGCGTGGAAGTCGACTCGCAGGGCATCATGCGCGGACTCTATTCGAACGGACAAAAGCTCGACATCGGCTCCCTTGCCCTCGCGAAGTTCCCCTCGAACGATGGTCTCTCGCGTCTCGGAAACGGCGTGTGGGCTGCGACGGAAAAGAGCGGCGAAGCGGCGATTGGTCTCCCGAAGACGGGTGGACGAGGCATGCTGAACGCGGGCTCGCTCGAACAAAGCAACGTCGACTTGGCGCAGCAATTCGTGGATTTGATCGGCCATCAACGCGCTTTTCAGGCGAACTCAAAGACGATCACAACCGCCGACGACATGCTCCAAGAGATCGTGAATTTGAAGCGGTGAGCTCCGCTCCATTAGACTGGTGAGATCATGGCTGACGACAAGAAGGCTCCTCCCGCGGCGGACAAAGACGGCGGCGACAAGAAGAAGGGCGGCGGCGCGAATCCGGCGATCACGCTCGTGGGTGTTCCCCTCCTCACGGTCGGTGCGCTCGCCGCAGCGGTTTGGTTTGGCGGACCCATTTTTATGGCACGCCTCAAGCCCGTCGAGCCGCGCCACAAGATCGAGCACGCCGAAGAAGAGGAAGAGGGCGGCGAGGAAAAGAAGAGCGAAAAGCCTGGAGAAGAGGGCGAGCTCGTCGAAATTCAAAACCTCATCGTCGACCTTCGCGACGAGTCCGGCGCGCAGCGGCACTTGAAGCTTGGCTGCGGCATCGACCTCAAGAAGAAACTCGGCGAAGAGGAGATGAAGAAGATCGCTCCCCACGCCAAGGACGCGATGCTCGAGTACTTGCGCGCGCTCTCGTATGACTACGTCGTGGCGCCGCAGAACTTCCCTGAAGTGAAGAAACAGATCACCGATCGCATCGTGAAGGAAGTGGGCAAGGCGAAGGTCAAGCGCGTCCTCATCACCGACTTCATCGTGCAATGAGCGCTCCGGGCGACGACGACGATTGGGGCGCTGCTTACGCGGACTTCGTCTCGGAAACCGAGCCAAAGGCCGCGCTCGACGAGGCGCCTGCTGAGGAGGAGGACTATGGCGTCCCCGATGCGGGCGAAGCGTTCAGCGACACGGGCGCCGATGCGTTTGGCGGAGCGTCCGACGGGACGGACGCGTTCGGTGGTGCCGAGGCGTACGACTACGCGGCGGCGAACTACGAAGAGCTGCCCGAGGGGGTCCAGCGCATCGACCTCGTTCAGCTGCAGCGCCCATTCGACGGCGCCGTGCAGAGCATGGAGCGTGCAGGCATCGCGTTCGCGCGAACGGCGAAGCGCACCCTTCCGTTTCTTCTTCGTTACCGCGCGCAGGTGACGCCGACGCAGGTCGAACTTGTCGCTGGCGACTACGAACCGCCGCTCTCGGAAGGCCCGACGTTCGCTATCTACCTCGGCGCTCCCGGGGGCGTTCGCGGCATTCTGCACTTGAACACCGAGGCCGTCGTTCTCGTGCTCGAAGGCGCGCTCGGTGCGAGCGGTTCGGGCTTTGAGATGCAGCTGCCTCCGACCTTGAGCGGTGCCCAGCGCGCGGTGCTCGGTCGTGTCGTGAGCAACCTGGCGACGGACCTCATCGCGGGCATTCGCGACGCGTCGGGGCTCCTCTTGCAAGTGCAGGGGACCGAGGCGCCGGTGCTCTCCGCGAGCGCGCGCACCGGCGAGCTCGTCGTGTGCGCGTGCTACGTCGAAGGGCTGGAATTTCAGCCGTGTTTCACGCTCGTCTGCAGCGCGTCGCCCCTTGAGGCTTCCGCACGTAGCGCCGAGTCTCGTCGTCCGCAGAAGGGCGATCCGCGCATGCGTGACGCGCTCGTCGAGGTTCCTGTCGACGTCATCGCGGAGCTTGGCCGGGTGCGCATTGATCTACGTCGTTTGCTCGCGCTCAAGGTGGGCGACGTCATTCGGCTCCCCGGTTCCATGGACGAACCGGTGGTGGTCCGTGTGTCTGGCGAAGAAAAATTTCGTGGAATTCCTAAGATCTCGCGCGGTCAGTTGGCCATCGAGATCGTGACGCGGCACGATAAGTGAATCGCCGTATCTAGCGCGCGGCATCGACCCGATGCATCGCGCCGAACGCAAGGCGGAGTAGACGACGATGGCGAACGACGACAGCGACTTCGGAGCCTTGCCTAGCGGGCGAGGGCTTGAAAACATGAGCTTCGTGATGGATGTGCCCGTCGACGTCACCGTCGAGATCGGGCGCAAGAAGATGCGCATTGCGGACCTTCTGAAGCTCGGACCGGCGTCGATCCTGGAGCTCGACAAGATCGTGGGCGAGCCTCTCGACGTCTACGTGAACAATCGCCGAATCGCGCGCGGCGAGGTGGTCCAAGTCGGTGAGAACTATGGCGTGCGTTTAACGGAAATTTCCCACGAAGAGACGAAAGGTCTCGGCGGATGAGCATGCGTTTTCTGCGTCTAGCCCTCGCGCTTTGTCCGTTTGTTTGGACATCTTTGGCGTTTGCCGATCCGCCACCGGTCATCTTCCCGACCGCGCCCATCGTCAACCAGGTCGCCGCGCCGCAAGTTGCGCAACCGCAACAGCCCATGGCTCAAGCCCCGGTGATGCAGGCACCCGCTCAAGTTCGTGCGCCCGCGATGCCCATGGCGCAGGCGCCACAAGCCCCGGCGCAGCCCTACGTCGCGCAGCCTCAGCAGCCGATGCAGGTGGCCGCTCCCATGGCTCCTCAGGCGCCGATGACGATGCAGCCCGCAGCGGCGATGCAAGGCAATCCCCAGGGCATGGTGGCGCCTCAAGGCGCTGTCGGCGAGCCTCAGCGGCCGTGGCTCGCTCCGCCCGCACCCGCAGCACCCATTGCTGGCGCGGACCCAGGGCCGTCGCCGTGGCGCGTGTTCTCCGTGCTCTTCTTCATCGCGCTCATCGGCGGGGCCGCGCTCTACGTGAAGCAAGTCAAGGGCGGCGGAGCCATGGCGTCGCTCCTCGGCAAGCCATCGGGGTCCGGGCTTCGCGTGGTCGACTCAACCCGCGTTGGACCTCGCGCGCAGCTCGTGGTGGCGGAGTTCAACGGCCGCAGATTCCTCATCGGCGTGAACGATTCGTCGATTCGACGCCTGGCGTATTTGGGCCGAGCCGAAGGCGCACGAGAGCGCAGTGGCGTCGACCTGCGAGCCTCGAACGGATCGTCGTCCGACGAGGCACCCATCGACGTGCCCGCGCCACAGGGTGGCTTCACCGAGGCGATGCGGCGCGCGCTGTCCCAAAGTGCCTCGCAGCCAGTTCAGCCCGTGGCGGTGGCGCAGCACGGCTACCCGGTGGCGACAACGCCTTCGGCTCCGAGCGTAAACGCAGCCGATTTGCTCGCATCTGAAACGCGCGACGTGGTCGACTTTGGCGCCGGTGCCCGCATGAATCGGGTGCTCGCTACACGTGAGCCGACAACAAGCCCTCGTCCAGCCGACGCCTATACGCGAACGCCGGGACCTGCGAACGTTGAAGAACAAGTGGCGGGGCTCACCCGTAGGCGGATTCCGAGGAGGGGATGAACGGTCCCACCACCGTCGCGTCTCTCTTAGGCAACGGCCCGCTCGCGCCGTCGCTGCGCGTTCTGCTCCTGCTGACGCTGCTGTCGCTGCTTGCGCCGGCGGTGCTCACGATGACGTCGTTCGTGCGAACGGTGGTCGTCCTGTCGTTTCTTCGTCAGGGCCTCGGCGTGCAGCAGACGCCGCCAGGGCAAGTGCTCGTGGGTCTCGCGCTCTTCGTGACGCTCTTCACGATGGCTCCTGTCTTCGAGGCCGTTCAGCGCGATGCCTACAGCCCTTACGAACGTGGCGAGCTCACGGAGATGCAGGCGCTCGACAAAGCCTCGGTGCCGATTCGCGGGTTTCTGCTGAAGCAAACGCGGCAGAACGATCTCGAGCTCTTTTACATGGCCACGCGCACGCCGCTGCCGAGTACGCCCGATGATGTTCCCCTGAAAATCGCCGTGCCGGCGTTCATTATCTCGGAGCTGACGACCTCGTTTCAGATGGGCGTCCTCGTGCTGTTGCCGTTTCTCGTGGTCGACATCGCCGTCGCGACGGTGCTGATGGCGATGGGCATGATGATGGTTCCTCCCGCGACCATTTCTCTGCCGCTGAAGCTCATGCTTTTTGTCCTCGCCGACGGATGGAATCTCGTCGTCGGCTCCATCATTGCGAGCTTCCGATGACCATCGACCAGTCGCTCGAACTCCTGCGCAACGTCTTCATCATGGCGGCCACCATCGCGGGTCCGCCCCTTGCCGCCGCGCTCATCATTGGGCTTCTCGTTGGTATTGTGCAGACCGCGACGCAGGTGAACGAGGCCACGGTGCTCTTCGTCGTCAAGGTCCTCGGCGTCGGCGCTGTGCTCGCGCTCGCGGGCCCCACCATGGTGCGCACGCTTGTAGAATACACGCGTGAGACCATCGGCTCGATCACGAAGGTCGTGCGGTGAATCCGCTTTCAGGCCTCGAGCGGGAGGTCGTGTACCTCATGCTCGAGTCGCTCCGCGTTGCGGGCGTCGTCTTCTTCGCGCCGCTGCCGTGGCTCTACGCGCCGGTGCGTCTTCGCGCGGCGATTGTTGCAGTCCTCACGCTTGCGGTGCACGGTGTGCATCCCATCCAGCGTTTTTCCAATGCGGCGGCGATCCTTATCACGGCTCCAACCGAGGTCATCGTGGGCGTCGCCATGGCGTTCGTCGTGCGCGTGTGCCTGTCGTCGATCGAAATTGCGAACGACCTCATCACGACGGTGATGGGCCTGAACGCGATGCCGCTCTTCGACCCAAAGGTGCAGGTGTCGGAAACGCCCATCGGTCAGCTCGTGCGCAACGTCTTCATGCTCATCGCGCTCTCGGTTGGTTTGCATCGGGTTGTGCTGCTGGCGCTCTTTGATTCCTACGCGGTGCTGCCTGCGGGGCGCGCAGCCGATGTGACGCAATTTGGCCCATTTTTCAGGGAACTCACCTCAGCGGTTCTCGTCGGCGGCGTTCAAATGGCGCTGCCCGTCGTGTCGACCATCGTCGTGGCGCAGGTCGGTCTTGCGTTCATTGCGCGCGCGGCCCCGCCCTTGCAGATCTTCTCCGTGGGCTTCGCTGTCACCATCTCCCTTGGCGCTTCGGTGCTCTACGCCGCGCTCACCGATATTGCGTACGATTGGGTACGTGATCTCTCGCTCGTCGCATCCCACTTTGACCGCCTGTTCTTGGCGCTCTTGGCGAGGTGACCCGTGAGTGGTGACGACGAGAGTAGAACCGAAGAAGCGACAGCCCAGCGGCGGCAAAAAGCGCACGATGAAGGGCAATTTGCAAAGGTTCCCGACGCGGGCGGGATTGCGGCACTCGCCGCGGTTTTCGGCGTGATGCTCTGGTTTGGTGCCGAAGGCTTCGAGCAACTGCGCCTCTTCGCCATGGGATGTTTCGGCGACACGTTTGCCCTCACCCGCGGAGACGGTTCACGCATTGCGCTTCGCACGACGGCGCTCCTTGCGATGCTCTGCATGCCCATCATGCTTGCGGGCCTCTTCTCCTCGCTCGCCGCGGGCATTGCGCAGTCGGGGTTCGACCTCGATTTCGGTCGCCTCGAATTCAAGCTCTCGCGCATCAACGTGCTCGGGAACCTGAAAAATATCCTGAATCCGTTCGCGCGCCTTCCGGAATTGTCGACACAGCTCTCGCGCGTGACCGTCGTGGGTTGGCTCACGTACGGCGTCGCCAAAGACGCCTACCCGGGCCTTGTACGAGCCGCGCGCACGGGCATGGCCCACGTGACCAGCGAGCTCATGGACGCGGTCACGCGCATCGCAGGCCGTGCCATTTTGGCGTTCGTCGTCCTCATCGTCGCGGACTATTTGATCTCGCGTTTTCGCATCAGCAAGTCGCTCCGCATGACCAAGCAAGAGGTCAAAGACGAGCACAAGCAAAACGAAGGCGACCCGCGCGTGAAGATGCAAATGCGCGCCAAGGGGCGAGAGCGTGTGAAGCGGGCGATATCCACGATGGTGAAGGGCGCCGACGTCATCGTGACGAACCCGACCCACGTGGCGGTCGCCATCCGTTACCGCCCCAGCGACGGCATCCCGATCGTCACGGCCAAGGGCTACGACGAGATTGCCATGCACATACGTAAAATAGCCCGTGAGAATGGCATTCCGATTCTCGAGAACAAACCGCTCGCACGCGGCCTCGCCAAGCAGGTGAAGGTCGGCAAGCCCATCACGCAGGAGTTCTTCGGGCCGGTCGCCGAGATTCTCGCGTACGTGTACCGCCTCAAGGGACGCGTCTCGGGCACTTCAGGAAGTGCTGGAAATAGGCCGTCAATGCGTTGACACCGCCGCCATGAAGACGGGCACTTCGGTGCAGATTCCATGGAATTCTGCGCACGACGGTGGAGGCAAATCCCTGGCGCGATCTTCGCATGACACGTGGCGTGAGCACCATCGCATCCCCCACGAAGCCGGACTCGAACTCGATTCTCCCGCTGCTCATGCCGCTCGGCATCATCGGGGTCGTCCTGATGATGGTCATGCCTGTCCCGCCATTCCTGCTGGACATGCTTTTGGCCATCAGCCTCACCATCTCGGTGAGCGTGTTCCTCATCGCGCTCTTCGTGGAAAAGCCGCTGGATTTCAGCGCGTTTCCGACGGTCGTGCTCGTGGCGACCTTGCTGCGCCTCGCGCTGAACGTCACGACGACCCGCCTCATCCTGCTTCACGGCAACGAAGGCTCCGGCAGCGCGGGCCACGTGGTCGAGACCTTCGGCCGCTTCGTCGTCGGCGGCAACGTGGTCATCGGTCTCGTGGTCTTCATCATCCTCGTCGTCATCAACTTCATGGTCATCACGAAGGGTGCAGGCCGCATCGCGGAAGTCGCGGCGCGCTTCACCCTCGACGCGATGCCGGGCAAGCAGATGGCCATCGACGCGGAGCTTTCCTCGGGAATGATCACGCAGGACGTCGCCCGCCGCCGCCGCAAGGAAGTCGAGCGCGAGGCTGACTTCTTCGGCGCCATGGACGGTGCGAGCAAGTTCGTCGCTGGAGACGCGGTCGCAGGCATCATCATCACCGTCGTCAACCTCGTCGGTGGCCTCATCCGCGGCGTGGTCGCGGGCATGGACGTCGCCCAGGCCGGCGAGACCTTCAGCATCCTCTCGGTTGGTGACGCGCTCGTCAGCCAGATCCCGGCGCTCCTCGTCTCGACCGCCGCCGGTATGTTCGTCACGCGTACGGCGACCGGCCAGGAAATTGGCTCGGCGTTGCGCGAGCAGATGTTCGGAACGCCGAAGGCCATCGGCCTCACCGCGATCGTCATCGCGTGCTTCATGCTCATCCCTGGCATGCCGGTGACGCCGTTCCTGCTCATCTCGGGCAGCCTCGGCTACTACGCCTACAACCACTGGAACGACGTCCGCCACAGCGCCGACGACACGTCAGGCACGGGCATGGGCCCTGGCGCGGCAGGCTCGTCGGTCCCCGGTGGTCCTACGGCGAGCGCCGGTTCGGCGACGGCGGAAGACATCGAGAAGGAACTGCCCCTCGACGTGCTCGCCCTCGAAGTTGGCTACGAGCTCATTCCCGCCGTCGACGCAGGCATGGGCGGCACGCTCCTCGACCGCATCGCGAACCTCCGCAAGCAGTTTGCCCTGGATTTCGGCATCATTCTTCCGCCGGTCCGCATCCGCGACAACCTCATGATGACGTCGAACAGCTACCGCTTCTTGCTCCTCGGCACCGAGGTGGCGCGCGTGCAGCTCATTCCGGGACGCCTCCTCGCGATGACGAACCCCACAAGCCCGCCCGACATGGACATCGACGGCGAGGAAACCCGCGACCCGGTCTTCAACGCGCCCGCACGCTGGATCAAGCCAAGCGATCGCGACCTCGCCGAGGCCCTTGGGTACACGGTCGTCGACCACGCCACCGTCATCGCCACGCACATGGGCGAGACCGCCAAGCACCTGGCGGATCAGCTCCTCGGTCGGGCGGAGCTGCAGCACCTCTTCGAGGTCTTCTCGCGCACCAATCCGAAGATCGTCGACGACATCATCCCCACGATGCTCCCCATGGGTGACGTGCAGAAGATCCTGCGAAACCTGCTGCGCGAGGGTGTCAGCATCCGCGACCTGCGCACCATTCTTGAGGCCCTTGCCGAGGTGTCGAGCGCCACGAAGGACCCCGAGCAGCTCACGGAGATGGTTCGTGCACGCCTGTCCCGTCAGCTCACCGCCGCGGCTCGTGGCGAAGAGTCCTTCATCCACGCCATCGTTCTGTCGGCCACGGTCGAAGATACGTTCCGCCGTTCGCTCCGCGACATCGCGTCCGGCACGGGAGGTGCATTGGATCCGGAAGAGGTTCGCCGCATTGGCGCCTCCTTCGAAGCATGCGTTCAGCGCGTGCGTGAGCAGGGCAAGACTCCGGTGCTCGTCACCAGCCCCGAACTTCGCCGATACGTCCGAGCTTTTGCTGAGCGTCGCAGTCCCCAGGTCAGCGTGATCTCCTACCGAGAAATCGACGGCCAGACGCAGATTCGCCCGATTGAAACCGTTACGAACCAGGCTGCCTGACCCCAGGCAAACCCGGAGAACCCGATGAACTACGAATCCTTTCGCGGAAAAGACATGGCCGAAGCGCTCTCCCAAGTGCGCGCGGCGTTCGGTCCAAACGCGATCATCGGCATGACCCGGGTGATCTCCAACGGACGCGCGGGCGGCCTTGGCCACAAGTTTGTCGAAGTTCAGGCGGCCCCTCCGAGCGACGATCGCTTCGAAGACGAGGTTCGTCCGGCCTTCGCATCCGCCGCCGCACTCCGCGAGGAGCAGGTGGGTGTCAAAAGTTCGACGCTCTTCGCCGCCAAAGACATGGCGAAGCCAAAGACGAGCGCCGCGGACATCCTCAAGGCCATGGAAGGCATGAGGTCCCCGCGCCACGCTGCTGACGACCGCATGCCGCTCGCATCGCTCGACAAAGAGATCCGCCAGCTCCGCACGATGATCGAGGAACTCTCGTCGTCGCAAAAGCCACGTGACCGCGTGAACCAAATGCTTTCGGGCCTCGGCATCGAGGGTGACGCTGCCCGCCGCATCGCGGACGCCATCGACGGCCCCATTCCTTCGAACCCGAAGTCGGCCCGCACGCTGCTTCGCGAAGTCATCGGCGAGCACATGCCGATTCACTCGGGCATTCTCGAGAAGCCAGGCAAGCGCATCATCGCCTGCGTTGGCCCCACGGGCGCCGGCAAGACCACCACCCTCGCGAAGCTCGCAGCCCGCGCCACCTTCGACCTGGGCCGCTCCTCGGCCGTCATCACCCTCGACAGCTTCCGCGTTGGCGCCGTCGAGCAGATGCGTCGCTTCTCCGAGATCATGGGCCTGCCCTTCGACGTGGCCCACGACGTTGGCGGGTTTCGTGCAGCGCTCAAGCGTCAGGATGCGGACATCATCTTCGTCGACACGCCCAGCCGCTCAACCGCCGACCGTCGCTCCCTCGAGCGTCTGGCCGAATGCCTCGCAGCCACCCATGGCCGGGAAGTTGATCTTCTCTTGGTGGTTCCTGCAACGATGCGTGCGCGCGATGCGGAACGTCTTCTTGCCAGCTTCGACAGTCTCAATCTCACGGGCACGGTCATCACCAAGCTCGACGAGACCGATCAGATTGGTGGCGCGCTCCACCCGGTCCTCACGGGCCGTCTCCCACTTTCGTACCTGTCCGCCGGTCCCCGCGTCCCCGAAGATCTCGAAGACGCGACCCCCGCAAGTGCACTCGCCGCTCTCTTCGCCACCGGAGCCTCGTTATGCTGAACGCTGTACCGAACCGAACGATGAGTAGCGACACGCCCCCCAACGGCGATCGGCCGAATGCGCCACCGGAAGGCACCGGAGGCGGGAGTCAAAATCCCGTCTACCAGCGCTACTTGCCGCTCGTGCGTCGCATCACGATGCGCCTCGTGCGCAAGCTGCCGCCCGAGGTGACGCTCGATGATCTTCTCGGCGCAGGCTGGGTTGGACTCGTCGAGGCGCTTCGTCGCCGCACCGCTGTGATGGACGAAGAGCAGTTCGAGGCCTACGCGTCGCACCGCATTCGTGGCGCCATCCTCGACTACCTGCGCAGCCTCGATCCGATGTCGCGGAAGCTTCGTGGTGCGTCTCGCCAAATTTCGACTGCGATCAAGTCGCTCTCGTCACGACTCGGACGCCCGCCGGAGGAAGAAGAGATCGCCGGCGAGCTGGGTCTCGCGCTCGAGACGTACCGCCAACTTCTCGGCGACGTCGCGCAAGCGGACATGGCGCGCATCGAACTCACCGACCTCGTCGCGCCTTCAACGCAGCCCGATGCAGGCCCCGATCACATGGTCACGCGCGCGCAGCTCGTGCACCAGATTGCGACCTCCATCGAAGCGCTGCCTGATCGACTCAAGCTCGTGATCGGCCTGTATTACCAAGAGGAACTGAACCTCAAGGAAATCGGTTTGGTCCTCGAGGTCACCGAGTCGCGCGTGTGCCAGTTGCACAGCGAAGCCATCCATCGCATTCGTGCGGCGGTTGAAGAAGATGGGCCTGCGAGCAGCCGTCCACGCCTGCGTCTTCGGAGCGTGCCATGAGCAGCGGCATTTGGTCCGCCGCGAGCGGTGCCATCGCGAACCTCACCGCGATGGACGTGGCCGCGACGAATGCTGCCAACGTCGACACGCACGGCTACCGCGCGGAGCACACGATTTTTCGTGAGCTCCTCGGCAAGTCGAATCCGAATCTCCCGGGAAACGTCGACGGTCGCGACCTTCGCTACGCGGTTGTCGATGAGACGGGCACGGACACGAAGTCGGGCGGAACCATCGTGACGGGGCGGCCGCTTGACGGTTCGATTCTCGGCGAAGGTTACTTCTCGATTCAGACCGACAAAGGCGAGCGCTTCACACGCAGCGGCGCCATTCAGGTGGCGCCGGATGGCACCCTCGTCGACAACAACGGCAACCCGTTCAACTCCGCTGGCGGCGGTCCGATCATCATTCCGCCGAACGCCAAGAAGGCGGAGATAACGCCCGACGGTTCGATTCTCGTGAACGGCCAAACGGCCGGACGTCTGAGAATTTCCAAGCCCGAAACCAACGCTCAGCTGTGGCGCGAAGGGCATCTGCGCTTTGAAATCCGCGGCAACGCCGTGCCCGTTTCGAACCCGCGCATCGAACCAGGCGCTCTCGAAGGCTCGAACGTGTCGGCGGTCAAAGCCATGCTCGACATCGTCGCCGCCAACCGCGCCTACGATGCCTGCCAGCGCGCCATCGAATCGTTCAGTGAGTCGGACAAGAAGGCCGTAGCAGGCCTCATGAAAGCCTGATCGCTACGAGGTTCTGCGGCTGCACGCCACAAGTCGTCGGGCGGCTGTCCTCGCCGTACATGGAGTACGGCTGCGGGCATCCGGCCTAGCCTTGCGTCGTTCGCTCGCAGGACCTCTCCGCTTTTGTACGGCGTTTGGAGAGAGCGCGCGGGGGCATCCGGCCTAGCCTTGCGTCGTTCGCTCGCAGGACCTCTCCGCTTTTGTACGGCGTTTGGAGAGAGCGTGTATAGATGTATTGTGCATTGCAGTATGCATATTGTTTGAGAAGTGTGAGTCGGCGGTTCGGATGATGTCGAGCGGAGGCGCGCAGTGGCTCGCGTCGGTGCCGTCCGCGACGGAGCTAGGCGCCTCATCGAAGCGAGGCCGTCGCAGGCGTGCGTGGCGGCGTCGGAGCGCGAGACTCGCAGCGAGCCCGTGCGGAGGTGCGAGGTCGGTACGACTCTGATCGTACCGTTGCATCGAAACCCGTCGCGCGTGGCGTGTGCTTCGCGACGAAGGCATCCGGCACGAAGCCCGAGCACCGAGCATCGGCGTCGTTCGAGGCGAGGCCACTCTTTGAGCGTGCAACATGCGCTGTGGCGTCCGCAACGCCCGTCGCGCGTGGCGTGTGCTTCGCGACGAAGGCATCCGGCACGAAGCCCGAGC
>CAIQDA010000332.1 GCA_903870415.1 uncultured delta proteobacterium
CCGAATAGTTTGTGACCACTTGGACGCCTATTGCGATTCCTACACGCGACGACGCGCGCCAAGGGGTGCCCCGAGCGCGAACCGCAAGCCGATCAAATGCCGCGCACGACGGGCCTACATGTGACGCAGCAGAGGCCCCGGCCTTGGCAACGACGAAGCGGCTTAGGACCGCGCACGCAGCCTTCTACCGCCCGAACGCAAGCAGGCAAGGCGGCGGGTTAGGTGCGAGGTAACGAGTCACCCCAGCGAAGGAAACGCCGCAATCAACGCGGCCAGCTCTGCGAACGAAGGCACCCGCGACGCTTGGCGGTCGCGACGGCGCGTCGAGCGGCTAGGCGCGAAGGGGTCGCCGCCTCGAACGCAGCTCATGCCGCCATGGTTGAGGCATCGCCCGTTGCGCACGCGACCATCGACGCAGCGCACAGGCTGGCGCTTGCATGGGGCGCCGGCCCTAGTCCGAGCGCCGCAAGGTGTCGTATTCATGAACGAATCGTAGCAGAGCCCATGACGCGCGCGCGCTGGTATCGGCGGTTTATTCGAGGTCAGTTCAGCCACTTCGCCCATACGAAGAAGAGAAAGGGCAGCAACAAAAACGCACCGATACCGAAATGCATCGACGAGCCCCTACTCCGCCGCCGCCGCGAGCGCACAGAATTCGAGCTGCGCCACCGCACGACGAAGACCGTCAACGAGCACGCCACGATGGGCCTCGGGCAGCGTAGCGAAGAGGTTCAACAAGGCGCACTCTTCCTCGTCGGGCATGAGGTCGCGGGCCTCTTCGAGCGCCACGAGCGCCACGCCCAAATCGAGCAGAGCGCCCATGCCAAGCGCAACCACAGGCGACGCGGATGCCACGTCCGCGCGCGCCTGCTTACCCCGGCGACGGTATCCGCGGGCGCAGGATTCGCTGCACGTCGAGCTGTTGCGCATATGTGTCGCGGCGCAGTAGGCGCATACGCTAACGGTGACGGGTGCGGCCTTCGCAAGCATACCCGGACACTGGATCCGCCCGCCTTCGCGGGCCAAGTTCACGAGCACCCGGATCCATCGTCCGCGCGGGCACCTCGTCCGCCCGGATCACTTCGTCCGCCCTGCGGCACCCGGACACCCGGACACTTGCACGCCACCGGGGGGGTAACTCAACCGGCACCGTTGAGAGGGGGGGGGGTTACGTGTTAGCAGGGGGGGGTTACGTGTTAGCAGGGGGGGGTTACGTGTTAGCAGCCGCCTGGTTTCGCTTTCCCTATCATTTCAAGCACTTGCAACGATGGGCGTTTTCGTAAGTAGAAAGGTCTAAACCTTTCACTCAGCTCCGCTCCCGGCCTCGCCCGGTGGGCGGTCCGGGCGTCGCTCTATTTGGCGCGCCGCTTCGCCTTCTTCGCGTAGTGGGCCTTCGTGTGTCGCGCCTTCGCGTCCGCGAGGCTTGCGTACACGTCGAGGAACCACTCGTTCGGGGTAACGATTACCTCGCCGCTCGGGGTGAGCATGATTTGGCCGTAGCCGTTTTCCTCGGCCAAATCCCGCAACCGATCAAACTGGCGTTCCACCGTGTTCCCTGCGGCTACGCTCCCGCGGAAGCATCCTTCCACGAGGGTTCGCGCATTGGGGAGCCGGTATTCTTTCCGCGGGCTATTGAACACCCGCCCCATGTGTGCGCGGTGGACGGTGGCGAGCCCCACGAGAGAAAGCAGCTTTTCGGGCTCTTTTCCGAGGCTTGCCCTCGGGATTTGCACGGAGCGGCTCACGTCTCCAAGCGCGATAAGCACCGCCCCGGCGAGGCGAAAGCGAGCAGCGCCGCTTGTGTGCTCTTTTCCATCGCGCCCAAGGATCTTCTTCTCGTACTTCGTGAGGAGCGGTTCCCATTGCTCCTCTCCGTTCGCTCCCGTCATCACCCATCGTTCCCGCCGCTCCTCGGGGCCTACCTCCACCGAGCGCACCTTCAGCTCTTGGAGCGTCTTCTGCGCCCTGGTGAAGTGCGTTCGCGGCGAGCCCTTCGCGTCGAGCCCGTAGCTTTCGAGCATCGCGCCGATGTTCACCTCAAACGTCGAGGGCCGCTCGCCATTCGCATCGCGCGGGCGCCGCAAGTAGGCATCCGTGAGCATGACGAACGCGCGGAACGCATGGCCGTTTCCCACACGCTCAATCGGCACGGACCCGTCTTCTCCGATTTGCTGCGAGGGGTCATCACTCGTCGGGAGAAGGAGCTGCGTTCCCTTCGGAACCATCGCGCGGCACACGGGCACGGGCGCACTTGGCGATTTGTCCACCATCCGCGTCACTTGCACGATTTCGCCTTGGGCCTTCCCCTCGTGAAGCCCGCCCCAAGTCTTCACCAATTCGATAGGTGCCCGCGTGCCTCGTCTCAGCGCGGCGCTTTGCGAGGTCGCCAGCTCCGCGAGAGCGTCGAGCGCACGATCCGAAATGCGCACCCACTTGGTGGGCCTCATGTCCTCGTGTTTTGTGTCGTCGTAGAGGTCTTCGATCCAGCGGTCGCGCGGATAGGTCGGCGATTCGAGCGTCACTTGGTAGTTCTCGTGGATCCCGACGTTCATCGCCTCCACCCGGCGCTGCAAGTGCGCTTCGAGATCCTCGAACGTTTCCACAGCCCAACCGTCCGGGCCGCGGAAAAGCGGTGTGGGCACGAAGCCTTCATCGACGGCGATGCGCGTTCGCTCGTCGCCTCCGCTTCCGCGACGCATGAGCAGCCAGTAAAACTCCTGCGTGAGCGCGCTGAATTCGTCCGCGTACCGCTCGCGCGTCATCATGTACGCGAAGTGCTCGCCCACGGGGGAGCCCGGCCCAAGGTCTTCGCCTCTTGAACCACGAGGGGGTCGCCCTCCCACTCTCGTGTAGAGCCCCCGCACGGGAGGGTCTCCAGGCATGAGCAAGTCGGCCTTTTCGGGCATGGGGAACGTCGCGTGTTCCGTCCATCGAATGAAGCGGACCACGCCCCCCCCCGATAGCGAATGCTCATCGCCTGCCATGAGAGGCATAGGGGGGGGGAACGACGCAAGCCCCCACAGCGCCTCGCGTTCCGCGGGGGAGATTGGCGAGCTCACTTCTTCTTTCCCGCGCTCTTTTTCGGGGGGCGCTTCGCCGTCATGGGGGCCGCGGCCTCATCGACATGCGCTGAGTCTTTGTTATTCGCAAGTAGTTCCGCGGCCCATCCTCCTGTGGCAATTGACCCGGCATCAACTGCGCGAACGTTCCACGAATGCTTTGCCGGAACCTCGATTCCTCCGAGGTTTATATTCACAAGACGGTTTATCACGTCCTCTTTTGATCGATGCTCCACGCAATAACTGGTCCAGTCTCCATGGGAGACGAACGGGCTCCCGCCGAAAGTCTTCGCCCCGCTCGACCACCACGCGCCCTCCCACGCTCTCCGCGCCACGTCGTTCTCGCCATACGCCGCGTTTGCATCGCGCTTTTCGGCCTTTGGGAAGTAGGCCGCAACGTCGCTTCTCTCCACCTTCCCCCCACGCTTGGGCGTCTGCCAGCGTCCTCCCTCGAACGCCGCGGGCGCCCATCGGGTGAAACCTTCGCGGTTCTTCACCACGCACAGCGCGACAAGCGCGCGCCCGCTTTCGATACGCTCTACGTTGACGATCACCGTGGATGTGTTCGAGCAGTATTCCATTTCACCGCTTTCCTTCGCGATGAGCAGCGCCTCGGGGTTCTTGATCCTCCCCTCGGGGGTAAGCCCCCCGGCTTCGGCTCCCGCTTTGCTCGCGTTGACGTAGTTTGAGCGCGCCACGGAGCTGATTGCGATCACCACGAGGTCATGGGCTCGCGACGCTTCACGAAGTGCCGCGGCCAGTTCCGTCACCGCTTTGCGCGCTTCAAAGTCGCCGCCCACCGCTGCAAGCTGCGTGTAATCGAACACGAGCAGCGGTGGAAAAGGCGAGCCCTCGTGGTTCACCTTGGCGCGCATCGCCTTGGCCCTGTTGACCACGAAGGCCGACAAGTCAAAGTCGCCGCCCACGGTGGGCGCGAAGATGCCGAAACGCTTTTCCAGCTCGGGGCGCGTCAGGGTTTCCGCGATGCCTTCGAGCACCTCGCGGCTTTCGCCGTCGCGGCCTCGGAGCACGGAGGACCACCGCGGAGCGCCTTGTGCTTCGGCAAAGGCACGCACGGCCACCTCTTGCTCGCTTAGCTCAAGCGCGAAGTAGGCCACGAGCGCGCCCGCTTCGAGCGCGTGAGCCGCGATGCTCACGGCAAACTGCGTCTTTCCTACGCCGGTTCCCGCCGCAACAACGTGAAGCCCTGGGAGAAGCCCGCCCTTCTCGGGCTCATCCTCGGGCACCCCGGCGACGATGGCGCCCCACTCGGGCCACGGCACGGGAAGCGGCTTTTTGTCGCCGCGCACCCACTTGTCGCGTTCGTCGAGCGCCTCGCGGAACGCATCGGCGAACGTGCGTCCGCCGTCGAGCCATGCGCTGTCAAGCGCCTTCGCCGCGTCTTCCGCCTCAACCTCATCGCTCAATTCGTCGAGAGTCTTGCCTGCATTCATCGTCCGCCTCGTTTCTCAAGAATCTTCACGGCCTCGCGCACCTTGTGGCGTAGATCTTTTTCGCTCCACGGCGGCACGCATCGCGCCCCGTACACGCGCAACGCTTCGAGCGTATCGGCCTCCCCAAGCCCGCACAGGTCGGCCACCTTCAACGCGGCCTCCAAGGTTCTCGTGTGCCCTTGCTGCCCCGAGATCGCGGGCTCTACTTTCGCGAGGTAGGCGTGCGCACGGGCGAGCGGATTCCCGCGGCCACGTCGGCGCGAGGTCGCTTCGAGAGCCCTTCGCCGTTCCGCTTCCGCCCTCGCGGCTAGATCGCGTTCGCGAGCCTCTGCGGCGGCTTCCTTCGTCGCGTACTTCTCGCCGTCGATGAGCTGCCCCTCGGAGACGCTCGACACGAACCACCCGGACGGCGGACGAACGGGCACAAAGAACGCGCGCGCGGAGTCCTTTGCGTTCTCGTCCTGAACGATGCCCCCCTTGGCGAGCACCTTCCGCAGATGCTTGTGCGCGAGCGCAAAGCGCGCCCCGTCGAGAGGCTCCGCGAGCGGGAGAATGAGGCGCCAGCTCGGGGCCTCCGCGGTCGCCGAATAGGTCGAATGGGCAAGCCATACGCGCCCTTGAAACATGCTCCCGATGAGCTCAAAAAACCGGGCCTCCGTGAGCGGCTCTTTCTGGTCTTTCGCGTCGAGGTCGAAGACGAGCAGATCCACCGCTTCGAGGTTCTCGCCTTTGCGATGGTCGCCGCGGAAGGTCGCCGGGCTCCACACGGGAAGCGCCTTCTTCGGTTGCGACCACGAGCGCACGTCACGCACGAACGCGACCAGCTCGGGCCATGCCCAAACGAACCGCTTTCCCCTCTCGGGAGCGTCGAGCGCGGGCGCCCACGTCACCACGAAGGGCCTCGTGCTCATGGCTCGCCCTGCGCGCCCCGTGGCGGGCCTTTGGTGCCGTCGGGCGGCGATGGTACCGCATCGGTCGAGGTCGCCTCGCCTGGGGCGTTCTGAGGCGGTAATACGCCGAGTACACTCCACACAGCCTCGACGGCGGCGAACGACGGATCGTCGATGGCGTCGGGATGGTTGGCGCGAGCCTCTGCGATGCGACGAAGGGTCGATGCAACCGCAGAATCAGCCGCAGTTCGCAGCACCTCAAGCGCCGCCGACGCATCACCGTCGAGCGGCTCCATGATGAGGCGCGGGTCGCGTTCGAGCACCTCGAGGCCGATGGCAATCGCACGTCGAGCGACGACCGAAAAGCCCACGGACACGTCGAAGGGCGTGCGGGCCGCGAGAGCTTCGAGCCTCGCTTTCATCG
>CAIQDA010000333.1 GCA_903870415.1 uncultured delta proteobacterium
GCAACGCGCTTCAAAACGGCGGCAACGGTTCGACGTGGCACGTGGCCGGCAACGGCTGGAGCTGGCTCGGCGTTGCAACGGCAGCGATCATCAACGGCGACGACGACGGCGCCACGGGCCCGCACTCGAACACGGGTTGCGCCACGTCGGACAGCTTCGGTCTCCCAACGAGCTGCACGTACTCGTGCGGGTTCCTCTGGGCGAGCACCTGCGGCGGCCGCAAGGCGAACCACAAGCAGTGGGTTACGGGCGGCTGGACGCACTTCAACATCCAGCCTGCGCAGAAGACCTACTGGAACTGAGCGGCGCTGCAGCGAGGCTTTGAGCTTCGCGCAACACGAGGAGGCTGCCCTTTCGAGGGTGGCCTCTTTTTGTTGGTCGATGCACCTTGCACGTGATTGCACGTGATTGTTCCCAGCGCGCGCGTTGAGCGGTGCTACCGATTGCCTGTGCTCACTTCGCTCCCCACGGTGGCCCTGGCGCTTGCGACGGGTGCCCGTCACGCGTTCGAGCCGGACCACTTGGCGGCCGTGTCGACCCTTGTGGCTGGGGCTCCGAACCGTCGTGCGATGGTGCTTCAAGGGCTTGCGTGGGGTGCGGGGCATGGCCTTGCGGTGGGGCTGGCGTCGGCCGTGTTGCTTCCGCTTCGTCACTTGCTTCCGGCGCGCCTCGACGACGCTCTTGAGCTCGGAGTGGCCTGCGTTCTGCTCGCGCTCGGACTGCGCTCATTGATGGACGCCGGGTTGACCCATGCGCCGCACCGGCATCGCGGCACACCTCTCGCCGTGGGTTTTGCGCACGGACTTGCGGGCAGTGGCGCTCTCGTTGCCACGCTTGCGGCCCTTGAGTCGTCGCCCGGGGTGCGTGTACTTTACATTGGTGCCTTCGGCCTCGGTGCCACGGGGGCCATGGCGGCGATCGCCGGCTTTTTTGGCGCAAGCCTCGCGAAGGCCATGACGTTTGCTCACGTTCGTCGCCGCGTGCAGCTCACCGCGGGCGCCATTTCGTCGGCCGTCGGCATCGGTTGGGGCATGCGCGCCCTCGCAGCGCTCGTCGGCTGACCTCCAAGTTCGTTACGGCAACGCCGCTCGGTCCGCGGCTTCGACGCGCTTGAGCGACGCGATGAACAGCAGCGCCACCGCCATGCCGAACGCGCCTGACAGGTACGGCGATCGAGGTCCTGAATACGTGTAGAATGCACCACCGAGCGCCGGGCCGACCATGCGCGCGAGGGCAGCCATCGCCTGGTTCGCGCCGAGAACGGACCCTTGCTCGGACGCGTCTGCGCGCTTCGAAACGAACGCCGAGATCGAGGGCTGCGAGATGCCGTTGCCGAACGCGGCGAGAGCTCCGCCGACGTAGAGCGCGGTCCGTCCGAAGTCGGGTGCCGCGGCAAAGACCAGGAACGCAACGACTTGCAGCGCCAACCCCGCCGCAATAAGCGTGGACTCTGCAACCTTTCCGCTGAGACGTCGCACGATGCCGCCCTGGACGAGCGCTCCGATGACGCCGATGAAGGCGAGCACATTCCCTGTCTCGCGCATCGTCATGCCGAACGCGTCCGCGTTGAAGAACCGGAACGTCGCCTCGAGATTGGTGAAGCTCAAGATGATGACGAAGTTCGTCAGAATCACGAGCCGAAGCGGCGGGTCCTGCAGGTAGTGGACGAGCCCCTTGGACCCGGTTTCCGCGCGGCGCTTTGCGGCTTCATCGCGACGCTCTTTGGGCAGGGATTCCGGAAGGCCGAAGGCGACCCAGACGAGGTTCACGAGGCTTAGGGCGGCGGCAGCGAAGCACGCCATGGGGCCGCTGCGCCCGTTGACGGTCACTTCCGCGAGTAGGCCGCCGACCGCGGGCCCGAGGATGAATCCGAGTCCGAACGCGACGCCAAAAAGCGCCATGCCCTTTGCGCGATCTTCGGGCGTGGTCACGTCGGCGATGTACGCGCTGCCGACGCCGAGATTCGCCGTGGCTGCGCCGCCCAAGATGCGTGCGACGAAGAGCGCCACGATGGACGTTCCCCACGCGAGCGCGCTTCCGAGGCCGACCATGGAGAGCACGGTCATCGCGACGCTGATGGTGAGCACGGGCTTGCGTCCGATGCGGTCCGAAAGGCGCCCCCACAGCGGCGCGCAAAGGAACTGCATCAGCGAGTAGACCGAGGCGAGGAGCGTCCCGACGAACGCGCTTGTGTGGAAAACCCGGCGAGCCTCGTCGGAGAGGAACGGAAAGACGAGTCCAAACCCGAGCAAATCGA
>CAIQDA010000334.1 GCA_903870415.1 uncultured delta proteobacterium
CTGAAACGCCTCCGTTCCGAGCACGTCTTTCGGCACGTCGACCGCGCGCAGGCGGAGTTGCGGGTCGCCCGCCTGAACGATGGTTGGGAGCGCGGAACCCTCGCTTTTCTCCGTCAACGCATGAAATCGCGCGTCGGCCAGGGACGCGGTCAACCGTGCCACAGTCCCGTCGCGCCGGCTCACGTCGGCGATGCTCCGCGCCTCCACGATCGCATCGAGAAGCACGTCGCCCTCCTCGCGCGGGCGACCAAGGCGATGAAGAACGGAAGCCTTCGTTTCAAGCACCCGATGACGCCGCGGCCCCGCCACATGGGTCAAGGCTCGGTCGACTGCAACGAGCGCTTCGTCGAGGCGCCCAAGTTCCCTCAGAAGCACGGCCGATCGCGCCGGAGCGTTGTAATCATCTGGAAATTCGCTCTCCGTTTGCGCAAGCGCCGGAAGCGCTCGAGCCGGCTCTCGCACCGCCAAAGCCGCCGCCATGCGATGAGCGTCGAAGGCCGCGCGGGCCCCCGCCGTCTTCGCGCGCTGCGCCTCGCCTTCGAGAAATTCAAGCCACGACTCGCCCATGCGCCACGCCAACGCTTCGTCGTGAAGGGCGTCGGCCACGCCGACAACGGCCTCGAAAAGGCTCGAACGATCGTCGGCAAGAAGGTCCGTACGCGCGAGAGAGGCGTCGGCCAAGAGGATCAAAATGCGAGCCGATTCCTCGTCTTTATCCGCGTAATTCGCCGCGCAGAAGAGCCCAAGAATGAGACCTGGCGCGCGTTCGCGTGGACCGATGCGCGGCGCAAATCGCTTTGCGGCGGAGAAGCATGCTGCAGGGTCGTGAAGCGCAAGGTGCGTCGAGAGCAAAGCCTCAAACGCCACGCCAGCATCGTCAGACCCGAGTGCGGGAACGCCCCGAAGCGCCTGGTCGTAGCGTTGGGCGGCCTGCTTTCGTTTTCCTTCCGCGCGAAGCAGGGCCGCGGAATCGAGAGGCGATCGCCACTTCACAGAGCGACCGTTGGTTTTTTCCATGCGAAAGCTGCTCTCTGCTTCTTCGAGAACGCGGGGAAGCGAGAGCCTGTCGAGGAGTTTTGTCCCCACCCAACGAACCTTCTCGGTCGACGGGTCGATGACGAAAAATGTCGGCCACGCGGTCATCGGGTAGTGATCGACGAAGCGACGATTGACCTCTTTCTCCGTGTCGATGGACGCGAACACGTAGCGGTCGGCGAGGTCGCCAAGGGCCGCAACGGGCAGCACGTGTTCACGAAAAAAAACGCACGTGTGGCACCACGGAGCCCACCCGTCGACGAAGAGCAAAACCCCGCGCGACTTGGCTTTTGCCAGGGCGAGCGCATAGTCGTCCTCGATGACCGCCACCTCCGCGGCTTGGGCTCGCAGTGAGACCATCGCCGACATGAGCACGAGCGCAAGCGCGAGAACACCACGCGTGAGCCTGCGCCCGAAGGACCGTTGCAGAGTGCATCCGTTCATGGGGAAAGCGTAAGAGCCAACGCGGGACGCGTGAACCCGTCAGTCCATGGGCGTGGTGAATGAGATCTCACCACCACCGTTTCGAGGCACGAAGCCGACACGCGATTGCGCAGGGGCCGCCTCATGAGTCGCCTGCCAGAGAAGGGCCGCGCCGCCGCCGATCGCGATGACGCTCACCGCACCGAACACGAACCCGAGCGTGCGCGCGCTTTGAGCGTCTTGGTACGACCGACAGGCGTTCACGGCGTTCGGGACCGTGTCCGTCGCGCACACGTCGGTCACCGTTCGCGGAACCCGCGCGAGCGTGTCCTCAAGATCGCCGCGGTAACCAGAAAACCGAACCGCCTCAACGACCGCGGCAACGCCAAGCACGCCGCCGACGCCGAGAGCCCCGAAACCTGCGTACGATTTCCAGTTGGCATTTTCCAAGGGAAACTCGGCGAGAGGCGCAAGTGGCAACGGGTCGCTCTTCGCGGCGGAGGCACCGGCATCGAGCGTGATGGAGACCTCTTCATCCCCGCGCAAGTCCACTTCGCGACCCGCAGAGAACACGAGCCCTCGCGCGAGTTCGACGCGATGAGGCCCCGCCTCAAGCTCCAAGCGCGCGACGCCGTCGCTCGAGAATGGAACGCGATTGAGACCGTCGACGCGCAGCATCGCTTGCGGGTCGCCGAGAGCTTTCACGACGAGGACCGATCGGATGGGCGCGAGCAGGTTTTTTGCACACGCGGCGCCTTGCGCATCGACCGTGCCATCGGCGCGAGGGTCCTTCGCGGAAGCCATTCGAACGGCGTACTCGCTGCCCGGGCCGCGACGACGCCAGAGATGAACCGACGCGTCGAAGCGAGCCTCCGCCGCCTTGTGCATCGTTCCCCAAACGACGACGTCCACGCCCAAGTGCTGCGCGATGCGCTCAAGGCAAGCGGCATCGGGCCGCGCCGGACACTTGAACGCGAAGCTCAACGTGGAGAGCGATTCACGCACATGAACTTTGCGCCAACCCGGAGCTTTATCGACCGCGCGCTCGAGCGATTCCGTTAGGCTTTCCGCAAGGTTCTCCGCATCGTCGCTCTCGATTCCGACGACGGCGACCGGCGTGCTCAGCGATGCGGCGGAGGCGCGAGGAGGCATAGAGGCAAGCCCCGCGAAGCCCATCATGAACCGGGCGATGACTCGTGGTCGAACAAGTCCCATGAGCCCGATCCTAGCAGGCGCATCGGCGCGGTTGCGAGCGCGGCCGCATCCCCTTTGATCGCGGGCGAACGGGCAGCGCCGGCGGAGAACGACGTGGACTATTTTGTGGATGACGGCGATCGAATCGGCATTCACAAGGCCCGGAGAGATGGACGCGCAGGTCTCTCGCGTCGAGAAACTCCACGAACGGAGCCTTCTCTGCTACCGCGCCGCGCGTGCGCATCACCGGTGGAACCCTTCGCTCACGACGCTTCGACGCCCCGGCTGGGAGCGGCACACGACCGACGACGGACAAGGTCCGCGAGGCTCTTTTTTCTGTTCTCGGGCACCACGTCTCCTTCGAGGGCGCGGTCATCGTCGACGCGTTCGCCGGGTCGGGTGCCCTGGCGTTCGAAGCGCTTTCGCGTGGCGCCGAGCATGCGTTTCTCCTCGAAGGCCATCGTGGCGCGCTTCGCACCATTGCAGCCAACGCGAAGGAACTGGGGCTCGAGAGCCGCGTGACCGTGCTCGCGGGGGACGCCGAACGCACGATGGGCCGCATCGGAAAGCCGGTTCGCGTCGCGTTCTTTGATCCGCCTTACGACTTCGCGCCAACGGAAGCCTTCCAGCGGCTTCTCGATGCATTCTGCACGCATACGCCGCTCGACGACGGAGCCCTCATCGTCGTGGAGCACCGAGCCGGCGACGAAATTGCCGTCCCCGCGTCAACGAGCGTGCTTGCGGACCGAACGTGGGGGGATACGGCGGCTCGCATCCTCCAACGGGCCCCGCAGTGAGCTTTCCCGAAACATTTGCTGCTCTTTTCCGGGCTACGAACGCCTTCGCGCTGCGGATTTTCTAGCCGCTACGCCTCGGGATCGGGAATCATAGGCGGACCATGCCTCGTTACGGTTCCGCCGCGCTCCTTTTGCCCGCCCTTGTCCTCGCCTCGTTCGCGGGTTCCGCCGCATGCTCGAAAGGGCAGCCTTCCGCGAAGCCAGCCGTTGCGGCTCCGAAGGTTGAGGAAACCGTCAAGGAAGCCCCCGCCGACGACATCCCCCCGCCTCCGCCCGAGCCTGAAGACGCGGGCGTCGTAGCGGCTCCATCCGGACCCGGCACCGGCCCCAAGGGCCCCGTGGTTCCCGACATTTGCAGCCCGCGAATGTGCTCGGGGCAACTCACCGAGGACCTGGCCGATGCGCTCGCCGGCAAGTGCCGCGTCGCGCGACGCTGCTACGAAACCGAACTCGCCAACAACCCGGAGCTCAAAGGTCGGGTCAGTGTGAAGGTTCGCATCGCGTCCGAGGGCACCGTTTGCAACTCGAAGGTCGAGAGCGACGAAACGGGCGACGCGCGCCTCTCTGCATGTGTCGCGAGCATGTTCCGCGGTAAGGTTCCCTCACCCGGCGGCGGCGGTTGCATCGAAACAGTTGTACCTTGCAACTTTGTTCGCGGCGGCCACTGAGCCGGACCAGAGACGAGGGTTGCTGATGCGGATTGGACTCGCGCTTTTTTGCTTCGCGCTTTCGATGACCTTCGCGGCCTGCAGCGATGGCGTTACGCCCGTTTGCAGCGACGACGCGGGCTGTGGGGCTGCTCCGACGAACGACGCCGGCGCATCCGCTTTCGGCTCTCACCCTTGAAGGTTCGCCCATGACGCGCCCGCATCGTTTTTCGACCGCTTTCGCCCTCTCGACGTTCGCAGCCTTTGGCATCCTTGCAGCATGCACCACCGGAGCCGGTTCGCTCGGCGATGCGTGCCTGCGAAACGACGACTGCGCCGAGGGTGACTGCTCGGCGCTTCATTGCCGACTCCCTCCGACAGACCCCCAGTCGCGTGCATCCGGCGGAACGAACGCTCTCGCGGGCCCGACACCGCCCGCCGTTCAGGACGCCGGAAGCGCCCCCGCCGACGCGTCGAGCGAAATCCCTGACACCGGCACAAGCACGCCCGATGCTGGCGACCCCGATGCGAGCAGCCCGAGCAGCGATGCGGCAAGCCCAGACGACGCTGCAATCGAGCAAGGCTAGCCGTGGTCGATTCGAAGCGTCCTTCGCTCCCCCCGCTTCCGCCCATCGAAGATGACACGCCGGCGTTCGCGAGCCTGCGCCTCCGATCGGCTTCTCGCATTCCGAGTTCGCGCCCGAGCGCGTTGCCTCGCAGGCCTTCGCTTCGGCCCTCCGCGCCGTCCATTCCTCCCGCAGCGCTCGTGCCCGCAGACATCGAACTCGCGAACGCGGCACGGCGAATCGTCGAGCGTTCCCTGAGTGTCGTGCGCGGTGACGTGGTCGTGATTCTCACGGACCGGGCGCATCGCGAGCTCGCATATGCGCTTGAGCAAGTGGTGGCCGCGGTCGAAGCGCACGGCATCGTCTACGACCTCGACGATCACGAGAACCTCCCGCTTCGTCGCGTGCCCGACAACATCCACGAGTCGCTTCGGCAAGCCCAAGCGAGCGTGTACATTGCAAGCATCGAAACCGCGGAACAACCGTTTCGACGCGAGCTCGTCGACATCGTTCAACGCTACAAACTTCGCCACGGGCACATGCTCGGCGTCACCCGTCGCGCCATGCTCGCAGGCTTTACGGTCGACCCCGTTCGCATCCTCGACGCGACGCGCGCGCTCCGCATGCGCCTTCGCCCCGACTCGAAGGCCGCCGTGCGCTCGCCCGCGGGAACGGACCTCCAGGTCACGTTCTCAAGCCGTTACCGATGGATCGAACAAACCGGAACGATTCGCCCGGGTCGCTGGGAGAATCTCCCCGCCGGAGAACTTGCCACGGTTCCTGAGCGCGTCGACGGCGTGTTCGTCGCCGATGCCGCCCTCGCCTGCGCGCGCGTCCTGACGAACGTGCCACTGAGCGCAACGCCGCTTCGCTTCACCATCGAGAATTCGATCGTGACCGCGGTGGGCTGCAGCGACAATCACTTGCGCAGCGAAGTCGAAAACGCGCTGCGCGACGACCGCTATGGCTCCCGCGTTGGAACGGTGATTTTCGGCACGAATGTCGGGATTTCCGAACCCACGGGCGAGCTCGTTTGCGACCAGAGCATGCCGGGCCTTCACCTGAGTTTTGGCAAGACCTACGCGACCGAGACCGGAGCCGCGTGGGACTCGCAAGCGCAAGTGGTTGCGGCTCAAGCCTTCGCCGACATCGACCTCGACGGCGTTCCTCTGCTTCGAGCAGGCCGCTACCTCGTGTAAGGAGTTCGTCCGCGCGCCCCAACGGCGTCGGCGACGAACCCCACCCGATGTCCCTCTTCGACGAAACGCAGCGCCCCGCCACGACCGATTCCGACTCGCCCGCGCTGCCCTCGGTGCTGCTTGAGGTCGCCTACGACGGCACGGAGTTTTACGGCTTCGCGCCGCAAAAGACTGGGCGATCGGTCTACGACGCGCTTCTCGTCGCCTTGCAACGCGTCGACTCGACCATCGACGACGTGCGCGTGGCGAGCCGAACCGACGCGCGTGTTCATGCGCGCGGGCAGCTCGTCGCCTTTGACCCGACGCGAAAGCTCCCGCCGCAAGCATGGCAGGCGATGGCAAACCGTGACCTTCCGCGAGACGTCGTCGTACGCGGCGCGCGCGAAGTTCCACGAGGCTTCATGCCGCGTTGGGGAACCCTCGGCAAGCGATACACATACGTCATACAGCCAACGTCACTACGCGACCCACTCGAGCGCAATCGCGCGTGGACAATCCCCTTCGCGGTGGACCCGGAGCGCATGGCGGTCGAGCTGGCGACGATGCTCGGCACGCACGATTTCCGGGCGTTTCGTCGTGCGGCTGACGAGCGCATCAACACGACGCGGACGATGGTGCGGGCAGACGTCGCGGAAGAAGGCTCACTGCTGCGCGTCACGGTCGAAGGCACGGGCTTCATGTACAACATGGTGCGGATCATCGTGGGCACCGTGGTCGAGGTCGGTGCGCAACGCCGCGCCCCTGGTGCCATCGCGCGCGCGATCGCGTCCGGCGAACGAACGGATCTGGGCATGACCGCGCCGCCACAAGGTCTCTGCCTCGAGCGCATCTACTTGCCCGATGACGACGATTTGCCCCTCGCCTGGACAACGGTCGGGAAGAAAACGCACCGGCCGCGCGTTGAGTCGGACAACGCAACAGGCCTCGGCCCTTCGCAAGGATCCACTTCATGAAGCGCAGCGCAGCACTCGGTGTTCTCTCGGTCGCCCTCGGTCTTGGCGGCTTCGCATACGGGGTGACCGCGCGAGCGGACGCACGCGATTTGAATCAAGCGCAGCAGGAAGCGCGACGTCTCTCGGACGCGTTCGTCGCGGTTTCAGAGAAGGCCTCTCCCTTCGTCGTGCGCATCGACGTGGTGGCAAAGAGCGATGCGCCAGCCCAGGGTTTTCCCTTCTCTTTCGGGCAGCAAGAGAGCCCGGTTCAGCGGGGCAACGGGTCCGGCGTTGTCTTCACGAGCGACGGCGCCATCCTCACGAACAACCACGTCGTCGAGCACGCCATCGACATCTCCGTTGTCTTTCGCGACGGACGCTCACTCCCTGCGCGCCTCATCGGACGCGACCCGGGCACCGACCTCGCGGTGATCAAGGTCGACGCGACAGGCCTCACGCCCGCACGGTTCGCCGACTCGGCATCGTCGCGCGTGGGCGAATGGGTGGTCGCCATCGGAGCGCCCTTCGGCCTGAGCTACACGGTGACGACGGGCGTCCTCTCTGCGAAAGACCGCGGGGGCCTCGGCATGAATTTGATCGAGGATTACCTGCAAACGGACGCAAGCATCAACCCGGGCAACTCGGGCGGACCGCTCTGCACGCTGAGCGGCGACGTGCTTGGCATCAACACGATGATCATCGGCAAGGCCAGCGGCATTGGCTTCGCTGTTCCTTCGAACCTCGCGCAAAAGGTTGCCGGGCAACTGCTCAAAAACGGTTACGTGCAACGCGCGCATCTCGGCGTCGGCATCCAAGACCTGACCGCCGACCTCGCCGCGGCCCTTCTTGTGGACCCGCCGCGGGGCGCGCTCATCACGAACGTCGCCGACGGATCGCCTGCGGCCCAAGCAGGCATCAAGGCCGGTGACGTGGTCGTTGAAGTGGCAGGAAAACCAGTGCGCGACTCGCATGAACTCATGCGCGAAGTCATCGCCCACGACGTGGGTGAGAGCATCGATCTCGCGTTCTTGCGCGGCGGCAAACGCATCGCCGCGAAGACTGTTCTCTCGGCCCGACCCGAACCCGTGGTGACCGTTCCGAGCGGCGGCGACGTGGGCGGAAACGGCGGAAGCATGGGGCTCGCGCTCCGTGATCTGCACCCACGCGAAGCGGCACAGATGGGACTTCCGCCAAAGCCCATGGCGATCGTCACCGCGATCATGCCCGGGTCGCCTGCGGACAAAGCGGCCGTTCAACCTGGCGACGTCATCGTCGAGGCGGACGGGCAATCGGAACCCACGAGCGAAGTCGTCGCGCGTTCGGCTGCCGACGGGCAATTGCTCCTCCGCCTGCGCCGCAAGAACGGTGTTTTCTACGCGGCGCTTAAAGCGCGTTGAGGCTTCGCGCACGCGCGGCACGAGGCGATTGCTGCGCGCGCGCTCGTCGATTAGCCGATGCCCATGGTCGATATCCGAGTGGCGCCGCTGGGCTCGAACCCGCGCGAGTTCTTGAACCTCGCCGATTACCTTTACCAGAGCGACCCGAACTTCGTTCGCCCGCTGGACTTCGACCTGAAGATGCGGCTCGACCCGAAGAAGAATCCGTTCTTCGAGCACGGCGAGGGCATCATGATTCTCGCGCGCAAGAACGGCCGCGTCGTTGGGCGTATGACCGCGCAGATCGACCGCGAACACCTCGCGCGCTACCAGGATTCCACTGGCTTTTTCGGCTTCTTCGATACGACGAACGACCCCGAAGTCGCGTCCGCGCTCTTGCGTGAAGGCGAGCGGTGGCTGCGCTCCAAGGGCATGACCCGCGTGATGGGGCCGCTCTCGCTCTCCATCAACGAAGAAATGGGCTGCCTCGTCGAGGGCTTCGACACGCCACCCTACCTCATGATGCCGCACCACCTCCCCTACCAGGGCGCGCTCATTGAAGGTGCAGGATACACGAAAACCAAAGACCTCTACGCGTGGAACTACAAGGTCGGCCCGCTCAACTCGCGCGTCAAAAAGGCGATGACCGACGTGCTCGCGATGCCGGAAATCACCGTGCGTCCCGTATCGAAGAAGCGCCTTGAAGACGACGTGCAGATCGTCGTCGACATCTTCAACGACGCCTGGGGCGACAACTGGGGTTTTGTGCCCTTCACGCGCAACGAGGTGAAGAAGATGGCCGAAGACTTCGCCCTGATTCTGGAGCCTGAGCTCACGTGCCTCGTCTTCGTGAATGGGGAGCCCGCGGCAATGGCCATCGGAATTCCAAACATCAACGAAGCCATCGCCGACTTGAACGGCGCGCTCTTTCCGACGGGTTGGGCCAAGCTCCTGTGGCGCTTGAAGGTCGAGGGCACGAAGACCGCGCGACTGGCGCTCTTGGGCATCAAGAAGAAGGTGCGCACGCAGCGCAAATACGCGGCTCTCGCGCTGTACTTGTATGGTGCAATGAGTGAGGCGGGCCGTTCGATGGGCATCGAGTCGGGCGAGCTCTCGTGGACGCTCGAAGACAACGGACCTGTGAACGCGGGCGTCCGCATGATGGGTGCGCAGATCTACAAGCGTTACCGCGTGTACGACCGCGCGCTCTGAGTCACGCACGCGTTCGCGCCCCCGAAGCGAAGCCGCGCGCCGCCTTCTCATCGTCACCAAAACGCCGCGCACCCGCTGCCCAAGCCTCGCCAAAGAGTTTCTGCGAAAACGCGGCCTTGCGACGCGTGCCACGTAAGCTCGCGCTCGAACCTTCGTGGAGCGAGCCATGGCAATCGATCTTCTTGTGGTGCACGCACCAAGCGGCGCGGGACATAAGTCTGCGGCTCTCGCGGTCGTCGAACAGGCGCGCGCGCGCGGTCTTCAGGTCGTCATGCTCGAACTTTTCGACGACGCACCGCGGGCCCTCGAACGGGCCTACGCCGGGTTTCACAGGCTTGGGCGGACGCGGTTGCCGACGCTCTACAGCCGCGCGATGTCGCTCACAAACGCGGGCACGCCGGGCTACGGAGCGCTTCGTCGCCTCGTGACGCGCGGGCTCTTTCTTCGCTTCACGCGACGCGTCCGCGAGCTCGCGCCGCGTGCCATTGTGTCGACGCACCACCTGCCCCTCGCGGTCCTCGCTGCAGCAAAGCTCGCAGGAACCATCGAGGCGCGCATCATCGGCCTCGTGACCGATCACCACGCGGAAGCCGTATGGGCGCAGGCAGGCGTCGACAACTTCGCGGTGCCCGGTTCGGAGGCGCTCTTCGGCCTTGTGAAGCACGGAATCGACGCGGCAAAGGTCACCACCACGGGCCTTCCCGTTGAACATGCACTCTACACGCTTCCCGATTGCGTCGCTCGCGACCACCACGCCACGCATCGCGTACTCGTGGCTGGAACTGGATTCTCTCCTGACGAACTTCGCGCGGTGATTCGCTCGTTCGCCCGCATCGTCAACGTGCGCGTGGACATCCTTTGCGGCCTCGATGCCGACCTCCGCGAGCTCGCTCAACGTGAACTCGATCGCGCGCTCGTTCGCGGCGAAGCCCTCGGCCACGTGAAGTCCGTTGCGCCGAACCTCGAAGGCGCAGACCTCTTTGTGGGCCACGCCGGAGGTGCCAGCGTTCACGAAGCGATGGCCGCAGGCCGCACGATGGTTTCCGTCAATGCCGCGACCGCAGAGGAGCGTGCGAACGAGCGATTCCTCCTCCGATCCGATGGAGGCCGCGCGGCCCTCGCCGAAGATGTGGGACGAGTTTTCGAAGAGCTCGTCGCGACCGACGCCCTTGCACGCCTCGGTGCAAACGGCCGTCGCGCCACGTTGGTTCACGCAGCCCGCTCCGTCGTCGAGCAGGCAACCACGTCATTTTGGCACGCCGTCGGTAGCGCCGCTGCGTAAACGGTCTTGGCGCGATCGACGTCCAAGAACACCGCCGCGAAACTCGCCACCGCCGCGCCTTGCTCGTAGACTTCGGAAATGCCGTCCATCTACCCGGTCTACGCTCCGGCAACTCCGTTGCCCGAAGGACGCGTTGCATCGGTAGCTCTCCACACGTTCGCAGCCTTCGTGTTTCTCACGATTGCGGCGATCCTGGCGGTCCGCTTTCCCCTCGCGTGCGGCGTCCCACTCTGCGTCCTCGGCCCCGCATGGATTCTCGTCACGGGGCGCGTCGAACGCTTCGCCAAGCTGAAGCTTGCAACGCTCATCGTCGGCCGAGCGCTCGTTCCGTGTGCCGTCATCGGCCTCATCAGCGGTCACGCGGTCGAGACCATCGTGCTGTTTCTCTACCGCATCAACATCTGCGAGGCCGTCGTCGAAGATGGGCGAAAAGGCCGTTATGCGAACGCGCTCGGGGGAGCCGCGGTGGTGGGGTCGACGTATTGGATGCACATGCACTGGCTCGGTACGTATTACGTCATTGAGCCCGGACCATTCCTGTGCGCAGCCATCGCCTATACGCTATGGAACTGGAACTTCGTGGCTGGTAATTTCTCGCCCGCCGTCGCCATGCTCCACGTCGCCACGCTCGCCGCTCCCCTCTTCTGCGGCTTCGCGAGCGGCAACATGGGCCTCTGGCTCATCACCCGCGCGACATCGCTCACGGTCTCCGTCGTGCTCCTTGGCGCCATTCCGAAACAGATCGACGAGCGCCTCAACCACAAAGGGCATGCTCGCTGGCTCGCGGTGCATGCGCGTCCGAGCACGCAGTTCATCGTGTCGGGCGCAACCGTCGCCTTCGCCGTCGCGTCCGTCCTGATCCCCGCAAGCCACGCGCCATGAGCCAAATTGGCCATCGTCTTCAGTGTTTTTTCTGAGTTTGTGAAAACGTCACGCACCCATGCGTTACGCCTTGCAACGGGGCGGCGCTCGGTCAACATGCGCGGCGATCGGGGTGGCACCTTTCGGTGTGTTCGCTCCGCCATGCCCCATGCTCGACGCCACCCTCGCTCCGGTCGTATCGTCTGCGCTCGCCGTGCCGACGCCTCTCTCCGCCCCTGCCTCTTCGCTCCCTCGCGATGAACGTTGCGCCCTGCGCGGCGTGACGAAGAGCTTCGGTGACACGCCGATTTTGAAGGGCATCGACTTCGACGTGCGCGAGGGTGAGTTCGCGGTGCTTGTTGGCCCGTCCGGATGCGGCAAGTCGACGACCCTTCGCGCCATCGCGGGCCTTGAAGAGATTGACTCGGGAACCGTGCGAATTGGCGGGCGAGACGTCACCGCGCTTCCTCCGCAAGACCGCGACATCGCGATGGTGTTCCAGAGTTACGCGCTCTACCCGCACCTGTCCGTGCGCGACAACCTCGCCTTCGGACTTCGCATGCGCAAGACGCCCGAACGCGAAGTCGCGATGCGTGTCGACGAGGTGAGCTGCATGCTTGGCCTCGACCCGTACCTTGATCGAAAACCGAAAGCCCTCAGCGGCGGACAGCGCCAACGCGTTGCCATGGGTCGGGCACTCGCTCGTCGGGCGCAAGCGTACCTCTATGACGAGCCGCTCTCGAACCTCGATGCCTCGCTTCGATCATCTGTTCGCGTGGAAATTCGCAAGCTTCACGATCGCACGGGCGCCACCTCCATTTACGTCACGCACGATCAAGTCGAAGCGATGACCCTCGCCGATCGCTTGTGGGTCTTCAATGGAGGCGTCGTCGAACAATCGGGCGCGCCCTCCGACGTCTACGACAAGCCGCGCTCGCTCTTCGTTGCGCGCTTCGTGGGCTCGCCCGCGATGAACTTGCTCAAAGGTCGCGCACGCCGCGAAGCCGGGTCGGTCGCCATTGCGGCGGAAGGTCTCCTCGTGCGCACCACCGCCCCGCTTCGCGATGGGCAGGACGTGATGGTTGGCCTTCGGCCCCACGATTTGCAGGTCGCGAGCGACTTGTCGTCGGCTCTCGGTACGTTGCACGTCGACGTTGTGGAGCGCCTCGGAAGCGAGGCTCTTGTCCACGGGTGGGCGAGCACCAGTGGCGCGACCATCACCATGCGCGTCGACGGCGATGCCATGCGCCGCGCCGCCGTGTCCGATTCGATTGCCGTGACCATCGACCCCGCTCGCCTTCACCTCTTCGATGCGGCGTCCGGCCTTCGCATCGACGCGCGTTGAGGATGACGCGATGACTCCCCCCCATTGCCCCATCGCGACCCGTGGCTTCGGGTTCCGCGTCCTTGGTTTTTTTCTAGCCATTCTTCTACTCGTGACCGCCCCGGCGCGGGCCGACGAGGTCACCATTTGGCACGCCTACCGCGACGCGGAAGCGCAAGCGCTCGACACGGTCGTTCACGCGTTTGAGCTACGCACAGGGCACCACGTGACGATGCTCGCGGTGCCCTTCGACGCCTACAGCGCGAAACTCGCCGCTGCGATTCCAAACGGCAACGGCCCCGACCTCTTCATCGAGGCTCACGAACGGCTCGGAACCTACGTGCGCGACGGGCTTCTCGACGCGGTTCCTGCTGCGCTCGACGAGGGCTTTGACGCAAGCGCGCGCCGTGCACTTTTACAGGGAACTACGCTCTACGGGCTCCCCCTCGCCGCAAAGAGTTTGGCTCTCTTCGTCGACCGTTCCGTCGTGAAGGGCCCCATCGACAGCCTCGACGACTTGCCGCGACCGGGTACATCCTCGACCTATACACTGGTGTACGAGAACGAGTCGTCGTACGCGTTCGCGCCATTCGTTCACGGAGCCGGTTCCGACTTCCTCGCCGCGGACGAGTCCTTCGGGTTTGTGGGCCCCGCCGCCGCGCAGGCGCTCCGTGACGTGGCGTTGCTCGTTCGAGAAGGTCGTGTTCCCGCGGAGGCCTCCGGCGCCCTGGTTTCTCAGCTTTTTCGTGAGCACAAAGCCGCGGCGATGATCTCGGGCCCGTGGGCGCTTGGCGACTTGCCCCACGACTCCGACGTCGAGGTGATGCCCCTTCCGCCCCTTCATCGCGGAGGTCGCCCGCTGCGTCCGTTCGTCACCGTCGAGGCGCTTTTTTTCTCCGCCCACCGAGGTGCGAAGGCGTCGACGGTGGCGCTCGCGCGAGCGATCGCGTTTGACGAAGGCGCGGTCGTCCGTGCGCGTGATGGCCATCAGGTCGTTCCGCGAAGCTCCCTCTCCGCTCGTCCCGAACTGGCGCAACTGGCCTCGCTGCAAGCGTTTCAGCGCGCGGCGAAGGAGGCCATCGGGATGCCGAGCTCGGTCCGCATGCGCGCGACGTGGGAACCGATTGGGGCCGCGCTCAAGGCCACACTGCGCGGGGACCTGACGCCCGAGAACGCCGTCGCGATGGCGGAGCGACGTTTTCGAGATGTGACGCGCCCTCAAGCGCCGCCGGCCTCGACCGCGCCGTGGTTCCTCGCGCTCGGTCTCCTGAGCCTCACCGGGGCCATCCTCACGTATCGGCGTGCCCGCGCCGAGGCATGGGGCCTCGCCCTGAAACGCTCGCTCCCTGCGTACCTGTGGGTCACGCATGCGGCTGTTATTTTGCTGCTTCTCGTGGGCGGGCCCCTCATCGTCGGAGCGGCGACGTCGCTCTTCGCCGGAACCCGCTCCGCACCCACGTTCGTGGGCTTTGCCAACTACGTTTCGATCCTCACGGCGCGCGGTGGCGAGCTCTTGGGGCTCGGGTCATTCTGGCGCACGCTCCTCGTCACGCTCCTGTGGACCGCGGTCAACGTCGCCTTGCACGTCACCATCGGCGTCGCCCTTGGCCTCGTGCTTTCACGGCCGTTGATGCGCCTCAAGACCGTCTACCGGGTCTTGCTCGTACTTCCGTGGGCCGTGCCCTCGTACGTAAGCGCCCTCGCATGGAAGGGCATGTTTCACAGGCAGTTCGGTGCTATCAATGCACTCCTCACGTACCTGGGAGGAGAGCCCGTTGCCTGGTTCGCTCGCTTCTCAACGGCCTTCGCCGCGAACGTTGCAACGAACGTGTGGCTCGGCTTTCCGTTCTTCATGGTCGTGACGCTCGGTGCCATTACGGGCCTTCCGCAAGAGGTGCTCGAGGCGGCGTCCATCGACGGAGCGACCCGGTGGCAACGCTTCCGCTACGTCATCGCGCCGCTCTTGCTCCCGGCTCTTCTGCCGAGCGTGATTCTCGGCACCGTGTGGACGTTCAACATGTTCAACGTCGTGTTTCTCGTCTCCGGCGGCGAGCCCGACGGGGCCACGGACATTCTCGTTTCCGAGGCATATCGCTGGGCATTCACGCGCGATGCACAGGTGGGCTACGGCGCAGCCTATGCCGTACTCGTCTTTCTCCTGCTCGTGGCTGGCACGCGCGCACTCGACGCGTTTGGCAAGAAGGCCGAGTCGTGAAGGCGCTCGAATCGTTCGCCGCGCACGCCGTCGCCATCGTTGCGACGATGTTTGCACTTTACCCGCTTCTCTGGGTTCTTGGACTTGCGATCTCGCCTGCGGGCATGGCGAGCGAGCCCGCGTTGTGGCCCCTACCGGACAGCCCTTCGCTCGCAAACGCAAAGGCCGTCGTGTCGGGTAACCCGCACTTCTGGACGCAACTCGCCAACTCGCTCATCGTGTCGGGAGCGACGGCGACGGTGGCTATTTTCCTAGCGCTTCCAGCGGCTTACGCCCTCGCGCGCTTTCGCTTTTTCGGAGCGCAACCAGGGCTTCGCGCGATGCTCTGGACGCAAATGTTTCCCGGCGTCGCCAGCGCCGTTCCGCTCTACGTCATCCTCGACAAGCTCGGCCTTCTCGATTCGCGCTCAGGGCTCGTCCTCGTCTATGCGACGACGGCGATCCCGTTCGCGCTGCTGCAATTGAAGGGCGCTTTCGAGGGCATTCCAATCGAGCTTGAAGAGGCCGCATGGGTCGACGGAGCTTCGCGCGTGCGAACGTTCCTCACCATCGTGATTCCCGCCGCGCGCCCGGCCATCGCGGTCACGTTTCTCTTCGCCTTCATGAGCGCTTGGAACGAGTTTATCCTGGCGGCAACGCTGCTTTCCCGCGAGTCCGCGTTCACCCTTCCCGTTGTTCTGCAGCGTGTGGTTGGTGAGCACGCGGCCCATTGGGGCGTCTTCGCCGCGGGCGCGTTGATCGTGTCGGTGCCCGTGGTCGCGCTCTTCTACGTGGCCCAGCGGAGTCTCGTCTCAGGACTCACCGCAGGCAGCGTTAAAGGCTGACGCTGCACGTACGGTCTACGTCTTGTAGAATACGTCGGCTCGTTCGCGTCAGACGATGTCTGCGAGTCGGTATCGCCCCGCAGGCTTTCCCAAAAGCGCCTTCGCCGCGCGGAGCGCTCCACGAGCAAATACGCTGCGATCCGTTGCACGGTGCGTGAGTTCGAGACGCTCGCCGAGGCCGAGAAGGTGCACCGTGTGGTCCCCAACAACGTCTCCGCCGCGGACCGCATGGTACCCAAGCTCGCCTGTCCGTCGTTCGCCCGCATTGCCGCTGCGACCATTTACTGGCGCGAGCTCCGGGCGCGCGCGTGAGGCCGCCTCGCCAAGACGAAGCGCGGTGCCACTCGGAGCATCGACCTTGCGGCGGTGGTGCGTCTCCACAATCTCCACGTCGAAGCCTTCGCCCATGGCCTTGACCGCCTGCTCCACGAGGCGCGCGAGCACGAGCACGCCGACGGACATGTTCGGCTCCCAAAGCACTGGGATTTCCCGTGCCGCCGCGTCAAGCGCACGAAACCCTTCGTCGTCGAGTCCCGTCGTTCCGCTGACGAATGCGGCCTTCGCTGAAACCGCGGCGGCGAGCGCATTGAGAAACGCGTCGGGGCGCGTGAAGTCAATGAGCGCATCGAACGCGACGCCACCAGCAAGGCCCAACGACGTTGATGCAACGTTGTGCCGCGGACCGACGACGGTCGACACGACCTCATGCGCGACCGCCCCTGACAATATGCAGAGTGCATCTTCATCGACCACATGCTGCAGCGCGCGGCCCATGCGACCGGACGCGCCCCAGAGGACGATGCGCGCGCTCACGGAAGGCTTCCCGCAGCATCAAACGCAGCAATCGCAGCCGCAATACTGACCGCCGACGCCTCGCTCACCGGCGTCATCGGCAACCGAAGCTCGTTCGACATCATGCCCGCGTTCGCGAGGACACATTTTGCGGGTCCGGGATTCGCCTCGCAGAACATCGCCTCGTAAACGGGCATCAGACGCCGATGAAGCGTGAGCGCGTCCGCGGCGCGTCCTTCGTTCCAGAGTTCAATGACTCGTGCAACCGCTCGCGGACGCACGTTCGATGCAACGCTGATGACACCCGTCGCGCCGACCGCAAGCATCGGAAGCGTGAGCGCGTCATCGCCAGAAAGCACTGACAGGCGCGAACCGAATCGCCTGCCTATTTCCATCGCACGAAGCACATTCCCCGTCGCCTCTTTGACCGCGACCACGTTGGGGCAAGCGTCGACAATACGAGAGAGAGACTCAATGCCGAGGTCAACGGCGCTGCGACCTGGGATGTTGTAGACGACAACCGGAAGCGCGGTACTCCGTGCAATCTGCACGAAGTGTTGCACCAAGCCCTCTTGTGACGGCCGGTTGTAATAAGGCACGACGACCATGATCGCGTCGGCACCCGCAGCCTCCGCCTTCGCCGCAAGGGCCGAGGCTTTCGACGTGCTCGCACCGCCGCAACCCGCAACAACCTCGGCGCGACCGGCGACGAGTGCCACCGTGCGTTTGACGAGCTCCGCCTGCTCATCGTCGGCGAGCGTCGGACTCTCCCCCGTGGTGCCGCAAGGAACAACCCCTCCGACGCGGGCGGCGACTTGCGCCTCGACGAGCTTTTCGAAGGCCCCCCAATCGATTGGGGCGTCGTCAGAAGCGAGAAACGGGGTCACGAGGGCCGTGTATGCCCCGCGGGCAGCGAAGGTCGGCATGACGCAGAGCGATAGCGAACCCGAGCCCGCCTCACCAGCACAGCTTTTGCGCAGCGAGATTGCGTGTTTCACTTGACCCTGCGCGCGAATTGACTAAGCGGGTCCGTCCGCGGCTGTTGGCCGCACCCCCCGTGCCCGAGCCTCGCGCGAAACCCGCCGAGGCATCGTTCGCGGAGTCCAAGAAAGAGGGAATGATGTTCGCAATCATCAAGACTGGCGGGAAGCAGTACCGCGTGAAGCTAGGCGAGACGCTTCGCGTCGAGAAGCTTCCGGTCGAGGCGGGCGCAACGGTCGAGTTCAGCGAGGTTCTCCTCGTCGCCGGTGAAGGCTCTGACCTCAAGATCGGCCTGCCCACCGTCGTCGGCGCGAAAGTCGTCGGCAAGGTCGTCGCCCAAGAGCGCGGACCGAAGATCACCATCTTCAAGTTCCGCCGCCGAAAGAACTACCGCCGCAAGAGCGGTCATCGTCAGTCGTACACCGCCGTCCGTATCGAGGCGATCCAGGCCTGAGGCCCGGCGCTCTGAAATCACGAGGAGAAAGCCATGGCTCATAAAAAAGGCGCAGGTTCTACCCGCAACGGACGCACGTCGAGCTCGCAGCGTCGCGGCGTCAAAGTGTACGGCGGCCAGGTCGTCCGTGCAGGGAACATCATCATCCGCCAGGTCGGTTCGACGATCCACGCGGGCAACAACGTAGGCACCGGGAGCGATTTCACGCTCTTCGCCCTCGTTGACGGCGTGGTGAAGTTCGAGTGGCGGACCAAGTCGACGAAGAAGGTCTCGGTTTATCCGGCCGCTCCCGTCGTCGCAGCACCCGTCTCAGCACAGGCCTGATTCGCGGCGAAAGCCAAGACGTCAAGCAAGTGAAGGTCGACTCGAAAGGGTCGGCCTTTTTGCTTTTGATCTGGCCTCGCTTCGCCGTGGTGCCGGACGCAAGCCAAAAAAAAGCGATGAGCCCGTAGACCCATCGCCGTCGCAAAACCCAGACGCGTGATCAGAATCCGGTGATGCCGAACAGCTCGCGAACGATGCGTGCAATGCCGCCGCCGGTCGCCGAGTTCTCTGGAAGAATGTCGGTCGCCATGTTGCGCACTTCATCAGGCGCTTGGCCCATCGCGAAGGCGTAACCCGCGACCGTGAACATCGGAATGTCGTTGAGCCAGTCGCCGACGACAACGCACTCGTCAACGGTGCATCCGTAGTGTTGCGCAAGGAACTTGAGCGCCATGCCCTTGGTGCCGATCGTCGAGCGGACGATCATGCCCCAATGGCCGTCAAGGCGGCGAAGCGGAAACACCGCGACCTGCACGGTTGGACCGATGGCCGCGAGAATCTCACGAGCCGCCTGCGCAACCTGGTCGGCACGGCCAATCGACACGACCGCGGTGATTCCGTCGGGCTGAACCCATACCGGGTCTTCGGCCATGGACGGCGTCACGCGCAGCTCACTCGACCATGAGGTCACGTAGCGAAGGAACGGACCGCCACCTTCGTCGTGGATGACGGCGTCGCGCGCGAACACGAAAGCCGAGGGACCGTTGCGCACGAGCGCGTCGCGAAGCTTGATCGCGTCCGCACCGACAATCGCAAACTGAAGGACCGTTCGGTGATCGACCGTGCTGACAACTTGGCTTCCGTCGACGACGCCAACGGGACCGCGGATGTTGCAGACCTCGGCGGCGTGGCGCGTGCCTGCGTAAAGGCGACCCGTGATGATCGCGGTGTGGACTCCGGCCAACGCCGCCGCGCGAAGCGCTCGCGCATCGATCGGGTGCGGAGAACCGGTGGCTGCGAGCAGCGTTCCGTCGAGGTCGACGGCGATAAGCTTGGGCTTCACATTGGCGCGCGGTCGCAAGGTTCCTCGATTGGGGGATGCCGGGAAGGCTCGGTGGACGATATCGGAGGAACAGGCCTTGGCGAAACCACGAAACCACTTCAGCTGGTCGATAAGCAAAAATAGGCTACAGCTCCAGGGTTGGCGCACTCCTTGCGTGCGGGTTCGTTACTGCCATGCCCAAGGTTCAGGTTTTCGAGGAATTACGACAATACGTACGGTTCGACCAGGGGTCGGAATCGATCCTCCGTGCGTTTCTTCCCGCTGCAGAACCACACTTCCCGCGCCTTGCGATCGAGTTCTACGACCGTATTCGCGAACACGAAGACGCGCACGCTGTTTTTGCAGACGAGGCGCAAATCGTGCGTCTCCAACGTTCGATGCTCGCGTGGCTGACGCGAATCCTCAGTGGACCGTGGGACGCCGCGTACATCGCGCAGTCGGTGGCCATCGGGCAGGTTCATGTTCGCGTTGGCGTGCCGCCCCGTTTCGTTTGTTCGGCGATGAACCTGCTCCGCGTCGGGCTCACACTCATCGCGGAGGAGACTCACGGAAAAGACGATCGGCTGTTCGCTGCGATTCATCAAGTGCTCGACCTCGAGCTAGCCACGATGATCGAGTCGTATTGCGTCAACTTTACACGCAGCGTACGAAGCCAAGCCGAAAACGAACAAGCGGAGTTAACGCGCAGCCTCGAGCTCTCCGAGCGGCATTACCAACAGGCTGTCGAGCTCGCGGGAATGATCGTCATCGGCCTCGACGGGGACGGCCTCGTGCGCCTGTTCAACGCGGAAGCGGAGCGCACGACCGGTTACGTGCGTGAAGATGTCGAAGGCAAAGCCTTCCTTTCATTCTTCGTCGACGAGGATGAGCACCCGCGCCTTTCGAAGTTGCTCAACGCTGCTCTCGAGGGACCCGACGACGTGCGGCGGAGCAACTTCGAGATCCGCATTCGATCGAAGCGGCGGCGCTGGCTCGCGGCCTCCGTCTCCACGGGATTGGCCTCCGGCCTCGCGACCATCATCATGGCCCAAGACGTGACCGAGGCGCGTCAGCTCGCCGAGAAGAGCGCGCGCGCGGAAAAACTCGCAGCGGTTGGAACCCTCGCGGCGGGGCTCGCTCACGAAATTCGAAACCCGCTCAACGGCGCGCATTTGCACCTCGCGTACCTCCGTCGCGAGCTCGTGAAGCAGCACGCCGACGCGGATATTCTCGGTGCGGTCTCCGTCGTTGGCGACGAGATTCAGCGACTGTCGAAGCTCGTGACCGACTTCTTGCAGTTTGCACGTCCACGACCGTTCGAGACCAAGCGTGTGTCGCTCTCCGAAGTGGTGCGACGGGTCGAACGGCTCCTTCAGCGCCGCGACGGCGTATTGGTCGTCGCAGACCTTCCAGTCGACGAACTCGTGGTCGACGGCGACGCAGACCAGCTCGAGCAGCTCGTCCTCAACCTCGCCACAAACGCAGTGGAGGCCCTTTCCGAGACGTCGAACGCGCTCGTCACGCTGCGCCTACGCCGCACCCCACGCCACGCGCTCCTCGAGGTCGAGGACAACGGCCCCGGACTCTCGAACTCGGACGCGCCCATTTTCGACGCGTTCTTCACGACGAAGTCCGGCGGCACAGGTCTCGGCCTCTCCATCGTTCACCGCATCGCACAAGACCACGGGGGCACCGTCGAGGTGAACAGCATCCCCGGCCGAACCGTCTTCGCAACCCGTCTTCCACTCCCGCTCGGCGAGAGCTGATCTTCCCCACGTTTCACAAGGACCGCACCCTCACCATGAGCAACATTCCAAGCACCCGCCGTATTTTGGTCGTTGACGACGAACCGGCCGCGCGCTCCGGCCTCGAGCGCATTCTCGGCGGCGAAAGTTACACCGTCGTCAGCGCGGCCGATGGCCACCAGGCGCTTGAGCACGCACGTCAACAAACGTTCGACGCGGTGATCACCGACCTGCGCATGCCTGGCATGTCGGGCATCGACCTCATCGGCGAGCTCCGCGAACTCGATCCCATGCTCCCGGTCATCGTCGCGACGGCGTTCGGTGATGTGCAGTCGGCGGTGCAGGCCATGCGAGCTGGCGCGGACGACTACGTCACGAAACCCGTGGATATCGACGCGCTTTCGCACATCCTCAAGCGCGTCATCGATCGACGCGAGCTCGAACGCGAGAACGGCCGTCTGCGCCAACAACTGCGTGAGCGCGAGGGCGGCGGGCTCGAAGGCCTCGTGGGCGGAAGTCCAGCGATGCATGCAC
>CAIQDA010000335.1 GCA_903870415.1 uncultured delta proteobacterium
ACCGTCGACGACGTGGTGCGTGTGCTCATGGCCAATGCCGATAAGGCTCGAGGCCTTGTGCGTGCGGTTGTCCCGGCGCTCGCGCAGCGTCCAGAAGCCTGCGAAAAGGGCTGCGATCGTGCGCTCGAGTACGCGATCATGACCTCGCCCGAGGCGCGCGACCCCGAGCTTGTTGCGAAACTTTCTGCGGTCGCGGGCCGCGTTCTCACGAAAGCCTGAGACCATGAGTGTCGATCCCCTGACGTCGCCGCGGGCCTTTCTCGCGTCCCTCGTTCGTTCCATTCCCGATCACCCGAAGCCCGGCATTCTGTTTCGCGACGTCACGACGGTCATCAAAGACCCGCGCGGCTTTCGCATCACCATCGACTTGCTCGTTCAGCGTTACTTGGGCGCGCGCATCACGAAGGTCGTTGGCATCGAAGCTCGCGGATTCGTCTTCGGCGCAGCGCTCGCGCATCAGCTCGGCGCGGGGTTTGTCCCGGTGCGAAAGCCTGGAAAATTGCCTGCGGCATGTTTTGGCGTCGACTACGCGCTTGAGTACGGGACCGACCGCCTTGAGATTCACCAAGACGCCCTCGACGCGTCCGACACGGTGCTCGTGGCCGACGACCTCATCGCCACCGGAGGCACAGCCCTCGCCGCGATCGACCTCGTGCGTCGCTCGGGCGCGACCGTCGTCGAAGCGTGCTTTCTCGTCGACTTGCCCGAACTCGGAGGAGCGAAACGCGTCGAGGCTTCCGGCGTGAAGACCTTCTCGCTCATCGACTTCGAGGGTCACTGATGCGGATTCAAGGGGCGTGGCGTCGGTCCATCGAGGAGCTTGACTCGGGGGCCGTGCGCGTATTCGATCAAACGAAACTTCCGTTCGAAATTGCTGAGATTTCCCTAGCGACGGAGGCGGAGTGCGCGCGAGCGATTCGCTCGATGGAGGTGCGTGGCGCCCCGCTCATTGGCGTGGTTGCCGCCTACGGTCTTGTGTTCGCTCTTGAGCACGACGCTTCGGACGAGAACTTGCGTGCCGCGTTCGAGCGCCTCGTGGAGACGCGGCCCACGGCGGTGAATCTTGCATGGGCACTGAAGGTCGTGCGCATATCAGTGCAGCATGCACCTATCGGCGAGCGTGCTTTGGCGGCCCGACATGTTGCGCGCGTGATTGCGAAAGACGACGCCGCCGCGTGCGAAGCCATTGGGCGATATGGTCTTGCCGTGCTCGAACGCATTTGGCGCGAGAAAAAGCAGGGTGCGGCGCTTAACGTGCTCACGCATTGCAACGCCGGTTGGCTTGCAACCGTCGACTGGGGCACGGCCCTCGCGCCCATCTACATGGCCCACGATGCGGGCATTCCCGTGCACGTTTGGGTCGACGAAACGCGACCGAGGAACCAAGGCTTGCTCACGGCGTTCGAGCTCCGGGCTCATGGCGTTCCTTGCACCTTCGTCGCGGACAACGCCGGCGGCCACCTTATGCAGCGTGGCGACGTGGACGTGTGCATCGTGGGTTGTGACCGGGTCACGCGGCGCGGCGATGCATGCAACAAGATCGGAACCTACTTGAAGGCGCTCGCCGCCAAAGCTCATGACGTGCCATTTTACGTGGCCATGCCCTGGTCAACGTACGATCAGTGTCTCGTCGATGGCGTTCGCGACATTCCGATCGAAGATCGCAGCGGCGACGAAGTGCGTCTCGTGCACGGGCTCGACGGGGCTGGTGCACGCGCTTCGGTGACGTTGCTTCCGCCGGAGCAAGGCGTGCGAAACCCGGCCTTCGACGTGACCCCCGCGGAGCTCGTGTCCGCGTTCGTCACCGAGCGCGGCGTATTCGATGCGGCGGGTCTCGAGGCCGAATTCAAGCGCAACGCCGCGGAGCGTTTGCATGGCTAAGGCGTCTCCGAGGGCGGAAATCGTGCGTGTTGCGAAGCTCCTCGACCCGATGCGTTTGTCGCGCGGCAAGAGCGGCAACGTGAGCGCGCGAACGCGTCGAGGCTTTCTCGTGACGCCGACGGGGGTGCCGTACGAGGGGCTTCTTGCGCGGCAACTCGTCGAGCTCGACCTTGATGGACAGGTTGTGGCCGGGAGCCTCGCGCCGTCGAGCGAGTGGCGCATTCACGCGGACATCTACCGTGCTCGTCCCGACGTGCAGGGCATTGTTCACGCGCATCCGCCCTACGCGACCGCGTTCGCAATCGCTGGAATTCCTCTCGAGGCCGTCCACTACATGATCGCCGTTGCCGGGGGGCATGACGTGCGCGTGGCGCGCTACGCGACGTTTGGAACGAAGGACCTTTCACGCCATGTGGTGAAGGCGCTGACCGGTCGTTACGCGTGCCTCATGGCGCACCATGGCCTCGTTGCGGTGGGCAGTTCCGTGCAGGATGCACTTCGCATCGCCCACGAGGTCGAAGGCGTCGCGGAGCTTCAGTTTCTTGCGCGCACCATCGGCAACGCACCGGCTCTTCCGCGAGCGGAGATGGACCGCGTCGTGACGAAATTCGCGTCGTACGGGCAGCAGCCTCGAGCGGCTCGCGCCGTGAAGAAACGCTGACCGATTTGCGTTCGTGGGCTCGGCCGCGTTACGCGGTGAGCTGCGCCACGAAGGCACGAATCGCGGCTCCGGAGCGTTCGTCGCCGAGGGTCCAGCGCAGGTACTTTTCTCCGCGCAGCCGAAGGTAGCGTGGCTTGACGCCGGTCACGCGTTCGGCGCGATCGTAGTCCGCGTCTCCAAAACGCTGCGCCGGCTTCATGAGAATGAACGCGGCCTGCGTCGGGAAGAAACGCGCGTCGTCCGTTGACGAAGCGACGAGCGAGTCGGCGAGTTCGAGCGCGGCGTGACGGTTCGTTTCGTAAAACTCGTGTTCATTGAGCGCCGCGGCGCAGGCGCGCATGCCGACCGGCGAAAGGCCCAATGAGAACATGATGGCCCGGGTTTCCTCACCCGCGAGAAAGCCAATACGCATACCCGGTAGTCCGTAAAACTTACTAAAACTTCCGACGTAGAGCGCTTGCGGGTACGACTCGACAAGACGCACGTACGGGTTCGAAAGCGCGTTGTAGACGCCGTCGAGAATGAAGCGATGGCGCGGGTGCCTGTCGATGAGCGAGTCGAGGGCGACGATCTCGATCGCGTGCCCGGTCGGGTTGTTCGGCAGGCCGAGGATGACGATGGCCGGGTCGCCTTGTGACAGGGCGTCGTCGAGAACGCGCAGGTCGGTCACGAAGCCGTCGGGCTGCTCTCGTACGGCTGTTTCCTCGATGCGGTAACCGAGCGGCTCCGCCATCTCGCGGTAGCTGTGCCACGAGAGTTCAGGCATCACGAGGCGCGAGAACCGCGGGCGCAAGAGCAGGAGCGCCTTCAAAAGCGCGTCTTCACCGCCGTGCGTGAGCTTGAGAAACTCGATGGGAACGCCGGTGCCGTCCGACAGCCGCGCGGCGAACGCGGCAAGGCTCGCCTTGGCGTAGCGCGAGAGGCCATGCGGAAACGACTCGCGCACCGTGCGAAGAACCGAGGGTGCATGCGCGAAGTTGTACTCGTTCCGATCAAGGGCGAGATCGAGCAATTCATCAAGCGAATCAGCGGTCGAAGGGGTCGCGTCGGCCATAGGCTTTGGGTCGATAGCCGAGCGGGTCACGGAGTGCGACCGCGAAACGTGAAAGCCCCGTCTCGGTCGACGACTCAACGTCCGTGCGTGTCCCGAGCGCGTCGCCGCGTCCGCGGCGCGGGTGGAGTCGTGGCGGGTCGAGGACGCGGTGGCGGAGCGGGAAGGTCAGCCCGTGTTGCGAACGCCCGCCGCGATGCCGTGAATGGTCACGAGGAGCGCGTCCACGAGAGCCGGCTCGGGGCGAACGCGATGGCGGCGAAGGAGCTCCACTTGGAGCAAATGCAG
>CAIQDA010000336.1 GCA_903870415.1 uncultured delta proteobacterium
ACGTAGAGCACCGCGCCGTCTCGCTCGACTTTTCCCTCGATGAAGAGAGCAATCGCGCCCGTAACCGCGCGGGCGTCACGCTCGGCAACGGTCTTCCACAAGACCAAGTTGATGAACCCGTGCTCGTCCTCGAGCGTGATGAACGTGACGCCACTCGCCGTCATCGGGCGCTGGCGGCAGATGACGATACCTGCAACCTGCACGCGTGAACCATGCCGCTCGCGATCGAGCTCTCTCGAATCGAGCGTATGCGGCGGCAAACTCGACCGCAGGAGCGACATCGGATGCGCTTGCGTGCTCGTGCCCGTGCGTGCGAAATCCAAGAGCAATTGCTCGCTTTTTGACGCCGGTGCGAGCCACTCGGTCACGCGTGCCTCGGAGACGACCTGGCGAAAGAGCGGCCCCGCATCCGGCTCGCGCGCCTCCCACAGCGCCTGCCGCCGATGCCCCGCCAGCCGGTCGAACGCGCCCGCCTCCGCCAAGAGCGTCAGGTCCCGCTTGGTCAGAAGCGCGCGATCGCGTGCATCTTGCACCGATACGAAAGGCCGCCCTCCCCTCGCCCGCACGAGGCGCTCGGCCACGGCCTCCTGAAAGCCCGCGATGAGGCGAAAGCCAAGCCGAAGCTCCGGAGCTGGCTTTTTCCTCATGGCAGCGTAGGCATCGCCGCCGTCGTCATCGCCGCGGTAAGCAACGCCGGTCCCGCCGTCCCGAGCAGCCGCGGGCTCGTGCGGGCGTTGCGAGGGCGGCGCGACCAAGGCGCGGGTGTCGCTGGTCCGGAGCGTACTCAAGGTACGTGAGGAACCGGCGACGGGAACCGCAACGCCGGTCCCGCCGTCCCGAGCAGCCCGCACCAGGGTGAGATCCCAATCACTCTCGTTCACGTCGATAGGCCTCTGCCCCACTCCATGGCGCGCCGCATCGGCGAGGATGGTGTGCGGCGAGTAGAAGCCCATCGGTTGCGAGTTGATGAGCGCCGCCGCGAAGGCCGCCGGGTGATGCACCTTGAGCCAGGAGCTCGCGTAGACGAGGAGCGCAAAGCTCGCCGCGTGGGACTCGGGAAAGCCGTACTCGCCGAAACCCTGAATCTGCGCGAACAAACGCTCGCCAAACTCGTCGGCGATGCCGCGCGCGCGAAAGCCTGCGAGGAGCTTCTCGCGATGCTGCATGAGCTTGCCGTTTCGGCGCCACGCGGCCATGTCGCGACGGAGCTGGTCGGCCTCACCACCCGTGTATCCTGCACCGACAATGGCGATCTGCATGACCTGCTCTTGAAAGAGCGGCACGCCCAAGGTGCGCTCGAGAATGCCCGCGAGGCACGGGTGCGGCAGCGTGATGGGCTCCTCGCCGCGGCGACGGCGCAGGTACGGGTGCACCATGCCGCCCTGAATCGGCCCAGGCCGCACGATGGCGACCTCCACCACGAGGTCGTAGAAGCGCTCGGGCTTGAGGCGCGGCAGCATGGCCATCTGCGCGCGCGACTCGATTTGAAAGATGCCCACCGTGTCGGCTCGCTGGATCGACTCGTAGACCTCTGGGCACTCGGCCGGGATGCGCGCGAGCTGGTCGATGGCCGTGGGAGCCTGAAGCCGAACGTCGTCTTGCGCTGCCATTTGCAGGGCTTTTCGGATCGCCGTCAGCATACCGAGCGCGAGCACGTCGACCTTGAAGAAGCCCAAGGCGTCGAGGTCGTCTTTGTCCCAGGGGATGATCGTGCGGCCCTTCATCGTGGCCGGCTCGATGGGTGCAATCTGCACGAGGGGCGTCGCCGAGAGCACGAAGCCGCCGACGTGAATCGACAGGTGCCTCGGGGCGTCCTCGAGGGCGATGGCGAGTTCGAGGATGCGCTGAAGCCGCTCACTCTCCGGGTCGAAACCGCGCGCGCGCAGGTCATCGCCAGTGATTTCGCCGCCGCCCCAGAGATCGCGCATGCGGGCCAAGCGCCCCTGCTCCTCCGCCGAGAGCCCAAAGACCTTGGCTACCTCGCGCAGCGCCGAGCGCCCCCGGTAGGTGACGACCTCGGAGACCATGGCCGCGCGGTCACGGCCGTAGAGCGCGTAGATGTCTTGAATGAGCTCCTCGCGACGCTCGTGCTCGAAGTCCACGTCGATGTCCGGCGGCTCCGCGCGCTCCACCGAGAGAAAGCGCTCGAAGAGCAAGTTCGAGCGCGAGGGGTCCACGGCGGTGACGCCCAAGCAGTAGCAAACCGCGCTGTTTGCTGCACTTCCGCGCCCTTGGCAGAGGATGTCGCGACGCCGCGCCATGCGCACGAGGGTCTGCACGCTCAAGAAGTACGGCGCCACGTCGATGGCCGCGATGACCGCGAGCTCTTTCTCGATCTGCGTCTCGACGGAGGCAGGCACGGTGCCCCAGCGGTCGCGCGCGCCCTCGTAGGTGAGGCGGCGCAGGGCCTCGTTGGGGGTCTCGCCCGGGTGCGCAGGCTCGTCCACATGGCTTGGAAAATCGTAACGAAGCTCGCCCATCGAGAAGCGGCATGCCGAGGCGATTTCCATGGTTCGCGCGACCCAGGCGGGCTCGTCGGCGAAGCGTGCGGCCATGCGCTCGGGGCTCTCGAGGCACGCGCGGGCGTTGGGGTCGAGGAGACGCCCGGCCTCGTCG
>CAIQDA010000337.1 GCA_903870415.1 uncultured delta proteobacterium
CCACGCGCATTGGTTTTGTTGGTTTTGGAAAGTTCGGTCGAGCTTTCGCGGAGCTGCTCGAGGAAGAGGGCCTTGTCGTTCGCTTCTTCGATCCGCACGCACGCGACGAGGACTCGCGTCGCATGGGCTCGCTCGGCGAACTTGCGGCATGGTCCGAGGTCGTGGTGCTTGCAACGCCCGCGCTCGCGATGCGTCCGGTGCTTGAAGCCCTTGCGCCGTTTCTCACGCCGGACCACCTCGTTTGCGATGTGGCGAGCGTGAAGCTCCTGCCGTGGCGCGCGCTCGCGGACGTGCTTGGCGACCGCGTTCCGTGGGTCGCGACGCATCCCCTTTTTGGCCCTGTGAGCCTTGCGCGCGCCGAGCGCCCGCTTCGCGTTGTCGTGTGCCCTCAGCCGCGGTTTCCCGATGCGCAGCTTGCGATCGAGGCACTTTTTAAGCGTGTAGGATGCACAATTGTTCGCCGAGATCCCGACGATCACGATCGCGGCATGGCCGACACGCACGCGCTCGCATTCTTCGTGGCGAAGGGCGTTCTCGAAGGAAACTTCCCAGTCGATGCGCCCGACGCGCCGCCTTCGTTTCAGGCCATTGCGCGCACAGTGCAGACGGTTCGCGCCGACGCCGGTCACCTCTTTGCGACCATCGAACTCGACAACCCTCATGCGAAGGGTTCACGCACGCGGCTTCTTGAGGCCCTCGGGCGTGTGCACGATCAGCTCGAACACGCGAACGCGACGCGCGACGCCGATGGGGACGTGGACGAAGCACGTATGAGCATGCCGCCGCCGCTCATGGTGACCCCGGTGCTTGTGGAGACGCGAACGCTCATCGACGAAATCGACCGGGAAATCCTGGGTCTTCTTGCGCAGCGTGCCGAGCTTGGTCGCCGCGCGGGAGCTGAAAAAGAGCGCATCGGTCGGGCGATTCGCGATCGAGGCCGCGAAGATGCCCTGCTTGCGGAGCGTCGCGCCTGGGCCGAAGAGCGCTCGCTCGACGGGGACGCGGTGGCGTCGGTGTTCGACGCGATCATGAGTCTCTCACGCCGTGTGCAGGGCGCGTAGGGCGCTCGGGGGATTCCGACCATGGGCTTTGCGACGGCCCTCGCTCTCGCGCTCGGCGCCTTCGTGGTGTTGCCGTGGGTGGCCCATCGTCTCAGGCGCAGTCCGCCGAAGGAGCGTTTCTTCGCGCCGTTGCGCTTCGTGCCGGAAAGCACCTCGCCGAGTGACGTGCCCCGCGGCGTCGACGATCGCGTGCTCTTTGCGGTGCGTGTATTCATCATCGTGTTGCTTGCGCTGCTCGCGGCGGGACTTCGCACGCAAGGTCACGGGCTGGCGTTGCGCGAGCATGACGGTGACGCGAGCGTTGTGCTCGTGCTCGACGACAGCGCGTCGATGCGCGCGAGAGAAGGAGCGTCGAGTCGACTTGCCCTCGCGAAGGAGTCGCTGGTGCGCGTCCTCGACGACCTCGACGGGGGCGATCGCGTTGCGCTCGTGCTCTCCGGGCGGCCTGCGCGCATTATACGAGGGTTTGCGCAGGACATTCGAGCGCTGCGCGCGGAGATCGACGCGGTCGCGGAGAGTGATCGTGGAACCGATTTCGCGGGAGCCTTCGCCGCGGCAGAGGGTCTTACAGGCGATGGTTCGCATGGAGTGACCACGGTCGTTCTCGCCACCGATGGGCGCGGTGGAAAGGGCGCAGGCGTCGTGGAGACGCGGCTGCCCATGCGCGTCGAGCAGGTTCCGTCGAGCGTCGAGGACAACTGCGCGGTCGTCGAAGCGCGCGGGTCTTCAGGCGCTGTCGACGCGACCTTTGCGTGCCAAAAAGCAGCTCATCGGCGCGTGCGCTGGGTCCTTCTCGACCGAGAACTGGCTGCGGTCGACGCGGACCTGAGTGAGGGAACCTCCACCGTGCACCTTGCCGCTGCAGGCGTTCCGCCGGGCGGTGTCGTGGTGCTCGACGGTTCCGATGCCATCGCGGCAGACGACAGCGCCGAGGTCAGCGAGGGGGCTGCACGCATGCGCATCGCCGTGGTCGACAGCGTGATCGGCGTCGACGACGAGGACCGCACGCCGCCGGCGCTCCTTCGTGCACTCGAGGCCATTGCGCCGGATGCCGAGGTGCTTCGGATGGCCCAAATTCCAGTAAATGCTGCTCTCGACGAAGTCGACGTGCTTGCGGTGGAGAACGCCAATGCGTGGTCCGCCGACACGCGAATGGCGATGGAGTCCGCGGTCGACGCCGGCCTCGCGCTCGTCGTGGCGCTAGGGCCCGCTTCTGCGCAGGGAGCCCTTGGAGCCTCGTTCGAACCGTTCGTGGATGGTCCTGTCCAGTGGGAGTCCGGCGACTACAACGTCACGCTTCCCGGGTCCGAGCTCGCCGCGAGCCTGCGTGGTCGAGCGCGCTTCATGGCGCCGCGTGGGCCGTCCGCGTCCGTGCTTTCCTTCGCCGATGGACAGCCATTTGCCTCGGAATCGGAGCGCGGTGATGGACGCGTGCTGCTCCTTGCCGCGCCGGCCGACCCGCACCTCGGCGACTTGGCATTGCGTGCAGGGTTCATCGATCTTCTCGCGGGCGTTGTCGAACATGCGCGCCGTTCACGGCCGCGTGGGGCGCTGCGTGCGGGCGAGCATATGCCGGTGACAGCGGAGACCCGCGTGGTCGGTCCAGACGGTCCGGTCCCGATCGAGCATCGGGGCGGCGACGTCTTCGTCGACCTGGCGCTTCGAGGGACCTACCGCGTCTCAGTCCGAGGAAAAGAGCGGGTGAGAAGCGTTTCCGTTGACCCGGACGAAGTGCTCGGACGACCTACGGAGTTTCGTTCCTCGGCGGCGCCGGTGGCTTCCGAGTCCGTGCTCCGGGACAGGTCGCCTTGGGTCGCGTTGGTGCTCGCCCTCGCGCTCGGTCTTGAGGTGGGGCTTCGCTTGCGCCTACGTGGAGGCCGGAGTTCCACCGCATGACGCTCGACTCTCGACCCGAAGTCCTCTCGCTTGCCGCGTTTACCACCGCGCACTCGCATGCTTTTCAACGCGCTATGCGCGGGAAAACGCAGCGTCCCGGCCCTGTTCCCGAAGACGACTTCTGGACGTGGCGCGAGGCCATGTACGCGGTCGTTGAGGGCCTGACGCCCGAGCGTATCGAGGCGGTTGCTAGGGAAGCGTTTCGTGAGCTTCACGATGCGGGCGTCCGCACGGTCGGCGAATTTCATTACGTGCATCATGCACGTGGTGGTGTTCCCTATGACGATCGCAACGAGCTTGCTCATCGGGTCATTCGTGCGGCGCTCGACAGCGGGCTGCGAATCTCGCTTCTGCGCAGCGTTTACGAACGAGCCGGGCATGGGCGATCGCTCGTCGCGGGCCAAGACCGTTTTGTCGACAAGTCGCTCGACGAAAGCTTGCGCGCCATCGACGACTTGATCGGCAGCTACGCAGGCGACGACCGGGTTCGCATCGGCATTGCGCCTCATTCGACCCGCGCGGTTCATCCGGCGTCGTGGCGTGAGCTGGTGTCCTTCGCGCGCAATCGTTCGCTACCGTTTCACGTGCACGTCGCCGAGCAGCCGCGTGAGATCGCCGAATGCATCGAGGAAACAGGCAAGCGCCCGCTCGAACTTCTAAGCGATGAAGGTGCGCTCTCTGAGCGATTCGTCGTCGTTCATGGCACGCACCTCTTGCCGCACGAGGCCGTGCTGCTCGGCGAACATCGTGCCTTCGTGTGCATGTGCGCGACGACGGAACGTGACTTGGGCGACGGGCTGCCGGACCTCGGAGCGCTCCGCTCAAACGGCGTTCGGCTCTGCACGGGCATCGATAGCCACGTGGTCTGCGATCCGTTCGAGGACATGCGGGCGCTCGAAACGCACGAGCGACTGCGAACGCGAAAGAGGGTGGCCGCAGCCCGCGTGGGGCATCCTGCGAAAGAGCTGTGGGCGTCGGCGTCGACGGAAGGTGCGGAGGCGTGCGGATTCCTTGGCGAAGGGCCGATGCTTTCCGCGCGGACGGACCATCCTTTCTTCGCGTTTGTCGACCACGGAGACGAACTCGACGCCCTCGTGTTTTCGGGAACGCGGGCCCTCGACGGTCTCTTCTCGTGAGCGAGGGCACCTCCGCGTTTCGCCTTGCCTCGCGTTTCGAGCCGATGGCCGATCAGCCGAAAGCCATCGACGAGCTTGTGGCCGGTCTCGCGCGAGGCGACACGGACCAAGTGCTCCTCGGCATCACCGGAAGCGGCAAGACGTTCACCATCGCGAACGTCATCGCGCGCACCGGTCGCCCCGCACTGATTCTCGCGCCGAACAAGACGCTCGCGGCCCAGCTTTACGGCGAGTTCAAGGAGCTCTTTCCGGACAACGCGGTCGAGTACTTCGTCAGCTACTACGACTATTACCAGCCCGAGGCCTACGTCCCGTCGACGAGCACGTTCATCGAGAAGGACGCGATCGTCAACGACGCCATCGATCGCATGCGCCATGCGGCGACGTATTCGCTGCTCTCGCGCCGCGACGTCATCATCGTTGCCTCGGTGAGCTGCATCTACGGCATCGGTTCTGCGGAGGCGTACCACTCGCTCGTCGTGAACGTTCAGGTCGGAGAAGAGCTTCCGCGCCAGGAGCTGTTGCGACGCCTCGTGGAGATTCGTTACGAGCGAAATGACACGGACTTCCATCGAGGAACCTTCCGCGTGCGCGGCGACGTCGTGGAGGTATTTCCGGCATACGAAGATTCGAAAGCGATTCGCATCGAGCTCTTCGGTGACGAGGTGGAGGCCATCCGAGAAATCGATCCGCTACGCGGAAAGGTTCTTCGCACCTTCGATCGCTACGCGATCTTTCCGGGGTCCCACTACGTCACGCCGGAGCCCGACAGGCTTCGCGCCATCGGATCGATTCGCCACGAGCTTCGCGAACGCATGCAGTTCTACAGCCGCGAGGGTCGTGTTCTTGAGCGTCAGCGCATCGAGCAACGAACCTCGTTCGACCTCGAAATGCTCGAACAAGCGGGCTTCTGCCACGGCATCGAGAACTACTCGCGGCACTTCTCGGGGCGTTCGCCTGGAGAGCCGCCGCCCACGCTCATCGACTACTTTCCATCCGACTTCCTCATCGTCGTCGACGAGTCGCATCAGACCGTTCCGCAGCTCGGAGCGATGTTCAACGGCGATCGCGCGCGCAAGCTCACGCTCGTGGAGCACGGGTTTCGTCTGCCGAGCGCCCTCGACAATCGGCCGCTGCGTTTCGAGGAGTGGAAGGAGCGCGCCAAGCAGGTGATTCACGTCTCCGCGACGCCTGGCGACTACGAGGTTGCCCAAGCGCACGGCGTTGTCGTCGAGCAACTCGTGAGGCCCACCGGGCTCCTCGACCCGGAGGTGTTCATGCGGCCTGTGGCGGGCCAAGTCGATGATCTTCTCGAGGAGATTCGCATCACGCGGGAGCGCGGCGAACGAGTTCTGGTGACGACGCTGACGAAGCGTATGTCGGAAGACTTGACGGAGTATTACCGAGAGCGTGGTGTGCGCATACGGTATCTTCACTCGGACGTCGAAACCCTGGAGCGCATCGAGATTCTGCGAGCTCTGCGTCTTGGCGAGTTTGATGTGCTCGTGGGAATTAACCTTCTTCGTGAGGGTCTCGACCTCCCCGAGGTCAGCCTGGTGGCGATCTTCGACGCGGACAAAGAGGGCTTCCTGCGCAGTCGACGATCGCTGATTCAGACGATGGGTCGCGCCGCCCGTAACGTAAACGGTCGGGTCATTCTTTACGCCGACCGCGTGACCGCCGCGATGCGTGAGGCGATGGGGGAGACCGCACGTCGCAGGGAAGTGCAGACTGCATACAACGAGGCCCATGGCATCGTGCCCGCGTCCACCGTGAGAACCATCGACTGGTCGAACCCCGCGATGGGCGCAGGCGACCACTTGCGAATCTCTGCGCAGAGACCCTCGGACGACGAGAAGGACCCGGCGATACGCATCGAGTCGTTGCGCTCGCTCATGCTGGAAGCTGCCGAGAGCCTCGACTTCGAAAAGGCCGCGCGACTTCGTGATGAGCTCCGACGTCTTGAGGGTAGTTCGAAAGACAGCCCAAAAACGGATACGCTCTATGATCCGTATGATCGCAGCCAAAAGAAGGTGAAACGCGCGGCCGCAACGCACGTGACCCCTGCGCGCCCAAGCGGTGGCCGGCCGAAGAGCGATCGAGGGCGCAAAGGGTAGGCACGGTTCGCTTGCGGTGTGACGGCGGCGCGCGTGAACGGTGACAACGCGGGTGTTCACACAGGCGCCTCCATGAGGACACCGGCGCGAGCGACGTACGGACTCCCCTAGGCACCGAGGCGTTGCGAAGGGTTTCCCCTCGCGAGCGGGTTTCGCCACGCCGGTTCGTCATCATCTTCGATCGATGGACCTCACGCTCAAGGCCGCCTCTCGCGGCAAGTTCGCTCCGCTCTTCATCGTGCTTTCCGCATGCGGATGGCTTCCGCGCGCGGACGTCAAAGCGCCGCGCCCTTCGCCTGTTCTTGCGCAAGATGGCCCGCGTGAATCGTGGAATGAAGGACGCGTGGGTCGCACGGAGAACGTCGTCCTCGTGACCATCGACGGCGTTCGTTGGCAGGACGTTTTTGGTGGCGTCGATCCGGCGATGGCAACGATGGCGGGGATGCGCGCGGACGACGTCGTGGACGCCGAGGGGCTCATGCCGAATCTTTACGCCCTCGCGCGAGCCGGTGCCGTGAGCGGCGCTCCGGGGCACGGACGGGCGATGACCGCGACGGGGCCGAACTATGTTTCGTTGCCCGGCTACTTGGAAATCTTCACGGGCTCGCGCGATGTGGGCTGCCGCACGAACGGTTGCGATGCGACCAAGATGCGCACGTTCCTCGACGCAGCCCGCGACAACCTCGCGGTCCGTGATGAAGACATCGCCGTCATCTCGTCGTGGGACGCGTTGGCGCGCGCCGCCAGCTCGGCTCCGCATCGCATCGCGATGTCCGCGGGTCGCACCGGAGGCGTCAGTCGCGAAAAAGTTCGGGTGGACGATGTCGCCGCGCGGCTTGTCGACGAAGGCGCCACGGCCGCGGCTGCACCAGGCGATGGAGATTACCGCCCCGACGCGTACACCGCGGCCATCGCGCTACGGTACCTCGATGTCGTGAGACCACGGGTGATGGCGGTCGGCCTTGGCGACACAGACGAGTACGCGCACGCGGGAGACTACGCGTCCTACATCCAAGCGATTCGACGTGCGGATCAGTTCTTGGGTGACCTCCGTATGCATCTGAAGCAGATGGGGAAATACGGCGAACAGACAACCATCGTGGTGACGTGTGACCATGGTCGCTCGTCGGGTTTTACCGACCACGGGTGGGACGCGCCGGAGTCGGGCCGCGTGTGGTTGATCACCTCGGGCGGAGCGGTTCCAGCGCTCGGCTACCTTGACGAAGGCGGCGCGGAACACCTGGCGGACATTGCACCCACCCTCGAAGCGTTGCTCGGCATGGCTCCGCGCCACGACCGTTGGAGCGGAACGCCGATGGCTGCCGTTACCCAAGCTTTCGCCGCGAAGTACGTCGGCAAGGCCGGAGGCCGTACCACCGCCTACCGTTGAGTCCGCACACGACGGACGCGCCCTCAGAGCGCGACGTCGGCGCGTGGATCGAACGTCGGATCGTCCTGCATTTGATCGACCCAGCGATCGATCGTCGCCTCGTCGCCACGAGGCATCACGAGGCGCAAGTGGACGTAGAGGTCGCCCGGATCGCTCTTCGTGCGCGCGACGCCTTTTCCGCGAAGACGCAGGATGGATCCCGCGGCGGTCTTCGGTGGAACGGTGAGGAGGACCGAGCCGTCCACGGTCGGAACGCGAATCTTCGCGCCCTTCCACGCTTCGGCGACGGTGACGGGAACGTCCACGTGAAGGTCATCGCCCTCGCGCCGGAAGTGCTTGTGCGTTTGCACCTCGATCGTGAGGTGAAGCGTGCCCGGAGGACCGCCCGCAGGAGAGAGTCCGCCGCCGCCGCGAATGGTGAGTTTCTCGCCGTCACGGACGCCCGCTGGGATGCGGATCTTGAGGGGCTCGGTGCGCGACGGATGCGATCGTAGGTCGATGGTCGTGCCGCGAATCGCCGAGCCGAAGTCGACCGAGATGGTCGCTGTTGCGTCGGTGCCCGGTACGCGCGAGGGGGCCTTCTGACGGTCGAAGAGATCGCCGAAAAGGTCGTTCAAGTTTTGGTGAACGCCGGAACCGAAAAGGTCGTCGAAGTTGAAATTCTGGCCGCCCGCGCCCGCGTTGCCTTGCGGTCGTCCGCTGTGGCGTTTGTAGGCGCGCACGCGTTCAGGGTCGAAGCCCTCGCGAAGGCCGTCCTCGCCAAACTCGTCGTAGAGTGCACGCTTTTTCTCGTCCGAGAGAACGTCGAAAGCGCGGTTCACGGACTTGAATTTCGCTTCGGCGGCCTTGTCGTCCGGGTGGCGATCGGGGTGAAGTTCCTTCGCGAGCTTGCGGTACGCGCGCTTGATGGCGTCGCCGTCCGTATCGCGCGAGACTCCCAGCAGGCTGTAGTAGTCCTGAGACATTCGGTTCACCCTACGGCGGGCCACCGGCTCGGGCAACTCACTGACTCGCGGGCGCGGATTGTCCTGCGAATGACCGCGCTTTAGTGGCGTGGTCGGTCGGCGGTTTCGCGCGGCGTCGTTTCCGAGAAAGGGAGTTCGACAACCCAGTGGTCGCCCTCGCGCACGCAGGTGATGCGCCCGTGTTCGACGGCCTCATTGGCTCCGAAGAGCTCAACGACCGCGTGGTCGCCCCGGACATCGGTCTTCGTTCGCATGGGCTCAAAGCGCGTGACCACGAAGGCGTCGGCGACGAGCTCCGCGGCCTCCACGCGGCGACCAAGTATCACCGACGCTCGCTTCGCGCGCTCATCGAGATCGTGGCGCGACGCAGCAGGCAGCGATGCGACGACACGTTTAGCGCGCTCGGGATCTTCGTCCGCGTGGTGCACATCATCGAGGAGTGTGAGCACCGCCCGGGCCGGATCGATGCGCTCCTTGCGACAGCCCGCCAGGCAAGCGGCCGACATCGTCAGCGCGAAAATGGGAACGAAGCGCACGCGGGAGCCGTACCGCCGAATCGGAGCGCGCGAAACGGGGCGCACCCGTCCGACGAACGGAAACCGATGGAAATCGCCGCTCAACGTGTCGAACGTCGCCTGTAATTCGCACTATGTCGCACACCTCAATACAGTGAAGGTGTGAGTTCCCGACCGCTCCGCCTCACGTGGCCCGACCGCCCCCAATCCTTCTCGACCATGCCCCACGACGGGCCATCGGTGGCCCGCGCCACGGTGCCACGCCGCTTTGCGACGGCCGACGGACGTGGCGCCTTCCTGGAGGGCGACAACGTGGCGGGTCTCGACGAGCTGCTGCGCGACGGCTCGGGCAGCGTCACGCTTGCGTACCTCGACCCGCCCTTCGATACGGGGCGCGTCTTCGAGACCCAGGGGCGCCTCGCGGTCGATGGCGTTTCAGTCGCCTACGACGATCGCTGGTCCGACCGGGCCGCGTGGCTCGAGGCGTTGGCGTCGCGCTTGACGCGGATTCGCGAGCTGCTCGCTCCGCACGGGTCGGTCGTGGTGCACGTCGACTCGCGCACGAGCCACTATGTGAAGGTGCTGATGGACGAGCTTTTCGGGGAAGAAAACTTCGCGAGCGAGATCATCTGGCGATACAGGCGCTGGCCCTCGAAGACCCGCAATTACCAGCGCGTGCACGACGTCATGCTTCGGTATCGCAAGGACGCGCGGGTCGAGGGTCGCTGGAACCCGCTCTACGAAGACCTGGCTCCGTCCACGAAGGCCACGTGGGGAACGCGCAAGCAAAAAGCCGTGGTGGACGCGACCGGCAAGCGCGTGCGCTCGATGAGCGAAGACCAAGAATCGAAGGGCGTGCCCATGGGCGACGTCTGGGACATCGGCGTCGTCGCGCCCGTTGCAAGGGAGCGAACCGGATACCCGTCGCAGAAGCCCGAGGCGCTTCTCAATAGGCTGATCACTGGACTTTCGAACGAAGGTGACCTTGTCATCGATCCGTACGCGGGCAGTGGTACAACGGCCGCTGTCGCGTGGAAGCTCGGGCGACGGTTCGTCACGATGGACAGCGGCGAAGCCTCCCGTGAGGTCGTTCGTGCCCGTCTCGGAGCAATTGGTGCAGAGCTTTTGGACGATCCTCGTGAGGAAATTTCCAAGGATCCGCGGAAAGAGGTGGCAGCATGAGCGAGAATAACGAAACTTTTCCCCCCATCGAGCCGTATCGGCTGGGGAGAGGTCTCCCTCCTCTCGTCGCCCTCGTATCGGACGATTCGCCATGACTGTCTCTGTCAAGCAGATCTACGCCGCCCTGGCCGTGCTCGCGGTCGGCATTATTCCCATGTTCCTCAACAAGGAGGTCGGGCAGTACACTCTCGCCGTCGCGCTCATCGCGGCGATTGTGAACGTGCTCGGATCCAGTGGAGGCCCATCAAACGCTCCCCTCGTCGAAGCGGTTCGCCGCGCGGCGAATGGCGAGCGCCCGATGGCCCCCGCCGATGCGAGCCCCGAAGTGGCCCGTGTCATCGAGGAAGTCGCAGGACTCGTTGACGCTCAAAAGCGCCGCGAGCAAGACGGCACTCAGCGGCGAACAGCCGTTGCCGGCCTTGCAGACGCTGTGCGCCGCGCGTTGAACGGTGAACGGGTCGTCCCCACCGACGACATCCCCACCGACGTGGCCCGCGTCTACGACGAGCTCGGTCGCTTCGTCGATCTTCGTCGCCGCGAAGAACTCGAAGAGCAAGCGCGCAAGAACATGTACGTCGTGCTCACGGACGCCATCAAGCGTGCGTGGTCGGGCGAACAAACGAGCCCGCCGCAAGAAGCTCCAAACGATCTCATTCGTCTCTACGACGAGCTGCGCAACCTCGTTGAGGCGCGGCGCCGCGAAGCGACGGACCTCGCGCTCAAGAAGTCGGAAATCGACCAGAGCGAGTGGAGCGTCGAAGAAGCCGGCAAGCGCTTGGCTGACAACATGGCGACGGCGCTTGGTGCGGTCGACGAGACCTCCGGCGTCATTCGTGACCTCGCGGCAACGGTTCGGGAAGTGGCCTCGCACGTCGAGTCGCTCACGGGCAGCGCCGACGAGTCGACCTCGTCCGTCCGCGAAATCGCAGCGACGAACGACGAAGTTGTCGAGAACGTCATCGAGCTTGCGAGCTCCGTCAAAGACGGCGCCAAGCAGATGGAAGAGATGCACGCCTCGATCAAAGAGGTTGCGCGCTCCGTCGAGATGCTCTCGCAAACGGCCGAAGAGACTTCGAGCAGCATGAACGAGATGGACGTCTCGATCGCTCAAGTTCAGTCGAACGCGAACGAGACCGCACGCCTCTCCGAGGAAGTCGCTCTCGACGCCGAAAAGGGTGCAGAAGCCATCCTTAAGACGCTCTCCGAGATGTACCGCATCAAGGAGTCGTCGCAGGAAGCTGTGGCCGTCATCTCGAACCTCGGTTCGCGCATCGAGGCCATCGGTCAGATCATCAACGTCATCGACGACGTTGCCGAGCAGACGAACCTTCTCGCGCTCAACGCCGCCATCATCGCTGCGCAAGCCGGTGAACAAGGCAAGGGCTTCGCCGTCGTCGCCGACGAGATCAAAGAACTCGCCGAGCGCGCCGGTGCCAGCACCCGCGAGATCACCGACCTCGTGAAGACGGTCCAGGCCGAGTCGCGCAACGCCATCGCCGCCGTCGAGCGCGGCAACCACAACGTCGATCGCGGTGTCGAGGTTTCAAACGAAGCCGAGCGCGCGCTCAAAAAGATCCTCGAGTCGTCGCAGAAGTCGACGAACATGGTTCGCGCCATTGCCCGCGCCACCGTCGAGCAAGCCAAAGGCTCGAAGCAAGTCACCGACGCCATCGGCCGCATCGCTGAAACGATGCAGCAGATTGCCGCCGCGACGCAGCAGCAGACGCGCGCCTCGGACATCATCCTCAAGAGCTCCGAGAAGATGCGCATCATCGCCTCGCACGTGGAACGCTCTTCGCAGGAGCAAGCCCGCGGTTCGAAGCAGCTCCTCGGCGTCATCGAGCACATCTCGAACATGGTTCGCGCGCTCAACCAGAGCGAGCGCAGCCAGCTTCGATCAAGCGAGCAACTCATTGCCGCCGTTGGCCGCATCGAAGACGCTATCCGCGGACAAGACGGCACGCTCAAGCAGCTCATGGGTTCAATCGATCGCCTGAAGAAGTCGCTCTAAGCGAACGGATTCACAGGTGAGAGCGCGCGGGTCGAAAGGCTCGCGCGTTTTCTATTTGGCGTCGAAGAATCCGTCGCGCCACGAGTGACGACGCCCTTGGCGAGCGACACGAATTCGAGCACGCTCGTGCGCGATGCAGCCTGCTTCGAAGCGAACGATTCTCGTCATCGACGACGAGGTGCATATCGTGCTCGGCATCCGAGACGCGCTTGAGTTCGAGGGCTTTCGCGTGGTGTCTGCACACCTCGGTCTCGAGGGCGTTGAGGTTGCGAAGCGCGAAAAGCCCGACGCCATTTTGCTCGACTTGATGCTGCCCGATACGAACGGTTACCAAGTCTGCGCGCTGCTCCGCGCGTTCGACCGCCGCGTGCCTATTCTGATGATCACCGCGCGCTCTCAAGAGGTCGACAAGCTGCGCGGCTTCGAGGCCGGCGCCGACGACTACGTCACGAAGCCCTTCAGCGTGAACGAGCTCATCGCACGATTGCGCGCCATCGTTCGCCGGTCCGAGTGGCAGCCGCAGAGCCCTGACAGCACCGTGGTGGGCGAGGCCACCGTGAGCTTCGGCGCGCAGACGTGCCGCCGCGACGGCGTCGAGGAACAGCTGAGTTTCTACGAGGTCGAGGTGCTGCGTTTGCTCGTGGAAAAGCAAGGGCAGCCCGTCGCGCGAGACGACATTCTTCACCGCGTTTGGGGCCTCGAAAACGTCGCCACGAACCGCACGGTCGACAACGTGGTGGTCAAGCTCCGCAAGCGCGTCGAGCGGGTCCCCGACAAGCCCGTGCACATTCTCACCGTGTACGGTGTCGGCTACAAACTCGTCTAACGCAGCGCCAACGAGCTCAAGTCGCTCGCGGGCCCCACACGGAGCTCGCCGTCAAGAGTCATGATTTTTCAAAACGAATGGACGCGGAGTTGATGCAGTAGCGCATGCCCGTCGGAGCCGGTCCGTCGTCGAACAGGTGCCCGAGATGCGCTCCGCACCCGGTGCAAACGACTTCCGTGCGCGCCATTCCGAACGAGCGGTCCACGTGCTCCTCGATGTGCTCGGGTGTCGCGGACTCGAAAAAGGAAGGCCATCCGCAGCCGGAGTCAAACTTCGATTCCGAGCGAAAAAGCTCATCACCGCAACACGTGCAGCGGTACACGCCGTCATCGTGGTGGTCCCAATAACGCCCCGTGAATGCGCGCTCCGTCGCCGCCTGGCGGGTCACGGCGAACTCCATCGGATCGAGGACGGCCTTCCATTCGATCTCGGTCTTTTCAACGCGTCGCTTGCTCATGGAAATTCTCCGCTTGTGCGATGCACGTGCTCTGTCGAGCATCTCATCAACGTCATGTCGTTTTGATTGCGCGGCTCTTCCCAATCGCGCGTCGCAATGCGACAGTTCACTGATCCCCTCGAGAGAACGCCATGCACAAAGTCCTCGTCGTCGACGACAGCATCACGGTCGCGCGCCAGCTTCAAAAAATCATTGAAGGCAGCGGCGATCTGCAATTTGTCGGTCACGCGAAGAACGGCGCCGAAGCCCTCAAAATGAAGGCAACGGAGAACCCCGACATCGTCTGCATGGACATGTCGATGCCGATCATGGACGGCGTTCAAACGCTGCGCGCGATGATCGCCAAGGACCCGAACGCGAAGGTCGTCATGATCTCGTCGCTCGCGGGCGTGGGCGACAAGTTCAACGAGGTCATCAAGCTTGGCGCCAAGAACGTTTTGGCGAAGCCCTTCGAGGGCGAGCAAGTCCTTGCCACGCTGCGTGCGGTGCTCGCGGGGGTCTAAGCCCCGCCTCTTCGGAGCGCTTTCGTTTGAGGGCTCATGGGGGCCCGCTTCCCCGTCGTGCTCAAGCGCGCGTCAGCAGGAGGGTGGTTCATGGCAGTGAAATTTTTCGGCCAGTTCCTCGTCGAACAGCGGGCCGTAAGCGCCGATCAGATCCTCGAAGCGATTCGGCTACAAGAGACGCGAAACCTGAAGTTCGGTGACATGGCCATTCAAATGGGCCTGCTCACGGACCGTCAGATGGAGACTGCGCACAAAGCGCAGAGGCGTGAGGACCTGCCGCTTGGCGACATGCTCGTTAAGCTTGGCTTCCTCAACAACTTCCAGCGCGAAGCCATCATCGCGAAGCAGAAGTCTCAGCATCTCTACATCGGCGAGGCGCTCGTCGAAATCGGTGCGGTCGACCACTCGAAGCTCGAGCACTACCTGAACGAGTTCAAGCTCGATCAGGCGGCGTACATCACCGACGACATCGAGATGCCCGACGAAGTTCCGCACCCGGACTTCTGTCGCTTCTGCGCCGACATCACGTACAAACTTCTCACGCGCATGGCGGGCGTACGCCATCGCCCCGTGCCCGCGCAAGTCGTGGACGCGCTCGAGGGCAACGACGTTGTGGTGTCGATGAACATGCTCGGCAGCGTCAACGCGATGTTCATCGTCTCGGTCTCGCGCGACATCATGGTGGCCATTGCGAAGTCCGTCCTCGAGATCGACGACATCACGCCGGAACCCGACGAAGTGCTCATCGATACGGTGAAAGAGTTCGCGAACGTCGTGCTCGGCAACGTCGTCGCGAAGGCTCAGATCAAGGGCTACAAGATTGAGATTGTGCCGCCCGAACTTCTTGAGGTCGGCGACGGTCTTATCGCCGTGCCTGAAGAGATGGTCGGGGTGTACTTCCCCGTGGTCGTTCCCGATGGATCGCGGTGCGAATTCGCGCTCTTCGTAGCGCCGTGAAGTTTCGTTCCGCCGTCCTCGTCCTTGCGCTCTCGCTCTCATCGCTCGCCGCGGCCCACGATTCGCCGCCGGTCGAGGACGATGGCGCGTTTGTTCAAGGCGAGAAGAGCGTCGAGACACGCTTGCTGGCGCCGTGCTGCTGGAACGGCACCCTCGACGTGCACGAGAGCGACCTGGCGCGCGAACTCCGCAAAGAGATTCGCATGCGCTTGCGTGGCGGCGAGTCGGTCGACGCGGTCGAAGCTTCGATGGTCGACCGTTATGGCGACAAGGTTCGTGCGGCTCCGGCGAGCGAGCATGTTGGACTGTTGCTTGGAGCGGGCGCGCTGGCGGCCGTAGGGATGGCCGTCCTGTTGCTGCGGCGTTCGGTTGCGGGAATGCGCCTTGCCGTTGCAAGTGCTTCAGGCAGCCCGTCTCCGCGCGACGAATGGGACGAGCGCCTCGACGACGAACTCACGCGTCGCCGCGAACGCACGCGCGCGTAGGCCGCGTAGAGCTCGTAGACACAGCGTCCCTGTCGCCCTCCGTGCCGTTGATGAGCAGCAGGAGGGCGGAGTCGCGTCAGGTGTCGGTGACGTCAGGCACGCTGAGCATGCCCGGGGGCAAACCGACCTCGCGATCGAGTGCGGTTTGCGTGGCGTCGAACCACTGTTGCGCTTCGACCTGCGTGGCGCCGATGCATGTGATTCCGACTTTGCCGAATTGGCTGAGCGCGCCGGTGAGCTGGAAGATGACGCCGGAGTCGGTCCACGGCCGGTAGTGGAGGCCGTGCACGGCGGCGATGTCGAGGAGGTCTTCGACGGCGAGACCTTTGTATTCGGGGCGCATGAGGCTGTCGCTCGCGACGTAGCAACGCTCCTCGCCGCGACGCGTGCGGAATACACCCGTATTCGGATCGTACTTTCCGTCGTTGACGAGCTTCATCAAACGAAGCGGGTGCGTCGTGCCCGACATGCGGAGGTTGATCTCGATCGCCGAGCGCCCCCAGGTGCCGTCGGGGTTGCGGAACGTGACGAAGTCGACCGCAGCGCGACCGATGACGCCCTTCGAAACCAGAACCTCGCCGACCTTCATCGCGTCGTCTTGAATCGCAAGGCGGTACTGCGGGTCGGCGGGAAAGCGGCACCCGAGGTACGTTTGTCCGTCGGCCGCGAGGATTTGATCATGCGTGGAAATTGCATGCAACTCGCCGCGCGGCGTGATGCGCAGCTGCGCGCTTGGGCTCTTCTTGTCGACGCCCTCGACGAACGCTTCGACGATTCCGCCGAGCGCTTGCATGCGGCTTCGGAAGTTCGGCCAGTTCTCGTGCTTGGCGAAAAAGCGCATGTGAGGCAACGCGCCGATGACGGCTTCTACGCGACCCGAGTGACTTGCGTTGCCCGGTGAGGCGCTCTCAAGACGGTCGAGATCGAGGCATGCGTTGCCCTCTCCGCTGAAGCCGTCGTCGTGCTTCACCATCACGCGGCGAAGCTTCGGGTCGGCCTCCCACATGTCGGCGATGGACTCGCCGACTTCGCGCTCGCTGCGCACGTCCTCAACGCCAGCAGGAAACGGAATGCCCGCCGCTCGAAACGCTTTGCGCGAACCGGACTTGGTGCCGAGGTGCACGAGCTCGGGATCGAGGCCGTAGAGCGGGATGCCCACGCGCACAGCGAGCGATCGCTCACGGTGTGTAGCCGCAAAACAGATCATGTATGCGCGCTCCGGATCGATCGATCGGCGGATGCGTTCGATGAGGCGCGGACGCTCGAGAATCTTCTCCGTGAGCGGCTTCGGCGTGGCGTCGTAACAGGTGAGGAACGACACGCGTTCGCGTACGTGTGCCGAGGGAATTCCCGAGATTTGCGCGATGACGTAGTCGATCATCGCCGGGTGCAGCGGCTGGCTCGTCAGGTAAACGATGCGCGCGCGCGCGTGCCGAAGCATCGCGAGCGTGAAGAGCATGCGCTCCTCGTAGTGGTTGAAGCCCGCAACCGACGAATACGACATGCCCTCGAGCGAGAGTGACGGCACGACGACGATGTAGCGGCGACCCGCGTCGAGAGATCGGACCTTCTCCCATCGATCGAGCAGGCGCGACTGCAGCGCCGCGAAGCGCTCAAGCTCCTCGTCGGGCGTCGGAGGCGGGCTCGAACGGAACGCGGTGGGGATGCGGAGGGGGTTTGATCCCTCGAGGTCGAAGCGCATGGACGATGGCACCGTTGAATCGTCGCGGTTTTTGCGCCGGCTTGGAAGCCATGAAATGCCAGAAGGCACCGATCCGTGGACCGATGCCTTCTGA
>CAIQDA010000338.1 GCA_903870415.1 uncultured delta proteobacterium
GGAATCGCCCGCGCGGCCCGTGCGCGGGTGTCGGAGCTGTGCGACGTTCAAATCGATCGCCTTGTGCTGCTTGCCCAAGGAGCACTTCCGAAAACGTCGAGCGGAAAGGTACAACGCTCCACGTGCCGCGCGTTGATCCTCGCGAAGGACATCGAGGTCGTCGGGGACTCCATGCTGGAAGGCGAAGCGTCGAACGCGCCCAAAGAAGCGCCCGCCGTTCCGTTCGCGGCGATGCTGCAATCCATCCACGATCAGCGCGCGCAAATGGCCGAGTACGTCCGCGGCAAGGTCGCCGTTTCGCTGAACCGGCGATTGTCCGAGGTGGGGCTCCAGCATCACCTCGAAGAACTCGGTGCCGATTCGCTCGGGCTCATGAACCTGGCAACCGCGCTCGAGAGCGATATAAAAGTTCCTCTGCCCGACACGCTGGTCACGGGAAACCCAACGGTGGCGCAGCTCGCAGAGGCTGTCTTCGCCGTGCTGATGGGCGCGCGAAGCTAGCGCGTTCACCTCTCCAGTGCAACCGTCGGGCGCGTCACAGGGGACACGCTCACTGCCCGCGGTAGACCTTCCAGTAGGCGCCCTGCGCGTCCGTGAAGACGTAGAGGCCAGAGCGCGTCGGGTCGGCGCTTTGAACGAGATCTTGACGCCCGTCGCCGTCGAGGTCGCGCAGAAACCAGCTGCGACTCCCGTTCTGGCTGTCGCTCCAGATCGGCGAAAAGAAGCCGTCGCTGAGGCTGCTTGGGGGCACGCTCCAGCGCGTGACCGTCGGCGCGGAAGCCCCGCCGATGTGCCACACTTTCCAGTATGCCCCTTGCGCGTCGGACCACACGAAGCCGCCGGCGCGCGTCGGGTCCGCGGACTGCACGAGCTCGGGACGCCGATCGCCGTCGAGGTCGATCGTCATCCAGAAACGCTCGCCGCCCGCGGACGGCGCAGAGAAATACGAGGTGGCGAAGAAGCCGTCGCTGAGGCCGCTCGCGGGAACGCCGACCCGTGTTGCCGTCGAGGAGAACCCCGAGGACTCGCTGGAAAACATGCGCCAAGACGCCCCTTGCCCGTCGCTCCACACTTGGCCGCCGCTGCGCGTCGGGTCCGCCGTGTGCACGAGGTCCGGGCGCTTGTCGCCGTCCATGTCCGCGAGGGTCCAGAAGCGCACGCCCGGCGCCGCGCTCAGGTACGTTGAGGCAAAGAACCCGTCCGTGAGGCCGCTCGCAGGGACACCAAAGCGACGCGGCGACGACGCGAAACCGCTCGCGCTTCCAGCCCACGCCTTCCAGTATGCGCCGGAGAGATCGCTGAAGACCTTGCCGCTCGTGTTCGTCGGGTCCGACGTCTGCACGAGGTCCGCGTACGCGTCGCCGTCGAGGTCCACGAGGGACCAGCACCGCGCCTCGAGGCAGTAGCTCGTCGCAAAGAAGCCGTCCGTGAGGCCGCTGTCGGGCACGGCGAAGCGGACGAAAGCGCTGGAAAAACCGGTCGATGAGCTCCGCCACACTTTCCAGTAAGGGCCCTGCGCGTCCTTCCAGACGAAGCCGCCGCTGCGCGCCGAGTCACCGGTTTGCACGAGCTCGGGGCGGCCGTCTCCGTCGAGGTCGAAGAGCGACCAATACCGCGTATCGTTTCCATAATACGCCGCAAAGAATCCGTCGCTCAGACCGTTCGCAGGAACGGCCCAGCGCGTCGGCGTGAGCGCAAAGCCCGACCCGGTGCCGCGGAACACGCGCCAATAGGGCCCCTGCAAGTCACTCCACACAAAGCCGCTGCCGTTGTTGCTGTCGGAAGTCTGCACGAGGTCAGGAACGCGGTCTCCGTCGATGTCGACGACGAGCCAGCCGCGAGCCCCCAGCGTGTAGGCCGAGGAAAAGAAGCCGTCGGCGAGACCGCTCGGCGGCACGGCAAAGCGCATAAACGAGCTCGCGAAACCGGTACCCGGCGCGCCAGACGCGCCGCCGTCGACGGGCGCTGGACCACTGTCCCCACGCGGGGCGCCGGAGTCTGCGATCGAGCCCGCGCCCCCATCCGTTGAAACGCCGCTGTCCGTCGTGGTGGGGACATCGCCCGCGTCCGCCGCGATCACGCTCGCGTCGACGTCCGGAGACGGCGTCCCCGAGTCGTCGCAACCTTGCAGGACGAAAATCAGAGGCAACGAGAGACAAGCCGCGTGACGCATCACCGTCGATCGATTCCACAACCCGCCTCGCATGGCAACGCGATCAACGGTTTTTTTGCGGACGAATGGTGCCTAACCGCGGTGCGCTCGGTCACTCCGTCGGCGATGTCGCTGCGCGAGCAAAACGGGCGCTCCAAGCGCGGCCGCGGCGCCGTCGGCGCGGCGACCGATGGCGTGCATACTGCACGAGACTCCCCCACCCGAGCTCGGATCCTCTTGGCAGTACAAGCCGTCGCCACTGAAGCCCCACTTGCATGTGCAGCTCCGCGCGCCGGACGCGAGAGACCCCCGCCCGCTTTGCGTCCGATGGAAAAAGATTGTTGCCCGAGTCGCTCGAATTCGACAGCAACGCGCCGCTCGGCGGGTCCTACGGCTTCCAGCCCTGCAGGATGCGCATGTAGTTTCCGCGCTCAAAGGTCGCGGGGTTCGGGCACCGTGAGAGGTTCATGCACCCGCGCATCTCGTCGACCGAGGCATAGTCGTGCTCCTTCATCCACCTCGCCAAGCCCTCGCGCATGGTCGTGAGGTGCTGCGGTCCCTTGCGCAAGAGCGCCGACACCATCTGCACCGCATGGGCGCCCGCCATGATCGCCTTCACCGCGTCGATCGGTGTGTGCACCCCGCCCGACACGGCGAAATCCAGCTCGCGCTGTCCCGACAAAATCGCCAACCACCGCAGCCGCAGAAGCAGCTCAGACGAGTCGCTGAGGTGGAGCTCCGGCTTAACCTCGAGCTCCTCCGTGTCGATGTCGGGCTGGTAAAAGCGGTTGAAGAGGACGAGTCCCCCGGCGCCCGCTTGCTCCAGCTCAAGGGCGAGGTGCGATAGCGAGGAAAAGAAGGGCGAAAGCTTGATCGCCACGGGGATTCCAATGCCCGCACGCACCCCACGCACCATGTCGATGGTTCGCCGCTCGACGGAACGCGCGTCCTCGCTGGGGTCGCTGGCCACATAGTAAACGTTGAGTTCCAACGCGTCGGCGCCCGCCTGCTCGATGAGCCGCGCGTACTCGAGCCAGCCGCTCGAGGTGATGCCGTTGAGCGAGCCGATCACCGGCACCTTCACCGCCGCCTTGATCCGCCGAATGTGCTCCAGGTACGCCGTGGGCCCCAGGCGATACTCGTCGGGTCGGGGAAAGAACGAGGCTGCTTCGGCGAAGGCGTCCGAGTTCGCGCCGACATCGTAGAGCGTGCGGCCCTGCTCAAGCTCGATCTGCTCCTCGAAGAGCGAGTGCATCACGATCGCCGAAGCGCCAGCGTCCTCGAGACGGCGCACCATGTCGAGGTCGTCCACCAGCGGCGATGCGCCCGAAATGAAGGGCGAGGACAGGCGCAGGCCCAGGTAGCTCGTCGAGAGATCCGTCGACGGCACGGCGGAAGAAATGCTCGCGTGGCTCATGGCTACTTGTCCTCGGTGCGCGGGGTGGCCGGCGCGGGCTTCGGGGCGGCAGGCTCGGGCTGGGTGTTGGGCTGGGCCTGGGTGTTGGGCTCGGCCATGTGCTGGTAGCGCGCATAACGGTCGGCGATTCCCTGCTGCGCGAGCTCCATCAGCATCTTGAAGCGCTCCGGGTTTTGCTGCTCGACCATGCGGAAGCGCGTCTCGTTTCGCGCGTAGTCGATGACGCGTCCCTTGGGCGGCGCCGAGTCGAGACGCAACGGGCTCTCGGTGGCGGAGGCCTTGCGCGGGTCGAAGCGGTAGAGCGGCCAGTAGCCCGTCTCGACGGCGAGCTTCTGGTGGGCGGGCCCCTGAGCCAGGTCGTAACCGTGCGCGATGCAATGCGAGAACGCGATGATGAGCGACGGCCCCGGGTAGGCGTCCGCCTCGGCGAAGGCCTTGACCGTCTGCGCGTCCTTGGCGCCGAAGGCCACGTTCGCGACATAGACGTTGCCGTACGCCATCGCCAACATGCCGAGGTCCTTCTTGCCGACAGCCTTTCCCGCGGCGGCGAACTTGGCGGCCGCACCGATCGGCGTGGCCTTGGACTGCTGCCCGCCGGTGTTCGAGTAAACCTCGGTGTCGAGCACCAAAATGTTCACGTCGCGACCCGAGGCCAGCACGTGGTCGAGGCCCCCGTAACCGATGTCGTACGCCCAGCCGTCGCCACCGACGATCCACACGCTCTTGCGCACGAGGTAGTCCGCGAGAAGGTCGAGGCGCCGCGCGATCGGTGAGTCAATGCCCGCAATCGCCTGCTTGAGCGCCAGAACACGCGCCCGCTGCTCGCGCACATTGGCCTCGCCGTGCTGCTCGGCCTTGATCAGCCCGTCCACGAGCACATCCCCAAGCGCAGGGGCGAGGGCCAGCACGTGCTCCTCGGCCATCTTCTTTTGCTGGTCCACCGCGAGACGCATGCCGAAGCCGAACTCGGCGTTGTCCTCGAAGAGCGAGTTGCACCAGGCCGGGCCGCGCCCCTCGCTGTTGACCGTGTAAGGCGTGGTCGGCAGGTTGCCGCCGTAGATGGACGAGCAGCCGGTGGCGTTGGCGATGATCGCGCGGTCGCCAAAGAGCTGCGTCATGAGCTTCACGTAGGGCGTCTCGCCGCAGCCGTTGCACGCGCCCGAGTACTCAAAAAGCGGCTCCAGAAACTGCGCGCCCTTCACGTCGACGGGCACCTTGGAGCGGTCCGCCTCGCGCAGGGCCAGGAAAAACTCATAGTTATCGCGCTCGCTCGCGCGGAGAGGCGCCTGGGGCACCATGTCGATCGACTTGTGGCGCGGGTTCTTCTTGTCCTTGGCGGGGCAGACCTCGACGCAAAGTGAGCACCCGGTGCAGTCCTCCGGCGCCACCTGCACGGTGTACTTGGACGGCCCGAAGTCGTTCGCCTTGAAGTCCACCGCCTTGAACGTGGACGGCGCGCCAGCGAGTTCGTCACCGCCATAGACCTTCACGCGAATGGCGGCGTGAGGGCACACCATCGCGCACTTGTTGCACTGAATGCAAATGCCCGGATCCCACGACGGGATCTCGAGGGCGAGGTTGCGCTTCTCCCAGCGGGCCGTGGCGGTAGGCCAGGTGCCGTCGACGGGAAAGGCGCTGACCGGCAGCGAATCGCCCTTGCCCGCCAGCATGACGGCCGTGACCCTCTTCACGAAGTCGGGCGCCTTGTCCGAGACGATCGGCGGCAGGTGCCTCTCCGAGGTTGCCACCTTCGGGTAACGAACCTGGTGCAGGTAGGCGAGCGAGTCGTCGACGACGGCGTAGTTCTTCCGCACGACCTCTTCGCCCTTTTGGCTGTAGGTCTTCTTGATCTGGCCCTTGATGTACCCGATGGCCTCTTCGCGCGGAAAAATGCTCGCGAGCGCGAAGAAACAGGTTTGCATGACCGTGTTGATGCGACCGCCCATGCCGGCACGGCGCGCCACGTCGAGGGCGTCGATGCAGTAGACGTGGAGGCCGAGGTCGATGATGCGCTCCTGCACCTCGCGCGGGAGCTGGTCCCAAACCTCGTCAGGGCCGTAGGCCGCGTTCACGAGGAGAGTGCCGCCGGGCTGCGCCGTTTCGAGGACGTCGTACTTCTCGAAGAAGCTCCACTGGTGCACAGCAACGAAGTCGGCGCGACGGATGAGGTAGCTCGAGAGGATGGGCCGGGGGCCGAAGCGCAGGTGCGAGATGGTGATCGCGCCCGACTTTTTCGAGTCGTAGACGAAGTAGCCCTGTGCGTAATGGCTGGTCTCCTCGCCGATGATCTTGATCGAGTTCTTGTTGGCCCCGACGGTGCCGTCCGCGCCAAGGCCGTAAAAGACCGCGCGCACGACGTCGCCCTGCTCGATGTCGAAGTAGCCGTCCACGGGCAGCGAGAGATGCGTGACGTCGTCAACAATGCCGACGGTGAAGCGGCGGCGAGGCTTTTCCTTGCCGAGCTCGTCGTAGATGGCCTTGACCATCGCCGGCGTGAACTCCTTGGACGATAGACCGTAGCGCCCACCGACGACGCGCGGCCGCGTGGTGACGAGACCGTCTTCCTCCGCGTCACGGAGCGCGCCCACCACGTCGAGGTAGAGCGGATCGCCGATCGCGCCGGGCTCCTTGGTGCGGTCCAGCACGGCCATGGCTTTGACCGTGGCGGGGAGTGCCGCGATGAAGTCCGCCGCAGACCAGGGCCGGTAAAGGCGCACCTTGAGCAGGCCGATTTTCTCGCCGCGGGTCAGCGCCCAGTCGACGTACTCGTGGGCGGCCTCGGCGCCGGAGCCCATCATCACGATCACGCGTTCGGCTTCCGGGTGGCCGACGTAGTCGAAGAGGTTGTAGGTGCGGCCGGTGACCTCGGCGAAGCGGGCCATCTCCTCGCGCACGACGTCGACGCACGCCGTGTAGTAGCCGTTGCAGGCCTCGCGAGCCTGGAAGAAGGTGTCGGGGTTTTGCGCCGTGCCGCGCAGCACCGGGTGATCGGGCGACAGCGAGCGCCGCCGGTGAGCCGCGATCGCCTCTTCGCTGATCATGGCGCGCAGGTCGTCGTCGGAGAGCGTGGCGAGCTTGGCGACCTCATGCGAGGTGCGGAATCCGTCGAAGAAGTTGAGAAAAGGCACCCGCGAACGCAGCGTGGCCGCGTGGGCGATGAGCGCCATGTCCTGGGCCTCCTGCACCGAGTTGCCGCAGAGCATCGCGAAGCCCGTGGTTCGGCAGGCCATCACGTCCGAGTGGTCGCCAAAGATCGACAGCGCGTGGGTCGCCAGCGTGCGTGCGGTGACGTGCATCACGAACGGCGTGAGCTCGCCCGCGATTTTGAACATGTTGGGAATCATCAGGAGCAAGCCCTGCGACGCCGTGAAGGTCGTCGCCAGCGCGCCCGCCTGGAGAGCGCCATGCACCGCGCCCGCCGCGCCGCCCTCGGACTGCATCTCCGACACCTGAGGCACCGAGCCCCAGAGGTTCGGCTTCCCCTGCGCGGCCCACTCGTCGGACTGCTCGCCCATCGAGGACGATGGCGTAATGGGGTAGATCGCAATGACCTCGGAGAGGCGGTAGGCAACCGTCGCGACGGCGTAATTGCCGTCGAGCGTGCGCATCACGGGCGGCTTATTCGTGGACATGGAAAGAGGGCTCCTGGGCAGTACGCCGCCAACGGGCCGAAGCAAGGCCCGCGCCGGTCTGGGCCGAGGCGCCAAAAACGCCAGGCCGAGGCCCTTTGCGCGCGCCAACCGAGCGTGCTGCGAGGGAAAGCGCGGGTCTGAAGCCGATCAAGCCCGCTCAATGCGCCGGGGCGCCTGCCCGCAAATCGCGCAATCGTTGCGCAGCCACGCAAGACCGGCCAAGGGCGGCTTCGACGGCGAAACGCAAACGGCCCGAAGAAAGTCGTTTGACGACATAGTCATTCAAGTGCATGTTGATGGGTATGAGCACGGAGGTGATCGTCACCGATGAGTTCGTGGCTTGGTACGAAGGCCTCACGGCGACGGACCAAGACCGCCTCGCGATGACCATTGGTCTTCTCGAGGCACGCGGCGTGACCTTGGCATTTCCTTATTCGAGCGCGATCAAGGGGGCGGCCTTCGCGCTCCGGGAGCTCCGCACGCAGTCGGAGGGCGACCCGCTTCGTACCCTTTACGCGTTCGATCCCGCGCGTCGTGCCGTCTTGCTCATTGGCGGCGACAAGACCGGCGACGCGCGCTTCTACGAGCGAATGCTCCCCCTCGCCGAATCGATCTGGCGAACGTACCTCGACGAGACTGGCCAGTCCCATGGCCGCGGATGACCGAAGGAGACACGACATGGCAACCCGCAATTGGTCCGACATCAAAGGCAAGATGCCCCCTGAGCGCCGTGCGCGTATCGACGCCGACGTGCAGCACGAGCTCGACGCGATGGAGCTGCGAGAGCTTCGCGAGGAGGCGGGCAAGACGCAGGCGGAGGTCGCCGAGATCGCCGAGATGACGCAGTCGGAGCTCTCGAAGTTCGAGCGTCGCGACGATCACCGGCTCTCGACGCTGCGCCGTTACGTGAACGCCCTTGGCGGCGAGCTCGAGGTCGTCGCGGTATTCGACCACAAGCGCATCGCGCTGCGCGGAATCTGATCCGCCTACGTCACATTCCTCACGCCGCTCCACGCGCACGCCAACCTCCGTGTCGGTCGCAGTTCATCAGTCTTTTCGCACAGATCCTGCTCAACCACGTCGCCGAAGAGCTCGCGATGGCGGCGAACGTGGCC
>CAIQDA010000339.1 GCA_903870415.1 uncultured delta proteobacterium
GGTGCCCCAGTTGGCCTGCGTGCGGCCGTGGAAAAAGATCGCGTAGTTCGTGGCCGAGGCCATTGGTGCGACGGTGAGAACTGCGAGTGCTGCGAGAATGGCTTTGTTCATAACTTGATACCTCCGTTGGGGGACCCTCTTCTCTCTGCGACGTCCATGCCAACGTGCCGGCACTCGCATCCCGGCCGGCTATCGCGGTTTATTCCATGACTTCGGACACTTCGCTCCCTCTTCGGCCTCGCCACAAAGTTAAGTCGCTTTACAAAATGGGTTCGGATTTTGAACTTCGCGAGGCGCGGGGCCATGCCGACGCGAAAAGAAAACGGGCGCAGCCCCGAAGGACCACGCCCGCTTGAGAGCCTCTCGGCCTGCGAGTCAGGGCTTCTTCGGGGTGTCCCCGGAGCCGCCCGTGGCCGCCGCAGCCTTATCAACGATTTTGCTGTCGGGCGTGTAAGGCTTGTTCTTGTCGAGCGGAGGGGTGTCGTCGACGGCGGTCGTCGATGCCGCTGGGGTGCCACCGGTGGCAGGCACGAGGTTTCCCTCGGCGTCCATCGTGAAGTCGGGGCCGCTCTTCGAAATGCCGCCAGGGTTCCGGACGGCGAGATCGCGCAGCATCGCAATGCGCTCGGTGCGCGCCGGGTCCTGGCTTTCCTCGTTCGTGAACTGCGCGAACTTGTAAGGCTTCGTCATGTACTTGCCCGTCCACTCGGGCACCGACATGGTCTGGTTGCGCTGCTCGCCGTAGATATGCGTGCCGTAGGCCAGCGCGAACACGTACGGGCCGTCCAGCTTCTTCTCCTGAAAGAGAAGACCGTAAAACGGGAACGTGACCGTCTGCTTGCCCTTCTCGAGCGTTGGGCGAACTTCGGCCCAGGCGAGATTCTGGCCCTTCTGATCCTGGAGCACGCCCTGGAAGAAGTAATCGCCGGCCTCGGTAACGTCGACGCTCACGAGAATATCGAGCGATCCCTTGTCGTTCATCACGTCGCTGGTCGGGCCGACGATCTTGGCGTGCGGGCTCGCGATGACGTTCCAGTCGAGACTGACCGCGTACTCGTCCTTCTCGCCTGCGGCGGTAAAGACCACGTTCAGCGAGACCTCACCGGAGATTCCCTTGACCTTCGCCGTGTCGAGAACGCCGCCGTAAACATTGTCGCCGGCCGCGTCGTCGCCAAACTGGCCACGGTCGTTGATGGGGAAGTCGCCGAGGACCGAAACCTTGCCGTCGGTGCCACGCTTGGTGAGGCGGGCCGAAACGACGCTGATCGCGATAGGTGCCGCGGGGGTCTCGCCCGGCTGCCCAACGCCCGGGTTGCCTTGGGTCACCGAGAGGCGCGCGCTGAGCGGCGTCCCTGGGTAAATCATGTACGCATCGCCTGTAAACAACGCGAACTTCTGGTTCTTGTCGTCAAAGTTCGCGGGGCGATCCTTCTGGTTCGGGTTCGTCGAAAACTTCGCGAGCGAGAGCGGACGCTCGTGGCGAACGTTCGGCTTCGTGATGCCTTCGTAGCTCGTGCCCTGCTCGTCCATCGCGTGCGTTTCAAGGCCGAGACGCGTGTCGTGGATGTAGTCTGCAAGCTTCTCTTCGCGGTGCTTCTTGCGCTCCTCGACCTGCTTGTCCCACTTCGCACGCTCGATCGGATCGCTTGGCGGCTGCGAGCCGTCGTCCGTCGCTTCGTCGACAGATTCCTCGACTTCGCGCTCTTCGCCGTTGACGACCTTCTTGACCTTGCGGGTCTTCTTCTTCTTAGCGCCGCCGGCACCGTTCTCGTCCGCGCTCTCCGCGCTCGCGCCACCGAACATGGCCTTGAGCTTCGGGCCGCCGAGAACCACCGCGCCGATGGCGATGGCCGCAACGATGATCACCGTGGCGCCGCCACCCTTTTTATCGCCGCCCGAAGAAGGGCCGCCGCTTCCAGATCCTGCCTTGGAGTCGTTCATGGCGCGAAACGGTCGCACCCGGTTTCCCAGAGCGCAACCATTTCGTCTACAATGACCCGCGCCAAACGCGCATTCGCGACAATCACACTCGCATCACCCAATGATGATTCTCGGCGAATCGCAAACCGCGAAACGCGCAAGCAGAAGCCAGGCAACGACGGTAACGCCGTTTTTTCCTGCGGGCGGCCCGATAGCTCATGGGACAATTGATCGCATTCCACTGCGCCACGACGCCGCGGCGCGCGATTTAACATCAGTCAGCCGCCGAGCCACGACGAGCGGTGCACGGTCTTTTGCAGCCGACTCGCGCCCAAGTGGCACGGGCCCGCCCGCGTTCTCCTCGCGTGAACATCGATTCCGAGCGCGGATTGCTGCCACTGCCCGCACGAGAAACGGCGATATTGACGGCATAGTTGCAGCGACCCCTATGCCGGTCGCCGCAGCACCGACCTCATCCGCTCACGCCGACGAAAGTACATGAACCACGATGGCGGCCGGCACCCCGAGGCGCACCGGCGGGCCGCTCGTTCCGAGACCCGGGCTCACGTAGAGCAGGCTCTCTTCGCGCCGGTACAAACCCA
>CAIQDA010000340.1 GCA_903870415.1 uncultured delta proteobacterium
CGGTTGACCGCGTCCCTGGCCGACGCGCGATTTCATGCGTTGACGGAGAAAAGCGAGGGATCCGCGCTCCCAACCATCGTTCAAGCGGGCGACCCGCAACTCCGACTGCGCGCGGTCGACGTGCCGAAAGACGTGCTCGGAACGGAGGCGTTTCAGCGACTCCTTGGAACGATGGCTGCGGTCATGCGGCGTGCGCCCGGTGTGGGCCTTGCGGCGCCGCAGATTGGGATTCCATGGAGGCTTTTTGTCTTCGAGGACTCGGAGGAGCGCATGGCGAAGCTCTCCGCGAGCGAACGCTTGGAGCGCGACAGACGGCCCGTTCCGCTGACGGTCGTCGTCAATCCCGAGCTGCGTTTGAGCAGCGATTCACGCGCAGCCTTCTTCGAGGGATGCCTCAGCGTTACCGGTTATGCAGGTCTCGTGGAGCGAGCGCTTTCCGTGTCGTTGACTGCGCTCGACGAGGTCGGCGCCAAGAGAAGCTTCGCCCTCACAGGATGGCCCGCGCGCATCGTTCAGCATGAGTTCGATCACGTGAACGGTACGTTGTATGTGGAGCGTATGGATGCGCGATCATTCGGCTCCGGCGACAACGTCAAACGCTTCTCGGGCGGGCGGCGAATCGACGAGGTGCGCCGGGGGCTCGGCATCCACCAGGAAAAAGGCGAGGTCGGCGCCAGGTGAGAGGCGAAAAGCATCGTCGTCATCGCCGCGTCTCCGCGAGAGGAATAGCGACTCGCGACGGTGGCGCTTGGGCCCGGCTTTCGCTAGACTACAAACTGCTCCTTCGGGGGCGTCACGGTTTCGACGGAGGAAGGACGGAGCTTGCTGCGTGCCGCGGTCGCTGATCCGCGTAATAAACGGCGAACGTCTGATTGCGAACGATAACGCGATCTCGCTCGCGGCCTAAATAGCCGCCAGCCGTCGGCCGAGGGAGTCTGCCTGTACTCTCTCGGTTGGCGTCAACGAACAGGCTGGTCCAAGGTCGGGCTTCCGGGCGGCGGACGAGATTAAACAGGGGGATCGAATTCCGGTCGGGTCGCACGAACACCGGTCGGCGTTCTAAATTGAGTTGGTGCTACGCACGTAGACGCGGTTACTAGAATTCTTTCGGACCTGGGTTCGACTCCCAGCGCCTCCACGATTGATGTGTTCGCCTTGGGGGCCCTTTGCCCCAAGGCGTTTCGCTTTTCGCCGCCTGTCGACGTGCGGGGCCAATTCGTGGTTTGAATGGCCGATGAGCGACGAGCGACAGACGGTGATCGAATTCCCTCGACGAGTGATGCGCCACGCGGCGTTTGCGCTGCTGCTTCTCGGGTGTTCGCCTGCCTCCCAGTCCGCCAGCCCGGCGGCGAATCCGTCCGCCGACGCTGCGGTTGAGGAGGTCGATGCGGGACCGGCGATCGAGGACATCGAGTTCGGCGGCGATCGTCCCGTAACGATACGCGCACCGGAGGGAGCCGATCCGACGGTCGCGCGGCCCCTCGTGGTGCTCCTGCATGCCATGGGAGGGACTGGGTTTTTGCAGTCGATTTACTTTCGGCTCGACAAGCTCGTTGGGGAGAAGGGCTTTCTGCTCCTCGCGCCCGACGGAATGAAAAACGCTTCGGGCACTCGGTTCTGGGCGGCGGCCGATGGTTGCTGCACGAGCGGCGGCAAGGTCGTCGACGACGTGAAGTACCTTACCGGCCTCGTCGAAGAGGTCGCGAAGGTGTGGAACATCGATCGCAAGCGCGTGTTCCTCGTCGGGCATTCGAACGGCGGAGCGATGGAGTACCGCCTCGCTTGCGAGCCAAACCAGCCGTTCGCGGCAGCGTTCATGCTTGCGCCGGCGTTCTTTTCCGAGAACATCACGTGCGCGCCGACGCAGCCCATCTCGATTCGCCACGTCCACGGCAGCGACGACGCGACGGTGAAGTACAACGGAGGCGCGCTGACGCTCCTCGGCCCCACGTTGAATTACCTCGCAGCCCCCGCTGCGGTGGCGGCGTTCGCCCAGCTCAACGGATGCGGTTCCACGCCCGACACGAGCGCGGCGCCTCTCGACCTGGACCTGGACGCTCCCGGCGCGGAGACCACCATCGCGCGCTACACCGGGTGCAACGGGGGCGTGAGCACCGAGCTCTTGACGATAGCGGGCGGTCATCACTTTCCGGGGAATCTCACGACGGAAATAGGCCGCAGCATCTGGGGCTGGCTCGAGGCACATCCGCGCCCCTGAGCGGGCCGTGGAGCGCTCGAGAGGCTCACGGAGCGAGACCACGGCTGTGTGCAGCTTGTGCGTTTCATCGGCCGTGGCGCGAAGGGACGCGCTTGACTGCGCCACGTGACAAAGCCCACTGCTGCGTTTTCATTTGATGAGATATGCAGTGGTGCTGGCGGCCCGCAAGCGGATCATCCGATTCGAACGACGCAGGCGAGGGGAGTCCGTGAGCAACATGGATGAGCGAGGTCCACCGCGAGGACCACCTGGAAAGTCTGTGTTCGCGTTTCGGTAAAGGAGACCGCGTGACGCAGCGGGATGGCGCGAACGAAGCGGCCGAGATTGGAACGGTTCAAACAATCGCTTGAAGAGAAGGCGTGCGGCGCGGATTCGTGGTTTGAATGTCCAATGCGCTTTTTGCTCGTGGCTTTTCTCTTTTATGTCACCGGTGCAAACGCCGAAACGCTCACCGTTTCCCCCGGTTTTCGTTCTGCCAATCTCGGGCTTTCCGCGAGCTTTGCCTACGACGCCACCGCAGCGGCAACCGTTCAGCAGGTGCGTGCCGGCGCTTTGTCCTTTTCCGCCTCCACCAACGCCCATCCCAACTTTGGCTACCGGCGAGGTGCGGAGTGGGTGCGCCTTGAGCTCGACGATGCGCGAGGCAGCAGCGAGCCCCTCATCCTCACCCTCGATTATGGGCAAACCGATCGGGTCGAGTTCTTCTCACCCGGCACGGAAGACCCGGTCCTCGCAGGCGACCACGTCGCGCGCTCGTTTTGGCCTATCGATTATCGAAGTCCTGCTTTTCCCCTAGCATCGGGAACAAAAGGCAGCGTCTTTATTCGCGTATCGGGCGAAGCCGCGCACCAGGTTCCGCTGCGACTTATGACGCAATCGGCCTTCGAAGAGGACCGTCGTCGTGACGTAGCTGTGCAGTCGCTCTACTTCGGCGCACTCCTGGCGATTGCAGCTTACAACCTTCTCGTGGCGCTCTTCACCGCCTCGCGAGCCTACGGCACGTACGTGGGGTTCCTCCTCACCTACGCCCTCTTTCAGGCCGGGCATCTTGGCCTCAGCTACCAGCTCATCGTCCCCGTTCCTGCCTTCATCGACTTCGTGCATGTTGCAGCTATCGCCTCGGCGCTCGCCTTCACCACGGCGTTTGCGCAGCACATGGTGCCGATGCACCGTGATAGCCCAAAATCTGAGCAATCTCTTAAGGTTATTCGCCTCATTGCTCTCGCCGTGTTGCCCCTCTATCCCGTCGTTGGCTACAGCGGAATCATGCGCGTCGAGCTGCCCTTGGTGGCTGTGGCGCTCGTGCTGGTGGTGACCAGCAGCACGGTGTCGTGGAGGCGCGGAGACCGCACAAGCGGGCTCTTCCTCCTGGCGTGGTCGACCTTTCTTCTGGGCTCGATCCTCGCGGTCCTTCGCCAATTCAAGCTCGTGCCGGTCAACGCCGTCACGGACAACGCTCAGCAGGTCGGATCGCTGGTGGAGTTTTTGCTCCTCTCCTTCGCGCTCGCCGATCGCATCAAGGAGCTCCAAGCGGAGGTTATTCGCAGCACACAACTGGCTCATGACGCCACCAAACGCGCGCTTGATGAGCAGGAAACGACGGCACAGGAGCTTCGTCGACTCGATCGGCTCAAGGACGAATTCTTTTCGAATACATCCCACGAACTGCGCACGCCCGTTCACGCCATCGTCGGCCTTTCCGAGGGGCTTCTCGACCAAGGTCGCCTATCGCCACACGACAAAGAGATCGCCGAAACGATTGCCCGCTCCGGTCGGCGTCTCGCCACCATCGTGGCCTCCGTGGTGGACTTCGCGTCGATGAAGCGTGGCGATTTGGCGATCGAAACGAAGCCGACCGATCTCACGAAACTGCTCCGCGAAGAGGTCAAGAGCCTCACGCCTGGCCCCGTATCCGTGACGGTCGAAGAGGGAAACGACGTTCCCCTCGCCAACGCCGATGCCGGAAGGCTTCGCCAAGCGTTTGCGCATATTATTGGAAATGCACATAAATTTACCCGTGAAGGGCACATCAAGGTTCGGCTCCATGGCGATGACGACTTCGTGCACGTCAGCATCAGCGACACGGGCTGCGGCATCACCGCCGATCGCATCGACCGAGTCTTCGACGGCTTCGATCAGGGCGACGGCTCATCGACGCGTTCAGAAGGCGGCATCGGGATCGGCCTTGCCCTGGCCAAACGCATCGTTGACGCCCATGGCGGCACCATCGCTGTTGCGTCCGACGCAGGCGTGGGCACCACCGTCACCATACGAATTCCTTCGTCGCGTGGAGCGGCCTCGACCACGCAAATATCCTCAGCGAACATGACTTCCGAAAACGAAGAGGAGGCCTCCCATCGCCTTGCCTCCCTCGTTCCTCCGAAGCCGCAAAGCCTCCCGCCAAGGGCCTTCAGTGGGCCTCCCAAGGGCGCACCGCAAGGCTTGGTCCTGACGATTCCCCAAGCGCCTGGATCGCCGCGCCAGGGTTCGTTCGGCGAGAGCATGCCGCCGCCAAGCATCAACCAAGCCCCCAGCGAACGCATTCGCCTGCTGGTGGCCGACGACGACCCGATCAATCGCCGTGTCATTCAGATGCAGCTCGGGGGATTGAATTTCGAACTCGTCGAAGCGGTCGATGGCATCGATGCGCTGGAAAAACTCGAGAGCGAGGGACCCTTCGACGGCGTGCTTCTCGACGTCATGATGCCCCGCCTCGATGGCTACGGAGTTTGCCGCGAACTGCGCAAGACCCACCCCGCCAACGACCTGCCCGTCCTCATGCTGACGGCCAAGACCCGTGTGCAAGACTTGGTGGCCGGGTTCGAGGCGGGGGCGAACGACTATGTGCCGAAGCCCTTTGCGAAAGCCGAGCTGCTCGCGCGCATCCGCACGCACGTCACCATGAGCCGAACGAGTCAGGCCATGAGCCGCTTCGTTCCTCGCGAAAGTCTGGATTTACTCGGCCGCGACAACGTGGTCGACGTGCGCCTGGGCGACACCACGGAGCGCGAAATCGCCGTTCTCTTCGCCGATGTGCGAGGCTTCACTCAGCTCGCCGAACGCCTGGGGCCATCCGAGATCTTCGCACTCCTCAACCTTTGCTACGCGAAGATCGGTCCTGAGGTTCGCGCCGGTGGAGGTTTCGTCGACAAGTACATCGGTGATGCGGTGATGGCGCTCTTCCCAGACGGCCCATCGGCTGCGGTCAATGCGGCCATCCGCATGCAAGAAACCCTGAGAAATGCCCCTGATTTGGAGCTAATCCATCTCGGGATCGGGATTCACGTAGGGCCAACCATGCTCGGCACCCTTGGTGAACCGGTGCGCTTCGAAACCACGGTCATCAGCGATGCGGTGAATATCGCTGCGCGCCTCGAAACCTTTGCCAAGCGACTGGCCTGCTCCATTTTGGTGTCGTCCGAGGTCGCCCAAACCCTCGAGGCCTCCGTCGTCGAAGACTCGCGCCCCCTCGGTCGATTTGCCCTCAAAGGGAAGGCTCGCGCGGTCGACCTCGTGGAGGTTTTTGCCTGCGACTCTCCTGAACTTCGTGCGAGCAAGCGCGCATCACGCGAAGCGTTTGCCGACGGGCGCGAAGCCTTCCGAAATGGCAGCACGGCGGAGGCCCGAATGGTGTTTCACGCCCTCGCCCTCGCCCATCCCCACGACGGCCCCCTTCGCTGGTGGAAGAACCATGTGGAGCAGTCGGTTTCCGCAGACCTGTCCGACGATGAGCGCGACGTGGTTCGCCTCGACGAAAAATAGAAGCCGCCCCCTGTCGAATTGGCGCGCGAGCGCAGCGGCCCGGTCGGAAATCGACGAATTGCCGGTACGGTTGAAGCAATTGCTTGAAGACGTTTGACCCGGATTCGTGGTTTGAAGTCAAATGCGCTTGAGGGGGATTCCATGAAGGTCAGGCTCGCGACTGTGTTGGCTTCTGCGCTGTTCGTCTCGTCGCCGGCTCTCGCCGCGGCTGCGTGGCCCGATGTCGGAACGCCTGCAACGACGCAACGTGATGGCGATCGCGACGCGGCCGTCGTCATCGGCGTGGAGCACTACTTTGCGGTGCCGGGTGTGCCGGGCGCCGCGCGAAATGCAACGGATTGGTACCGCTTCCTCGTGGACGGTCGCGGTCTTCCAGTCGAGCGCGTGCACTTGCTTCGCGACGCGCAGGCCGCACGCGAGGGCATCCTCGAAAAGATAGAACAAGCGTCGAAGCAGGTTGAGGCAGGCGGCACGCTCTGGGTCGTCTTTATCGGCCACGGCGCCCCGGCCAAGGACGGATCCGAAGGCATGTTCGTGGGCGTCGATGCGCAGCAGACCGCCACGAGCCTCGATGCGCGCAGCGTGAAGCAGAGCGAGGTTGCCGCGGCGGCGGCGCACGGAAAACAAGGCGAAATCCTCGCTGTCGTGGATGCGTGCTTCAGCGGTCGCGGTTCTAAGGGGGACGCCATCGCCAGTGGACTTCAGCCTCTCGTGGCCGTCCGTGCGCCTTCGCTCACGCGCATGACGATGCTCAGCGCGGGCTCCGCAAACGAGTTCGCGGGCGCGCTTCCGAACGAAGATCGCCCCGCATTTTCGTACCTCGTCCTCGGTGCGCTTCGCGGTTGGGGCGACGCCAATCACGACGGCGTGGTGAGCGCCAAAGAGGCGGTCGACTACGCGCGGAAGACCCTCGCTGTCCTTCCCATCGGGCGCACGCAGACACCGGAGGTCGTCGGTGCGAACGCGGGCTTCGTGCTCGCTCGCAACGTCGCCGAGGAACCGCCTAACGTTGGAAATATCCTTGCGTGGAACGCGTCGCCGGCCTCGTCGTACGCGACCCCCGCGCCCGAGGCTCCTCGCTCGCCGGGCTTTGGTTGGAAGCTCGCGGGCTATTCGACCTTGAGCCTCACGGCGGTCGCGGGATCGCTTGCGGTCTACAAGCATACCGTGGCCATCGACAAGCAGGCGGAGGCTGACCAGGACTGTGGAGCGGTACCCGGGTGTGCGGATCGGCGTCGTGCCGCGAACGACGAAGCCGAGGGGGCACGAACGGGGCGTCGCGGCTTCATCATCATCGGAAGCGTTCTTGGGGTGACGTCCGCGTTCCTTCTTTGGAAGGGATACTCGGCCGAGGGCTCCGTGTCCGCGCAAGTCCTGGTGGGCCCCGACAGCATTGGAATCGCCGGTTCATTCTGAGGCATCCACCGGGAGGGCGGTGCGTGTGGCGCCCAGCATTTGTCCGGCGTAAGAGCCTATAGCCACCCACCGCGGCGCGTCCTCGCCCAGGACGATCTTCGCCCCGGAACCGAAGCCGAGAGCGGTCGGAGCTTCGCACAAGGACCTCGATGGCCGGAGATCGACCGAATGCCGGTCGGGTAAAGAAAGCTCGAAGACTTGCGGGACGGTTCCGTGGTTTGTTGGGCACATGCGACCGAAAATGATGACGATGGGCAGTGCGGCTTGGATCTTGTCGACGGTTTCCGTCGTTGGTTTTGGTGCGGTGGTTGCGGCGTGCAGCGATTCGGCTGCGGGAACGCAAACCGTGGTGCGCTCATTACCAGGGCCAAC
>CAIQDA010000341.1 GCA_903870415.1 uncultured delta proteobacterium
ATTGCGCCGAGGGCGTTTTGGCGGTGCCGGCCCACGCGTCGTTTGCCGATGCGGCGGGACTCACGTGTCTGAGTTCGACCCACGGGTCTCGGGTGAGCGCCTTGGCGTTCGCGGGTTTGGCCGAGGGTGCACGCCGTTTGGCCGCGGGTCTCACCCGGGTCACGACGGACGCACCGGAGAGCCTCGCGGCGCCGGCTCTCTGGGCCATGCAACGGCAGAACACCGACGTTCTTGTACAGACTATTCATATAGGCGCTTTCGAGGGGGCAAATGATGCCCTCGATATGCTGCTCGCGGAGGGGGCCTACGGGCGAACCCTCATCGTTCGGGCCTCGGGAAACGGCGATCCGAAAGAGTCCGTCGTGCATCGAGTCGCCGGGGCCCTCGACGTAGGGGGCGTCAACGATCACGACGCGCCGCTCATGTCCATGCGTATGGTACATCCAAATAGCGTATTTGGCGATCGCAGGGGCGTACCCCTTTTGGACAATGGCATCGTCACTGACCTCGAGGGGAGCAGCGAAGGTACAAGCTTTTCGGCACCGCGCACCGCGGCCACAGCCCTGCGAATGCTGCCCAGTTTGCCGAGTTCCCCCTCTCGCCCCTTGGGAATTCGCGCCCGACTTCTGGGCTGGGCCCGCCCGGAAACCTGCGCCGTCGAAACGATTGAACCTCCACCACCCGCTGAAGATTCGGCGTGTGGTTCCGGTATTACGGATGATCCGACCGCTGCGGGCGCTGCGCTCTGGGGCGAAGCTGACGACCGGGTCGCGGAGCGTTTGGGCACGCACGCGACGACAACGCTGGAAGTCAGGGCACCGGCCACCGGCGGCCCGTACCGCATGCGCGCGGCCTTGGCGTTTGAGGCGGATCCCGGGACGGGATGGATCGACGCGCTCCGCCCGGCCGCGGACCTCGACCTTCGGGTCATCAATTCCTCTGGTGAAACCGTGGCGAACGCCCAGTCTTTCGACTCGGACCAAGAGGTGACGACGTGGCCAGCCGCCGGCGGTGAGACCTTCCGGGTCGTGGTCGAGCGTCTCGGCGGAAACTCCATACGCCACGCGGTCTTGGCGTGGAGCGCCAAAAAGAAATAGGTGCCGTGGGCTGCGGAGCGCCGACTCTGCCCTTCAACGATCGGGCGACCCGACGTGAATCTCCAAAATCGTGCCCGTTCTCGCACGACGAACAGACCCGCGCGCCGACCCGCGATGTCTCCCAAAAAAAGAGAGTGTGGGCCGTCAGACGAAAGGGCATCGCGGCGTAACCCAGAGCACCATGAAGCTTTCCACGACTTCGCGTGTTCTTGCCGTCCTCCTCGGTACGGGGCTTCTCCTCGGTACTGGCATCTACGCATGCAGCTCGGCACAAACGGGCGCGACGGGGCTCCTAGGCGGAGCAACGGCCCCAGGTTCGGTCGGCGACGAGTCCGGTTCCGCGACCGATTCGCGCGGCACTGCCTCGGCCCGCAAACAGCGTGAAGGACGCGTTTTTCGTATCGGTCTGCACCGCGCGTATGCCCTTCGAACGTCGACCGCGATGGACCTCGGCGGTGGCCACGCGTTGAACATCGCGCTCCAGGCCGACCTTGACATCGCCTACGCCGACGCCACGGATCGGGGCGAGCGTTTTCACTTTTCGCTTCGCAACGCCAAGCTGTCGGGCGGCTCCGAGGGCGGCTTCGATGCGGAGCGCGCGAAGGGCGTGGAGAACGAGCTCGCGCAACTGTTTTTTGTGACCATCAACCACGAGGGCCACGTGACGGAGCTGCAAGTTCCACCCGGCGCCACAAGCCTCGTTTCGAGCCTTCGCAAGCACGTCGCGACCCTCGTTCAATACGAAGTTCATGGGGAAAATTCCTGGGATTCAGAAGAAAGCGACGCCACCGGCGTGTACCATGCGCATTACGAAAATGCGGCGGACGCGGGCACGGGTCAACGCAGCTTTCTGCGCACCAAAGATCGCTACACCCAGATGCTCACGGCGAAGGGTCTTGTGCCTGCGGGTTCCGAAGTGAAGCTACGGGTGGCGGGCCGCGCGGCCATGGCCCTCGACGGCGAAGGCTGGCCGCTTTCCGTGAACATCAACGAGCTCACCACAACGGTCGTCGGCAAAGGCATGAACGACATCACGTCGGCGCGGCGTGACGATTTGCAGCTCACCAGCAGCGACGACGAGAGAGGTGCCCTCGGAAGTTTCTTCCGCGACGGCCAAGGCTACGAAAGCGTGAGCCTCGAAAGCTTGGAGCTTTTTGTGGGCCAGCGCCAAAGCGCCGACGTCGCCGTGGTGAAGGGCCGCTCCCTCAAAGTGCTGCTGGCGGGCCTCGATGTGGCCGACGAGAATGAGTCGATCGAATCCACGACGGCGCTCGAAGCGTACATGCGGCTGCACCCGAGCGAGGCCACTTCTTTGGGCTCACGCATGCGCCACTACGATACGGGCGCCAAGCGAATTTATGGGGCATTGGCCGCTTGCGGCACGCCCGAGTCGCAAGAAGTATTGGCCGAAATTTTGCGCGATCGCAAAGCTCCAACCGACGCCCGGGAAGACGCCGCCATCTCCCTTTCGCTGGCCGAGAATCCGCAACGCGAGAGCCTTGATTCGCTTCGCCAAATGATGAGCGACAAGGACGCCGAAGTTTCGTCCGCGGCAAAACTCGCGGCTGGCAATGTGGCGCGAAAAGTGGCCGATGTGCACCCCGACGCTGCGACGGACGTCGTGACCGATTTGCTCGCGCGCCTCGAAGCCGCCCGCGACGAGTCGGAACAAGCGCTGCTGCTCCGCGCCCTCGGCAATGCCGGCGATGCGCGCGTTCTTCCCTACGCCGAGCGCTATTTGGCCAGCGTCGTCGGCTTTGTTCGCGCCGCGGCCTGCGACGCCGTCACCTTCGTGAAGAGCCCCGAGGCTGACGATCTCCTCGTTCGCACCATGCTTCGCGACGAAGAAAGCGATGTTCGAATTTCTGCGATTCGCGTGTCAGCTTATCGCCCCTTCGACGCGTATGCCTCTGTACTCACCCACATCGAGTCAAGCGACAAGCAAAGCTCGGTGCGCATGGCCGGCGTCGAGCGCCTCGGGATATCCGTCGCCGATCCCCGCGCCCTCGCCACGCTCAAGTCCGTCGCCGCAAACGACGCGGACGACGAAGTGAAGATCGCTGCCCAAGGCATTCTATCGTCACTAACAGCCAAGTAACATACGGCGTCTTACCACTCGCTACGCCTGTTATTTACCGCGTCACTCGCGTCACATACGCTGTTGCGTGAGGACTACACGGACCCATCGGCCTGCCAATGCGGTGCCGCTTAAGCCCTCGTGTCTTCTCTTCTTCTCCCTCGCTGCTTTCACCCGTGCGCTTTTTTTCAAAAACATCCGCTTCGAAAACCGTAATGAAAAACCCATCTATCTCCGCCGCCTTCGCTCTCTCCTTCGCGCTTCCCCTTACCATCGCCGCAGCCGCCCACGCGGGCCCCACGGGCATTGCGCCACTGCCTTCACCCGGCCCCGTTACGAACGTCCAGCTCACGTCATGGACGGGCACCGGCGGTACGTACACGTCCTTCGCATCGCTCACCCCCGAGCAGCAGGCAGTGGAACTTCGCGGTGCAATTCCCGAGGCCCAGGCCAACCGGTCTCTTCCCGAGACGGTCATCGCGCTGCCAGCGTACCGCCCCGCCGCGGAGGCAATGCCGTATGGTTACGGTACGACTGACGTATTGACCTCAGTCGTACGCAGCGAAGCCTGCCCCACGAGCAGCGCCGCCGCCGTTGGCACCTTCTCGAAGGTGTGGTCGAAGAGCGCGAACTACGGCAACAGCACGTTCGGCTCCGGGTACCTGGGCAAGTTCACCTTGGGCGCCGTTGCCGGCGCTGGCGCGAACGACAAGCTCTCCGCCGAGGCTTACGGCAAGGCGGACGTCACGGTTTTTAGCCTCACGAAAGGCATCGAGGCGAAGGCTTACGCGCAGGTGCAAAACACGGCGTTTTCCTACAACGCGTACTTCAAGGCTGCGGGATCGACGCTGTGGTCGCCCTCCGGCACGACCAACCTGACGATCGCCAAGAGCTGGTCGCAGACCCTCGTGAACGCCTCGACCCTCATCTGGATTGGCCCCGTTCCGGTCACCCTCTCCGCCAGCGGCAAGGGAGCCATCGGCATCACGGGCGGCCTCGGCTACTCGGCGGCAACGCTGTCGGCGACGGCCAAACCCTACGGCAACTTGACCGCCTCGGCGACCGCCGCCATCGACCTGGTGGTTGCTTCGGCCGGCGTCACGGCGAACCTCACGCTGATCAACGCGGCGGTGCCTGCGGTCGCGAGCATGAAGCTCCTCGCCAGC
>CAIQDA010000342.1 GCA_903870415.1 uncultured delta proteobacterium
GCTGGCGACTCTGGTGGTCAACACCATCCGCGGCATTCTGAAAGTGGTCGCTGTCAAAGCGCCTGGTTTCGGCGACCGCCGCAAAGCCATGCTGGAAGACATTGCCATCCTGACTGGTGGCACAGTGATCGCCGAAGAACTCGGCCTGAAGCTCGAGAACGTCACCATCAGCGACCTCGGCAAGGCCAAGCGCGTGTCCATCGACAAGGACAACACCACGATCGTTGGCGGCGGTGGTGCCAAGGACAAGATCAAGGGGCGCATCGCCGAGATTCGCATCCAGATCGAGAACACCACGAGCGACTACGACCGTGAGAAGCTCCAGGAGCGTCTTGCCAAGCTGGTCGGCGGCGTGGCGGTGGTCAAGGTTGGCGCTGCCACCGAGACCGAGATGAAGGAGAAAAAGGCCCGCGTCGAAGACGCCCTTCATGCGACCCGCGCGGCCGTTGAAGAAGGCATCGTCCCCGGCGGCGGCGTTGCCCTCATCCGCGCGCAGGCGGCCCTCGACACGCTCGACGTGAGCGCAGAGCAGCGTTTCGGCGTGCAGATCATCCGTCGCTCCATCGAGGAGCCCCTCCGCCAGATCGTCGCGAACGCGGGCCTCGAAGGCTCGATCGTCGTGAACAAGGTCAAAGAAGGCACCGGCGACTACGGCTACAACGCCGCGACCGACACCTACGGCAACCTCATCGGCATGGGCGTTATCGACCCGGTCAAGGTCGTCCGTTCGGCCCTGCAGAACGCGGCTTCGGTCGCGGGTCTCATGCTCACGACCGAGTGCCTCGTGGCCGAGCGCCCGAAGGACAAGGAAGCCGGCGGCGGTCATGGCCACGCAGGTCACAACCACGACTTCTAAGTCGTCGTAGCCGCACCGCGGCACCCACGGAGACGTGGAACGGGGCCTCGCTCTTCGGAGCGGGGCTCTTTTTTTTGCGCAGCCTGTCGCGGAACGGCGCAACAGGCGTGCTAGTTTCGCGTCCGCTCAACACTCGGGGTGCACACGATGACGACTCGTTTTTCTGCGCGCGGCTTTGGCGCCTTTGTTCTCGTCGCGATTGGCGGGGCCACATTCCTTCCGCTGGGCTGCGGTTCCAGCAGCTCGACGGGTCTTCAGCAATCGGACTCGGGCGTCACGCCAACTGCGGACACGGACGCGGGCGAAGACAGCACGGACGCTGGCTTTCTCGATGGCGGAGGCCTGCTCAACGACGCGGACATCGACGCCGGCTTCGGCTGTACGACGACGCCAAAGGGTCCTGGACCCCTTCATCGCACGTGCCGCGCGGCCACCACGAACGAGTGCGACGGGCTCAACGAGGACGCAAGTCTGCCGAACGGCGCGAACGGCAACGGCTTCGACGATGACTGCGACGGGCTCGTCGACGAGGGCTGCTCGTGCGGGTCTCCGGGCACCACGAAGGACTGCTTCCTCGTACCGCCTTCGCAGACCTCGAACGTCACGCACAAGCCCGTGGGCTGGTGCACCGAGAACGCCAAAGGCAGCGTCGCCTGCGTACGTCAGGGCGAGTTCAGTGTGTGGGGCGGCACGTGCCGCGGGGCGCAGCCACCGTTCGCGACCGACAAGTGCGCGCGCGGCGACTTCGACTGCGATGGCGAAGATCAGAACCCCACAGGCGTCGATTGCAGCTGCAAGAGCGACCTCGTGCAGTGCCCAACCGCTCCGTTCGTCACCGCGCCCTACCCGGCTCCATCGGCCCTTCCGCTGAAGATTGATGCGAAGGACTGGCTCGTGGACCCGAACCTCCTCAGCCAAGCCAGCGGCTGGAAGTGGACCCTTCGTGGCGGTGACTGCGACAACATCGCGCCGAGCCCGAGCTTCGCGCTCTTTCCGACCGCGGTCGGGTCGGGCACGCCACCGGGCAGCGTCGTCACGAACATCGGTTCTGGCAACAACGAAAAGGGTCGCCAAGTCACGCAAGCGGGCGGCGTATCCAACGTCGTTTACCCTGCGTTTTCGCTGTCGGGCGACTACATCCTCGACATGGAAGTGACCGTGCAGGGCCAGCCCTACAAGTGCTCGTCCAAGATCGAGGTCCGCGCGCCAGGCCTTCGTGCCGAAGCGTGCTGGGACACCATGGGCAACACCGACGTGGACCTTCATATGGTCAAGGTCGACGGCTTCGCCTCGGCCTGCCCGGTGCTCGGCTGGTCGGGCACCTGCGGCAATCAGGATTGCTACTTCGCCAACTGCAAGTCCTCGAGCTTCTCGTCGATGAGCCGCTGGGCCGCGGACACGGCCGCAAGCAACTGCATCGGCTGGGGAAGCTCCGCCACGGGAACGAGCTGCCCTAACCCGCGACTCGACCGCGACAACATCAGCTGCACGACGTCGCAGACGAACCCGAACGCGCCGAGCGGATTCTGCGGTTCCGAAAACATCAACATCGACAACCCGCCCGACGGCTCGTCCTACGCGATTTCCACGATTCTTTACGGCGGGAGTGGCAACACACACCCTCACGTGAACGTGTATTGCAACGGTAAGCGCGTCGTATCGGCTGGGTATGACCCCATCAGCGGCCAGCAATTCCCCGTTCTGCAGACCGCTGGCGGCAACAGCGGTGACATGTGGAAGTTCGGCGTCGTGAGCGTTGCCAACGGCGCCACCGGCATCGACTGCACGGTCGACACCACCCACTCGCAAGTGCCGAACGCCACGACGGACGGCTCGAACAACTTCTGCGTGGACCGCGCCGTCACCAACAGCACCGAGTGGCTCACACCGAGCGGCGGGCGCCCCCTCGACGCCGGCGTGCTGTGCTTTCACTGATCGCGTAACGCGCTTTGCCATTCTCGAGCCTCGAGCTCGAGAGGTTCGAAACGCTGTGAGGCCACCGCTTCACGGCGTTTCTTTTTGGGCATTCCGCGAAGGATCGCCGACCCACGTGGGCCAGCCGCTCGGCGGATTCGCGATTCTCGTTGACTCCATGCCTCAGTGTGGCATCGTCGCGCGCCCGCGCTTGAGGGCTCCTGCCCGCGCCAATTTTCGAGGTACCCCATGGTTTCCGCAACCCAGCAGTCCAGCCGCATCCGCCGCCGCAAGATGACCACCAACGGTAAGGTGAACAAGCGCGAGCGTCGCCGTGTCGGCACGCCGGCGTTCGCCGTGCACCCCGCGGGTTACGACACGGCCGCCGCCGACGCGAAGAAGGACTAGTTCCGCTCGGTTCGGGGCCCACGCCTGAACGCTTCATGGGCTTCGCGCCTAGAGAAGCAAAAAACGCCACGGTTTATCACCGCGGCGTTTTTGTTTTCGGAGACAGCGCTTGAGTCAGAGGTCGCGCGCGCAGCGAAAGCCCTCAAAGAAGCGAACGGAGAAGTCTCGAACGCGTCATGGGCGCTCAGGGAAGGGTGATGGTGCCGCCCACGCCAGGCGTCGGTTGAAGGACGATCGGGGCGGGTGCCGCGGGAGACTCCGGCTTGAAAAGGTAATACGCACCAACGCCGATTCCTGCCAGGGCGAGAACGGAGCCTGTGCCGATGACCCACCAGTTCGGTTTGTCGTCGGGCTCGAGCGCCGCGGTGATCGCTTTGTGCTCGCCAACCGCGAGAATCACGTCCGTCGACCACGGCTTGTAATCCCGTGCCCAAACCCGCACGCGATGCGGTCCAGGCGCGACGACAGCCTCACGCGTACCGACGGAGAAAGCCTTTCCGTCCACCTCCACCGCGGCGCCTGCGAGCGTGGCGATGTTCAGCATCGAATCGGGCACGATCGGCGCGGGAGCCAATTCGACAACGACGGCCTTCGTGTCGTTCAGGTCAAGCGAGCGCGCCGCGGGCGTGTGACCCATAAGCTCCGCTCGAAATTCGTGACGACCGACGTCGGCGAGAAATTGGAACGCACCGTCCGTCGTAGAACGCGACTCCCCATCGACAAAAAGGAGCGACTGCTCAGGCAGAACCCGCACGGTGACGGGCGCGACAACCACGCGGAGCGTCTCAAGAAGCTCCCGTGCGCGCGACTCTTGGTCAAGCGTGAGCTGGCCGGCGCCGTCCGATAGAAAGTGCTCGAGCTCACTCACAGCCATCGCGTAGTGACGCTGCAACTTCGAACACGCGGCCATATTCCACAGCAGGCGCGGGCTTCGCGAAAGGTCGTAAGCCTCTTTAAACTTCGCATGCGCCGTAGCGGAGTCGTTCGCTTCAAGGAGCAAACGACCGCTTTCATAGGCAACGCGCGCCGGCCCCGTAAGCGCGTCGCTCAGGGGCTTTTGCACCTGCGTATCGGTAAGCGGTCGGGCCGCGGCCGGGTCGTGTTGCGGCGGAGCCGCGAGGCCGCTCGTGGCGACGAGAATGACCCCGAGAACCGATCGGAAACGATGGTGCATGCAGAACCTCAACCCGTCCCAAGAGAACAACAGACCTGCGGAAGCCTTGAACCAACACAACACGCGTTCGCGCATCGCATACTCCCCTACGAGAACCGACTAACGCATACGAATCGGTCCCGTCACGGCAATTGAGAACGTTACCGGGCGACACGACGCCGACGATCACTCGATCACTCGATCGTCATGTCGAGGCCCCTGCCCTTTGCAGGCGGAGCGTTCGCCGGGACGACGGGCGGCGGTCGGTTTTGCACGGCAACGGGCTCGGGTTTTGGACGCACAGGAGCCACCACCTTCACCGGCGGCACGCGCGCGGCAACGGTCGAAGGATCAGGCAACGGAGGGCCTGCATCCACGCTCGGCGCTGGAGCCTGCGGCTTTTCAACCTCGGGGGCGGCGTTGGCCGCTGGGGCGACAGGCTCCGGCGCACGCACGGGTTCCGGTGCTCGCACGCTCGACGCCGGCTGAGGAACGCCATCGGTTCCGCGGAACACGAGCGAAAGTCCGCCGATTACGAGCACGCCGACCACGGCGATCCAGACGGTTGGCGTTTTTCGTTCGGCCTTCGGTGCGCCCAGTGACCCTTGCGTTCGCGCGAGCGCGTTCGCGGTTTCGATTCCATCGACTTGCACCGTCGCACTCAACGCGCTCGGATCGCCGCTCAGCGGAATTCCAGGGATTCGCGA
>CAIQDA010000343.1 GCA_903870415.1 uncultured delta proteobacterium
CGACCACAATTGGTACACGCTCCACGCCGAGCTGCACTTGCTCTTTCGACATGCGGCAAACACGGGCGCGACGCCGCCAATCGTTCTCATGCACGACGTCGCATGGCCCTATGCGCGACGTGACATGTATTATGATCCGGAAAGCCTGGGCAGCGACCAGAAGCATGCCTACGCGTATCGCGGCCTGGAGCCCGGACGCAGCGAGCTTGTCGACGGCGGTATGAACGGAATGCTTGCGAACGCGCTCGTAGAGGGCGGGCCGAAGAACGGCGTGCTCACAGCGATCGAGGACTTCGTCGACGAAACGCCAGGCAAGGTCGCCATGTATTGCCTCCCGTTCTTCAACGGTCTCGGCATACTTGTGCCTGCCGAACGGTCGACGCCGCAAATCGATGCGTTGATTGCAAGCTTCACCGAGGCGCCGTCGCTCATCGAGACTGCGAAGACCCTCGAAGAGATGTTCATGGCATCACGAGTCGAGGTCGCCCAGGGACAGTCGAGGCTCACCCGACGCACCGATGCGCTCGTCCGCGCCCGCGCCATGTTGTGCGAACGCGCAGAGAGAATTGCATCGCTTGAAGCCGAGCTTTCGGCTCTCAAAGCATCTCAAAACCGTTAACACGTTTCTCGTTTCGCTTCGCTCAACGCGTCGAGCGCATCGAGCGCGAGCGGAATCTGCTCCTCGGGAAACGTGGAGCCTGCGAACATCCATGACTCGATGGCAAGGCGGTCACGGATCATTCCGGGCCGAACGCCGGTGCGGTGCAAAAAAAGCTGATCAAAAAGGAGCGCGTCGCCCGGACCGAATACCGGACTCACGCTTGTCACGCCCGTCGCGGCTTCGAGCTCGGCCACGTAGCCGTCGCCCACGCTCCAAGCGAAGGGAGAACCCTTCGTTCCTCGCTCGTGTAACGCATTCGAGCGCCGCGGGTACACGTCCAGACCGGGCGCGTCCACGCCGCAATGAGACAACGATAGCCAGCAGTTCACCGTGCGAATCCGTTCACCGAGGAATGCGCCATCCTGATGCCATGCGGTGCCGGACGTGGGAGGAACCCGGCGCAACGTGGACTTGCCAACGGACAAGAAGACTTTCTCGCCGAGGTACTCTTCGACCGAAGCGACGACCCCTGCGCGTCGAAGCTCCCAGATGAGCGCTTCAAGTGCGGGAGGCGCATCCGCGGTCCAGACGCCGCCGCCCTGAAAAACGAACGTCCGCCCGCCGTCGGACATATCCCCCTGAACCTCGAACTCGAAGGGGTCAAACCAGGGCCGGGTCTGCTCGCGCGGCGCTCCGGCGAGATGAGCTCCAGCCGCTTCGAACGCGCGCTCCAGCATCCATGTGAGTCGGGCAACGCCCGCGGGGTCGACCAAGTTGCGCACGAGCAAACAGCCGTGATGAAGGATTGCGCCGCCGAGCACCGAAGCGTTGAGATCGCTGGCAGCGATTTCCGGAACTCCGACAAAGCCAGGAAACGGATCGGCCGCGGTCGGCGAGCCCTCGACGCGTGCCGGGCTTCGGGCAAACGCATGGTTTCGCGCCTTTACCTGGCGCGCGTTCGCGCTCGGGTCCGCCTCGTAAGCTGAGGAAACAAGCGGTGAGTCGACGGCGCGGCTGTCACATTCCACGGGGTGTTGAAACGCCTGGTCCAATGCGGCTTCCTCGCACACGACGTCCATCGCCGCTTTCGCGCGCTGCAAAAAGTCGTCGCCGGCTCCAGGTGACACGGGAACGATCACCGCATTCACGTACTCGCCATCGGCCATGTGCTTGAAAAAAAGGCGCATCACGTGGTCCACGCCCGCGGGGGTCACCGTGCGCAAATCCGAATCAAAATACGCGCCGCGAGCAGACGGCGACGTCACGACCTCGAACGATGGGAAATAGGCGACGTTCGGCTCTTTCGTCATCATTTCCGCCGCTACGCGCAAGACCGCTTTCGAATAAGTCGTGGATGTCCATACATGACGCGGCTCGGCGGTCGCAGCGAGGGGCACCGGGGACACGGTCAACACAAAACGAATCGCAGGATTAACCGCTCGCAACTCGCTCAAGAACGCTCGCAAGTCGCTCGAAACTTCGTCAACGCCGAAGTTCATGAACGCGTAGCGCTCGGAGGAAAAATCGCCGGCGGACACGCCTGGGCATATCGGAAAGACCGCGCCATCTGCACGAGAGGCCCAACACTCGGTGAGTCCAAGGGTGAAAAGAAGCACATCCGCCGATTCGAACATGGCCCGAACCGCGGCCAGGTGCTGCGCCCGATCGGCCTCGCATTCGCGGCGATTCGCGAATCCGCCAGGCTGAATCGCAGGACGAAACGGATCAAATACCTGGCCGCTCGCGCCTTCCCAAAGTGGCTCGGACGGCGTGAAGCGCCCATACGCGCGCCTCAACAATTGAAGCATCTGCCGCGCGGTGTACACGTTGCCGAATCGAGCGGTAAACGTTCCGTACCCAAGCTCACGCGCCGTCGCCGAGGGAACAATCGAATGAGCCGATTCAGTCACGAGCCGCGTGAAACCGCCCGACTCGAGACGCGCGCCAATATGCTGCGCAAAACAGCTACCGGCCGTCGCAACGCGGTCGCTTCGTCGAATCTTGAAAGGCATCGAAACAACGGGATCGACGTCGTCCGGTGCGGCGGATGCCATCGCCGAACGCCATCGCTGGTGCGGCTCGGCGTTGACATAGGGATGAAGCGTCATCGTACGACTCCAAGGCTCTGAAGGACCATTCGACCGTACTCCGGGCCGCCGTGGTACCCGTCGGCGTCGAGGCCAGCCCGCAAAAAACCCTCGGCATCCATCGCGGCGCGAGGCACTCGAACGTAGGCTACATTCAACGCCGCGCAGCGTTCGGCCACAATCTCTGAGTGGAGTCGCCACATTTTATACCGCAGCCATTTTGGCGCGATCTCCTGCGGTTGCCCGGGAAAGAAGGACCAAGGCGTGTGCGCGCGCAAACGCTCCGAATCGGGCACGGGCGGAGGCGCCTCGACCTGAGTCACGGGCCCGCCGGCAGACACGAGCAAGAGTCGAAAAATCTCGCCAAACTCGGCATCGGCAGTGACCAGCGCGGCACGCACGGCGTCCGCCGGAATAAGCTCGCGGCTCCCATCGAACGGCAATTCCGGGTCCGACGGAAGAATAAAGTCGAAGGGGCGCGGGTGTTCAACGGCCCCGACGACGGAGTGTGCGGCGCCGCCAACAAAAGAGACCACGGGCCGGACGACGCGGATGCGCTCGAGCAAGTCAGGACGGAACGCGAGGCGCCCCTGATCGTCCCTTGGTAAAGCACCGGGCTCAAACCAAAAAGGAATCGAGTCAATCCGCAAGCCGTCGCCTTCCGCAGCTGCCTTGACCGCATGAATGTGGCTGTGTCCGATGCAAAGCAACGGGGCCGCAGACAGCGCTTCGCCGGCGGTCGAATCGAGACTATCCGAGTGGACTTGTGGCACGGTAGACTCCGCTTGCGGCACTACAGACTCATACTATTGCGATAGAAGTCAAACGCCTCATCGGTCGTCGCAAATTCGTGGAGCCGACCGGAAACGAGAACCGCAGCGCGATCGCAATGGTCCTTAACGACGCTCTCTTCGTGAGAAACAACCACGATTGCGCGATTGCGCCGTTTGTCGAAAAGCGCGTTTCGGCAACGTTCTCGAAATCGCGCGTCTCCGACCGTGATGACTTCATCGATCAACACGCAGTCGAAATCGATCGCCATCGACATTCCGAAGGCCAATCGCGAACGCATGCCCGAGGAGTACCCTTTGACCGGTTCACGAAAATATTCGCCGAGCTCAGCGAATTCCTCGACGGCCGGTTGAACGGTCGCCAAGTCTACACCGTAAATTCGGCAAAGAAACCGCACGTTGTCGAGGCCGGTCAGGCTTCCCTGAAAAGCGCCCCCAAATGCCAGTGGCCACGAAACCGAAAACCCGCGATGAACGTGCCCGGCGCTCGGCAGTGTCGCGCCACCCATGATGCGAATCATGGTCGACTTTCCCGAACCGTTGCGACCAAGGATTCCGACGCGCTCGCCCGGCTTGACGACGAACGAAACCCGATCGAGAATCGTAAGCGAACGCCCGCTCACAGGAAAAACCTTCGACACGTTGTCGAGGCGCAACTCCCGTGGCTTCGGAGCCGAACGCACGGCGGGCAGGTCGAGCATCAATCGGGCTCCACGATCTTCGCCGCGCCCCTCGACAAGAACAACCCAAGGGCAAACAAAACAAGTGTGCAGAGCGTAAGGTACACGGGGTCTTCGTACGTACGAATGGCGTCACCGTAAAAGCCGTGACGAATCATCTCGACGCCGTGGACGAACGGGATCTTGAGAATGAAGACTCTGAGGCCGGGCGGCAAC
>CAIQDA010000344.1 GCA_903870415.1 uncultured delta proteobacterium
CAACGAGACGCGCGTGTGGGAACTCGCGGCCCCGACATTTTTCGGTGAAATGGGCCTACTCACAGGCGAAACGCGTCGCGCCAGTGTCATCGCTCGCGAGGCCGTCGAATGCTTCAAGCTCGAACGTGCTGGACTCGAAGAGGTGCTCCGAAAACGACCCGACGTCGCAAACGAACTCGGCGAAGCGTTGGCCCACCGTCAGGCTCAGCTCGACGCCGCGGTGGTCGACGCGGAGGCGCGGGTTGCAGTCACGAGCGGAGCAAGCCTTGGCGAGGCGATTCGCCGCTTCTTCAGGGTCTGAACAAAGCGCCCACGCTCGGATGCGCGCGGCGATTCAGCGAGCGTTTTCCCACGCCTCAACGACGATAAAGGCCTCGCCATCGTCGAGTCCCGCAGCCTCGATGGTCACGCCGCGACCCGCGGGTACCGTCGCAAGCACCACGTCTCCGATGCCCGACGCTTGGTGCAGCAGAGGCCCCGTCTTGTCAAACGCGCGCACGACGAAGCGCCGACGAGCTTCGCGCACGATGACCATGGCTCCGAGCGGCGACGATGGGGCTCCCTCGGACGCATGGCTCGGCACGACGACGAGATCGCCTGCGCGACCCGTCCAAACGCGGACACCTGCCGGAGCGTCACCCAGCGCCTCGAGCGCGCGCTCAAGCATGATCGCGTGCTTTTCATCCAGGCTTTCGTCGCCATCGAACCGCACGTCCATGGTCGTTTGAGGCGATACACCGTCGGCGCACCGCAACTCGCCCGCTCGCGTGCACAGCGCGGCGGGCAACGGACTGACATCCGAACCGTCACGACGCGCGAGCTCGCAACGCCCTTCGAGGGGCGCCTCAAACCATGTGCAGAATGCACCTTGTACCTTCACGGGCGTCTGCTGCGCCAAACCCTCGAGCGGTGCCGACGAGGAACCAAGCTCATCGATGCGGCGTCCTTCGCGCAGCCACACGGGCCGCTTCTCCTTTTGAATTCCGAGGACGACATCGCCCTGACCGAGACGCGATCGCACGGCCAAACTCCCGTGAAATACCTCACGAAAGCATGCGCGAAGTCCCGAGCCATCGCCCGCTTCGAGCACAGCCCGCTTGCGCACAACGCCCATCGCGTCGAGGAGAACCGCGTCGGGTTCAACGGTACCGCCGCTGCCGGCTGCGTGGACCTCGAGACAAAAACCCGCGTCGACGTCGATGGGAACGAGCGTGGGCGTGTCAGGATTCGCGTGAACGAGAACCCGTCGCCCCGGAGGATCGGAACGCGACGCTTCGGGTCGCAACGAAACGAGCCACGCACGAACCGACGCTTCTTGCGCGCGGGGAACACGCTGGGCCGCCATCGCGAGCTGCCCTCGTCCCGCGGCAACGACGCCCATCGCATGAACGCGCCGAGGATGCGGTTCGCAGAGAATAACCGCGGGTTCCGCGTCACGACGTTCGTCACCGGCGAGCCATTCGCCCTCGTCGGACCACAGCACCAAGTCGACGTCTGTCACCGAAGCGGAGCCGCGCGCCATGACGAGAAGGCACTCGTCGTCCGGCACGTTCACGAAAGCGCCGACGCGCTCGCCCTCGGCCAAGAGGCCTTGTGCAACGAGCGCAGCCTGCCCGCTACCCGCTCGCTCCGCGGCCCCAACCGCTTCGAGGAGCGCGGGCAACGTCACCATCGTCGGAGGAGAGACCTGCGGCGGAGCAAGCGAGGCGCGAGCGGGAACGAGCGGACCGCGGCACCCGACGAGCAGCGACGCCGCGAGAGCTGGAACGAGCAGAAGCCATTTCATCAGCGAATTCCCAGGTCCACCGACGCAAGCGTCCAAGGAGACGGCGCGTCGATGGCAATGAGCACCGTGGCCTCGTCGCCGGTGCATCGAGCGAGAGCAAGACCGGCACCGTCACCCACGCGCAGGAAAGGAACGCGCCCGCCCCCGGTCACGAGGGCAGCACGCGGCGAACGACGCCCATCGACGAAGGTCACGACAAAGCCTTCGCAGCGACCGGGCTCACGCGGGACGGCGACCTGCATCGAGCCCGCGGTGCCGTGAAGCACGACCGCCGCGCGCGAGGTTGGTGCGAGCTTGGCGGCGTGAAGAACGGCCGAGAGCCTCACCACGTCGAGGGGGCGTCGCAGGTGCTCAAGCGCAGGGAAATCCCCCAGTCGAAGTTGATCAATGCGCAACGCCGCCCCGGGAGATGCGTCGCTGATGCGCACCGTCGCCGGTTCAAGTGCAGGCGTGCAGAGTACACGATCAACGATGGCCGCAGGGCCCTTGTCCTCAAGCCAACGAGACGCGCCCTGCCCATCCACGACCACGTCGAGATCCGACGGGTCTTTCGTCGACTCGGCACGCACCACCACGCGGCGGCATCCGGCAGGCCACGAATCCTCGATCGACGCGCGACCAAATCGGTCCGCATCAAGGCGCAGCGTGCGCAACCCAGGGCCTGGCTCAAGCCCCTCCGGCGACGGCGGCGGAAGCGCTTCCACCGTGGGACTAGCCTCACGCGCTGCATCGGGCGGGCCTCGGCTGTCGAGCTCCACCCACTCGTCGTTCAGACGCTGCAACGTACCCACGATGCGGGTTTCGAGCGTTCCTCGACCTGCAACCACATGCACCGTCAGCGACGCGGGAAGCGGCACGCCGCAACTGGCCAGCACGAGCACCCCGCGCGTGGAGCGGCCTTCGAACGCCGCAGCGTCGCCCTCACCTTCCGCCTTGAAGACGAGGCCTGGCGGACCCACAAGAACGGCCGCTTGGCAGGGCGCTTTCGCGACGGGCACCTCGTCGAGGGCGATGCGAAGGTGACGTTGAGCGTCCGCAAAGTGAGGAGAAAGACGCGTGACCTGCGCTCCGGCTTGGCGCAGCGCATGCTCGATGCGCGCAACGTCGTCGACCAAATTGGCTCCGAAGATCACCGCGGATACGAGCGCTGGAGCGAACGAGATCGTCACGTGCCCATCATGCCCGAAGCGCGCGTGCGACGGCGAGAAAGACGCGCGCCCTCATTCGTGCATCCTGCATGTGTCGAGCGCCGGTGGTCATCCGCGCGTGATGGTGAATGGAGCCTCCACGAACGTGCTCGTGGCCGGGTGCCATACAAAGAGCTTCCGATCGTCGATGAGCCCGCCGGTCCGAATGCTAACCACCAAGTATGCGAGCGGATGCAGCGGTTCGCTGGTATTTCCCGTGGCTGCCGCCGCGTCCGTCGGGGAAAAGTACGCGCCACAGTCAATGTGCGAGTGGTAGAGAACCTTGACCGGCGCGCCGTTCTTCGGCCCCTCGTCGAGCGCCCGCGCGAACTTGAGCGGGTGCATGTCAAAGTACTCGCGTCCGGTCCGCGTGAAGGTCTCCGGGTCGACCGCGTGAAGTTTGTTCGCGCGATTTTCGAACACGAGGATGGCGTCGGCCGCAAGCGGGTCAGAAGCCGGCCCCGTGACGAGTCCGCAGCATTCTTCGTCGGCCGCAAGGCCCCGCTGCGCGTCGGCGTCAATGGCCGCCATCACCGCCTCGGTGAAGGCGACGCCGCCTAGAGTCCAGGGAAATTGCGCTGCGTCATCGGTCATGGGCTCTCCTACCAAACGTACTTTTTCTCCCAGCGCATCGGGGCGAAGTAGCGGTCGCCTCGATCGCAGACGATGGCCACGATGCAGCCGCGCTCACCACGGGCCGCAACCTCGTCCGCGATGCGCGCCGCGGCGAAGATGTTCGCGCCCGACGAGTGGCCCACGTGCATGCCCTCTTCGGCAACCACGCGGTCGGCCATGTCCCAGCCGTCTTCCGTGGAGACGCGTCGGTGCTCGTGCGGAAGACCGATGTCGTAGATGGCGGGCACGAGACTTGAGGCCATGTGTTTGAGGCCTTCGAGGCCGTGCATGGGCTCATCTGGCTCAATCGCCACGCATTTCACGTGCGGCGCGTCTTGGCGCAACCGGCGCGCGGTGCCCATCATGGTGCCGCTCGTGCCGAGGCCCGCGACGAAATGCGTGAGCTTTGATCCCACCGCCGCAAGGATCTCGGGCGCCGTTCCGTCGAAGTGCGCCAGCGGGTTGCCCGGGTTCGAATACTGGTCCGGGTAGAAGTAGCGGCCAGGCTCCTTCGCGACGATCTCGCGCACGAGGCGAATGGCGCCGTCCGAACCCTCCATCGGGTCCGAGTAAATGATTTCGGTGCCGTACGCTTGCGCGATGTCCTTGCGCGCCTGGGAAACGTTCGACGGCATGACGAGCTGGATTTTCAGGCCCAGCGCAGCTCCGAAGAGCGAATACGCGACGCCCGTATTGCCGCTCGTCGAGTCGATGAGGACCTTGGACGGGCAGAGCCGACCGTCCTTCATCGCGTCGGTCATCATGCGCAGCGCTGCGCGGTCCTTCACGCTGCCTCCAGGGTTTGCGCACTCGAGCTTCGCGTAGACCTCGATGCCTGGCACTTGCGCGACCACGTTCCGCAACCGCACAAGCGGCGTGCGCCCGACGCCCTCGGCGATGGAGTCAAAGCGACCCTTCAGGTACCGGGCGGTCATCGCTCGCCCCCCCGAAGCGTCGTCGTCAGGAAATCAACAGCACAAGCGGCCCCAATACCCACGCTCTTCGCCGGAGCCGAGTGCCACGCAAGCGCGTCGATCATCGCCTCGAACGAACGTGGCTGCGTGCAGACTACATCATGCTCAACCGCGGAAACGCCTGCAGCATGCAAGTATCGCTCGGCCACCGCGAACGCCTCGCCTTCACATGGAAGCCCCGCGCGCGTTGTCGAGAGGAGCGCTTGTCCGGCGCTTCCCCACTCCTTCAGGATGATCTGTCGCTCGAATCGCATGAGAAGGTCGCGTGTTACTCCCGGCGTCGCGAGAACCCCGCAACGCCGGTTTTTTTCACAAGATCCGGGCGATCAGCCGCCGGCGATGGCAGGCACGATGCTGAGCGCGTCGCCCGACTTGACCTCGGTGCGCAGGCCGTCGAGGAATCGGATGTCCTCTTCGCCGAGGAAGAGGTTGATGAAACGACGTACGCCTTTTTCGTCGAGGAGACGGTCGCGAAGGCCCGGATGGCGACGCTCGAGGTCTTCGATGAGCTCGGCCACCGTGGCGCCTTCAGCGGCGACTTCGTCGTTGCCGCCCGTAAGCGTGCGGAGGGGCGTCGGGATGCGGACGGTAATGGACATCTGGAAATCTCCTAACGAACAAGCCCTATAGGGTCATCTGACGCAGTACGTCGAGGGCGCAGCGTAGCGCGATCGGTCGATCGGGAAAGCGGAACCTGCATCGCGGCACAACGAGCACCCGGCGCGACGGGCGACGCGCGTCTGCCTTACCGACGCAGCCCAGCCATCGAAGCGAGAGAGCTCGGTGTCGTCGAGGGCCCCATCACGAAGCGCCAAAACGCGGTCGGCCGCCCAGGCTCCAACGAGGCCCACAAGAGGACCCGCAACGCCCTCGCCCGCGCAATTGGGCGCGTCGGCTCCGTGGGGAATGTCCTCGAAAAGGCAGCGATAACAGGCGCCACGGGCCGGCTTCGCGAGCACGGTGCCCTCCCACCGCAAAGCTGCAGAATGCACGACCGGCACGTCGAGTCGCGCGGCCACGTCGGCGACGAGAAACTTGGTCGGCAGGTTATCGACCCCCTCCACGAGCATCGACGCGTCCTGCGCAAATTCAAGCGCACGCTCGGGCACGAAGAACGCCTCAACGACCTCGAGTTTCCCCGCGTACCCGAGGTCACGCATGGCCCTGGCGACCACATGGGCCTTCGAGGCATGCACGTCGGCCTCGGAGAAGAGAACCTGCCGATGAAGGTTCGAACGCTCAACGGTGTCACCATCGACGAGGCGAATCGCTGGCAGAGACGACTTTGCGAGCACCATGGCGATGGGCGCGCCGAGACCTCCAAGACCGACGACGACCACGGGCCCCTGACTCATGCGCTCGTGGCCTCGGCAAAGTGCGCGGCGAGACTGAAGTAGCGCTCGCCTGTGTCGCAAAGCATCGTGACGACGTGCGCATCGGGCCCAAGCTCGAGACCCAATCGAATCGAAGCGGCCACGTTCGCCCCCGCGCTGATGCCCACGAGGAGTCCCTCTTCTTTCGCGAGGCGATCACGCATCGCCCACGCCTCGCGGTCGCTCACCGCGACGAGCCGATCGACGATGGACGGGTCATAGTTCGTTGGAACGAAACCGGCGCCAATTCCCTGAATTTTGCTTGGCCCCCGCTCACCGGTCGCGATGGTGCGAGAACCTTCCGGCTCGACGCCGACGACAAGCGGCCGTGCGACGCCACCGGCATCTGCCGCGCGCTTCAAGAATCGCCCGACGCCCACCACCGTGCCCGCAGTTCCGATGCCGGCCACGAACGCCGCAAGGGTCACGCCTTCGAGCGCACGAAGAATTTCGGGCCCTGTCGTCGCCTCGTGCGCAGCCGGGTTCGCCGGGTTTCCGAACTGCCGCGGCATGAACGAACCGGGTGTATTCTGCACAAGTTCTTCGGCCTTGCGCATCGCCCCTTCCATCTGCTCGTCCGCGGCTGTGAGCACGACTTTCGCGCCGTAGGCCTTGAGAAGCTCGCGACGCTCAAGCGACATGCTCTCGGGCATCGTGAGGATGCACGCGTAGCCCTTCACGGCGCAGGCGACCGCGAGCGCGAGCCCCGTGTTGCCGCTCGTCGGCTCGATGACGGTGCCGCCCTTCTTGAGGAGGCCAGCACGCTCGGCCGCCTCAAGCATCGCAACGCCAATGCGATCTTTCACGCTCGCACCCGGGTTCAGCTGCTCGGCCTTGCCCCACACGGTGGCGCACCCAGCGGGCACAACGCGCGTGAGACGAACGAGCGGCGTGTCGCCGATCAAATCGAGAATGCTTTCCACGACGAGTGGCGCAGGAATCAAGAGAAAACCCTCAGAGTTCGTCCGTCAGTGTCGCCGATGCGAGGAGACGCGCCATGGCGTCCTTCAGCGAGCGAAGCTGCTCATGGGCCTCTTCGACAACCTCCTTTGGCGCGCGATCGGTGAAGTTTGGCGAACCAAGTTTCTTCTCGACGGCGGCGAGGTCTTTTTCGATGCGCTTCTTTTCGCGCTCGGCACGGGCCTTCTCCTTCTCCGGCGTCACGAGACCCTTGAGCGAGACGAGCACGTCGACCGCACCTTGCTGCGACGCCACGACGCGCATGGAGCTGGCGGGCGGGCGCGCAAGGTCCGATGAACCCACCGTGGCAGCGCCTTCGGTTTTCGCGAGGAAGCGAATGGCCCAGTCATTTTCCTCAATAAGGGCTCGCACCTCCGCCGCCTCGGAGCGGAGAAGCAGCGGCATCGC
>CAIQDA010000345.1 GCA_903870415.1 uncultured delta proteobacterium
GGCCCGGGTCGAACGCGAATCGTCGCGTCGTTGGGTCCAAAACCGCCCGCGGAGAGCGGATCGTCGCTGAATTCGTAACCGTAGCCGTCGGTGTTGTCGGAGCGCTTGGTCTGCGCAGCAGCCGTCGACACCCAGGAAAGGGCGGCGAACGCGAGAACGAGTGAAAGAGGGCGACGGTTACTCATGACAGACTCCGCAGAGCTTCTTGGCTTGATTACAGTAGCAGCGTATTAAGGGAATCGCGTCTCGTCAACGAAGACGCGCGGCTTCAAGAACCGTTTCCCGAGGCAGCGGGAGTCTCCGCCGCGGTCGGATTTTCCGATGGAGCGGCAGCGCCTGACGAGGTGGGTTCCGCGGCCGGAGGTTCAATGGCAGGAGCCGGAGCTGCTGCGGGGGCCGGTGCGGGAGCCGGCGCAGGGACGTCCATTTCGAAGAACGCGACGATTCCGTCAATGTCTTCGCTGCGCTCCTTGGCGCGCTTGACTTGCTCGGTGTACTCGCCCTTGCCCGCGGCCTTCTGGCTGAATTCCAAGAAGATCGCTTGAGCCTTGCGCAGCGACTTGATGCTGTCTTTGCCGCCGCCCTTGGCCTTGTACTCCTGCCAAAGAATGCCTTCGTTGTAGAATGCATCGGGGCGGCTTGCGTCAATGCGCTTGCACTCGTCGAGCTCGGTTTGCACCGCGGCGACGTTCGCGTCGAAGTTCATGTCGTCGATGAGGCCGCGAATCGCGAGTGCGAGGCCCAGGTGCGCTTCGTAGCTATTCGCCTGGAGAGAAACGGCCTTGCGGTATGCCGCTTCCGCGCGCTTGAAGCCACGGAACGAAAGGTTGACCGCTCCGAGGTTCATGTGCGCTTCGAAGAATTTCGGATCGAGGTTCGACGCCGAATCGAAGGCCAAAACGGCGCCGTTGATCTGGCCAAGCTCGACCTGAATGAGGCCCGTCGTATTGAGCACCGGCGCGTAACGCGGGTTCTTTGCGAGCGCCTGCTGGCACACCAGGGCTGCGAGTTCGAGGGTCTGGGCGTTCGCCTTTTTGGCGTTTGCCGATGCCGCGACCACAGGAGCCCCTTTGCCCGCGCCCTTCTTCGGCGTGCTGACCTTCGTCTTCGCTTCGCCGTAATAATACAGCGCGAGCTGGTTCAACGCAGGCATGTAGCCGTCGTCGATGGCGAGGGCTCTCTGCAAGTTTTTCTTCGCGCATTCGCGATCGCTCTTGCATTCGCCGACGACGTTCTCGCCGCCGCGCTGCATTTGGAACGTGGCGAGCTGCGTGAGCGCCGCGACGTTCTGGAACTGCGCGTCCTTGACCGAACGATCGAGCTCGGTGATGACCGTGTCGAGGTTCCCGCTCTTTTTGTAATCATCGAGCGCGACTTGAACACGGGCGTAATGAGCCTTCGGGTTCAGGTCGAGCGCCTGATGGAAGCGGCTCATGGCCTCGCCGTTTTCACCGCAACGCTGAAACGCAAGACCGGCGTTGAAGATGGCCTCCGAGAGCTTGCCCTGCTGCTCGCCATTGGCGCGCTCGAAGGCACGCGCAACGGACTTGCAGCTGCCCGACGACCAGTCGTTGGCGCGGTCGTGGGCGTAAAGCTCCTCGAGCGCGTCTTTGTAAAGGTCGTTGGTTTTCCGCGAAATCGCCTCGCCCGACGCCGCCACCGGGGTGGACGGCGCGTTCGACGGAGCGTTCGCGTCCGAGTTGCCACCGCCGCAAGCGGCCAGGGCTGCGCCAAGGAGCGCGAGGGTAACGTGCGTCGAGAGTTTGCGCATGGTCGTCGTCCTCATTCGTCTTTTGCGTCTTTCGCGTCTTTCGCCGCTTCCGGCTCGGTCTTGCTCGCGCCACTGGCGAGGCTCAGGGTGCCGCCCACGAGAACGGGAGGCATCTTGTCGTCGAGGCCGCGGCCAACGCGGTTTGGCGTGCCCTTGAGCTCGTCGATGACGTGGTATTCGTTCTTGTACTTGTCGGAGAGCCACACTTCGCAAGCGCGCGAGTATTCGTCGAAATACTGGTACTTAACGGAGTAATCGAGGCAGGTCTTGAGCGCGGGCTTCGCCTGATTCGCCTTGAAGGGCTCGGAGGCGCCGTCGAGGCTGTCGAAGTAGCGCGCACGGACTTCGTCCCAGCTCACTTCTTCGGCGGTACCACAGGCTGCTGCGCAACCCTTTTGGTCCCAATCCTTCGGGTATGGCGCACGGCGGAAGTCGTCGACGAAGTCACCCCACATGAGGCCGACGCGTGAACCGGCGGCGATGACCCAACGCGGTGGCGGCTCAGGCTGAAGTTCGAGGATCTTCTGGTAGTCGACGGCGACTTTGCCGATGGCGGCCGCCTTCTTCTTGTACCACTCGACGACCTTCGTATTGATGTGCTTGAGGACTTCGTCCTTCTTGCCTGGACCCTTGTATTCCGGGAACTTGAGCGGGTCGACTTGGGCCTGCTTTTCCTCTTCGGCCGCGTAGAAATACGCTTCGCCGACGGCGGTGAGGGCCTTTCCGAGACGCTTGCCCCGGGCCGCTTGCGGCTCGTCCTTGTAGGCTTCGTCGAGCTTCGCCATGCCGTCGCCGCCCTTGCCCCAAAGGTCACGCACAGCGGCGTATTCCTTCTTGGCACCGGCATCGAGGACCTCGACGGGAACCATCTCGGTCGAGCGCTTCTCTTTGCGGCCGACGATCTTGATGACCGTGCGCTCCACCATCTTGGGCTTCGCGAGCTTTCGGAACACGCGCGCAAGTGCGGCATGCGCCTGAACCCGGATGTCGATGGGGCCCTTGTCGATCTGCGCCATGCTGCCCGTGAGGGTGCTCTTGGCCTTGTCCCACTCTTCGCGGTCGGCGTAGCGACCACCGAGAGCGAACGCGATGGCGGCGGCCTGCGCGGGCTTCGAGCTTCCAAAGCGTGACTGGAATTCCTTGGCGTCGGCCACGGCCTTCTCGTCGTCGCCGAGACCGAGGCGGAGAATCACCGCGTCGCTCAGCGCCTTTTCAGACTCTTTGCCCTTTTGGCTCGCGTACTTCTCGTAGAAGTCTGCAGCGGCGTCGTAGACCGCGATCGCCTGGTAGTTGCCGCCGAGCTTGCGGATAGACTCCTTCGCGATTTCCGTTCCGGCGAGGCCAAAGCGTGGATCCATGAGGATTCGGCGCACTTGGATCGAGTTCGCCACAAGCTTCGCAGCCTGAAACGACTCAGCCGAGTTGTAGACGATTTCCTCGATCTTCTCGCACTGCGAGGGCTTGCCCTGCGAGAGGTTCGGCTCGCCGTAGGTGCGCCAAAGTTCGAGGTACGTGCGCGCGGACTCCTCGTAGATTCGCAAACGCTCAGGAGACCCTTCCGGATGCGTCGCCGCGAGGTCGGCCTGCTTCTGCGCCTTCAGACGGCGGATGTCGCACTGGATGCGCGTGAGGATGTCGCACTGCTCTTGATTCTTCGCGTACTTGTCCGCGGAACAATAGAGCTCGATGAACTTTGGAACGTCCTGCGACATGTCCTCGAAGCAACCGGGCCGTGGTGGCTTCGAGTGCTCACCGACCACGTTCGTCGACTCCAAGTAGAGCTGGGCCGCGAAAATGCCTGCGTCCGCATCGGAGTGATTGAGCGCGATGTCGCGGAATCCGAAAGCCGCTTCTTCGTAGTGCTGCGTCTCGAAGTAGGTGCGCGCGCGGGCGAACTTCACTTCAACGAGCTGGCTTGTCGCCGCGGCATTGCTCTTGTCCGGTTGCACGTAGCAAACGTACCTGTCGAACGCCTTGACCATGGACTGCTGGCCGTCGTTGAAAGGCTTCGACGCGTACTTGGACGACTCGTCGACCTCGGTCTTTGCCTTCTTGCCTTTGCCCTCTTCCTTGGCCTTTGCCTGGCCTGGAAGATTGCCGGAGCCCTTGCGATCCGAGCCCTTTTCGTGCGTGAGCGCGTAGGTCTTTTGGTAGCAGAGCACGGCGGCAAACGCGGCCTCCGCGGCCTCGGCGGAACCTGGGTCTTCGTCGACGACGCGGTCGAACGCCGGACCGCATTCGGCCCAGTTCTGCTGGAAGTACAGCAGGTCGGCGACGTTGTACTTGAGCTTGTAAATCGTCGGCCAGTCTTCGCGGACAAGCTTCGGGAATTCGAACTTCGCGAACTCGTCGGGCTTAAAGGCGTCGATGACTTTGTTGTAAAGCTGCGACGAAGCCGCCATGGTCTTCGGGTCGGTCGTTCCGCGCTGCCCGTCGGAGCCCACGGCCTCGAGGTGCCACGCCATCGCCGTTTCGGTCGCGAGCTCGGCGGTGCGGTTCGCGCACTCAACCTTCGCTTTGGCGTCGTGCGTCCCGCGCGAGAACTCTTCGTATGCCTTGAGCTGGACATCGAGCTCGCCGACAACGAGCGGCTTGTTCGCCGGGTTCGCCGCCATCACCGCTTCGGTGATGCGCGTCTGGTACATGCACGCGAGGTTGCTCGAACCGTCGACCTTCAGGAGCTCCTTGTAGAGTACCTGCGCTTCTTTGTAGTGGCCCGTGTCGAGGTAGTTCTGTCCGAGGTCGCCGAGCATCCGGATCGAGCGATCGGTCTTGCCGCCTTCGTCGCCGGAAACGCCCTTGAAGAACGCGAACGCAGCCTCGGGCTTGCCGGACACGGCGTAGAGCGGAACGATGTCGCGACGCGCCGACTCCGCGAGCTTTGTCGCGTTGGGCATCTGCGCGAAGGCGACGCCGTAGTCGATGGTCTTCTTGAACGCGTTGAGGGCCTCCGGGTAGCGGAGGTTGTTCCACTGGACGTACGCGAGCTTGTACCACGCGTACCCGTAGACCTTGTTGCCCTGCTCAGGCTTGTACTCGATGACCTTCTTGTAGGCCTGCTCCGCGAGCGCCCACTTGGACGGGTCGCCTTGGGCCTCGTTGAAGAAGAGCTCGCCGAACGCGAGGTACGCGTTGGGAACGTACTTGCTGTTCGGACGCGACTTCACGAGCTCGAGGTAGATCTTGCGAGCGTCGTCGTTCTCGTTGCCCTGCTCGTACTCGTACGCGAGGTAGTAGAGAACCTCGTCGAGCTGCGGGTAGTTCGCGTAGTCCACCTTCAAGCTGGTGTAATACTCGATCGCTTTCTTGCGCGCGATCTCGAGCACACGCTTCGAACCGTCGACCTCGCTTTGCTTCTTTGAAGCCTTCGATGCGTCGCCGGCCTTCTTGGCATCGTCGCGATCGACTTCCGCTTGGGTCTTGTCGCGGAACGCCGCCGACTCGAGTTCGACGTACGACTCCGCCAAGCGTCGAATGATCTGCGGACGGTCCGCGGCGTTCTTTGGCGTGCGCGAGAGGAGACTCTCGATGCCAGCGATTTCCGTCGTGAGCATCGCGCGAGCACGAGCCTTAAGCCGCGACGTGCGCTCATCGCGCTGACCCGCGGTCATTTGCTCCGAAGGCGTTCCCACGGGCGGACCCGCGTCGAGACGCTTCTTCGCTTCGACGGGTGGTGGCGCCGAGTGAAACTGCGCCTTCGGCTTCTTGCCCGCAGCCGCTTGGTTAAAGCTCGCCGCGTCTCCGCCGGGGCAGGTCGAAAGCTTCTTCGCCGCTTCCGGCATGATGCAAACGTCGCCCGCCCCTGCAGCCTGTGCCGCAGCACCGACCGAGAGAGCGAACGCGATGGTGGAAAGAGTGCTCGTACGAAAGGTCATGATCAGCGGCCGCACTTGGAAGTGATGGTCTGACGGTAGAAGCCGAGTTCGTCGCGCCAGAACTCGCCCTTGAAGGGCCACACGACGTGCTCCGCATCGGCAACAACGACGTTGCGCTGCGACTCGGTCTCGCTCACCTGCGCGTCGACGAGGGCTTGCTCAAGCTGGTTGCGCTGCGCCGCGAGAACGTCGATGACGATCTTGTCGGTGTTGCGAAGTTGCTCGGCAAGCTCGTCGAGGTTGCGCTGGAATCGCTCACGCGCGAGCTTCGAAACGCCTTGCACCGCGAGGCTTCGCGCAAGCTCGACGTTGTCCTTGATGTCGCTGCCGAGTCCGCTCTTGCGGAGCTCCGCGGGCAACTCGCCGAAGCGAACCATCTCGTCGTCAAGCATCTTCACGTAATCGAGAAAACGCAGCAATTGACGGTCGCCGAGCGCAAGCTCAATAACCGGCTTGACGTGGGACGGAAGATTTGCGCTCCCCGCACGAACGTCCGCAAGGAGCTTGACGAGTTTCTCGTCGGTGCCGTCGGGGTACTTCGCAACAACGCCCGCGAGCTCGTCGTAGATGGGCTTGTACTTCGCTTGAATCTTCGCGGAGATCGCCTGCGCGTCGTCGAACTGGCAGTTCGAGAAGTAGATGACCGCCTTGAGAACTTGACCCTCAGGGAAGTACGACTTCGGGAAGTACGGAGCCTCGATGGTGTGCACGTTGCCGAGCGCGTGCGAGTAGTCGCCAGCCATGTAGTACGCCCACGACTCCTCAAAGAGGGCGTCGAGCCAGTACTCGCTGTCGTCGTCGACGAGGTTCCAATACTTGACCGCGGCCGAGAGTTTTGACGAGTCGACCGTGGGCGAGTTCGTCACGTCGTCAACGCGCACCGACGCGGAGTAATACGTGCGTGCCATCGACAGGTACGCAAGGTCCTTGAGGCGCGTACCGTCGTCGCCGCCCTGGCCTTCTTCAACCGCACCAACGATGCGCTGGAACGCCTGAACCGCCGGAACGCTCTTGCGCTGCTGGACGAAGGAAATGCCGCTGAAGAACTGCGACTGCACGTAGTACTTCGATCGACGATCGACCTTCGCGAAGAGCTGAAGCGCCTCGTCCCACATGCGGTTGCGGTACTTGTAGCGACCAAGAAGGTAGTTGAGCTCCCAGTACAGATCCTGCTGATCGCCGTTGTTAAAACGTTCGATCGATGCATCATCGTACTTGCCGACGCGCTCGACGATGTCGGCGGGCTCCGGAAGATCCGTCGCGAGCTTCGCAAGCCACAGCAACGTTTCCTGGTACTTAGGATGCTGGCGATTCTCAGCAATTTCGCTGAAGATCGCGTACGAGTGTTGGTAGAGCTTTACGTAGTAGAGCGCCTTCGCAAGGTTGAAGCGCGCTTCGTCGCGGTTCTCTTGCGTGTCGCCCGCTTCGCCCTTCGACACACGGTCGAGGAGCACCGCGGCGTCGGCGTACTTGCCATCGTTGAAGAGGCGCTTCGATTGCGCGCCGAGCTCCGTGAGCTGACCCGCCTCGACGGCGACAGCCGCCTCTTGGCGCTTCTTCTTCTTCTTCTTGGTTCCTGCTTCTGCAGGGGCTTCGGCAGCGGGGGCTGCAGCGGGAGCGGCGGCGTCAGCACCACCGCGTTTGCGCTGCTTCTGAGCCATGGCGTCGGGTTGGACGGCCACGAGAGCCGCGGCGACGAGGAACAGGCGGGCGATGGGCGTTCGCATGGATTTTCCTTCGCGAAAAACCGACGGGACCAGAGCGTTGAAAGAGGGAGAACGCGAGCCTTCGTCGAGCGGGGCGGGATGCTAGGAATTGAGGCGCGAACCTGTCAAGCGCGGCCGGCACTCGGGGCATGTTCGTCCAAGGACGGATAATTGCGCTGGAGTACGACCAACACCCTGCAGAGGCGAAACGCTTGACGCGGATCGAGCGCGCTCACTACGTTGCCCGGCGCGGGTGGCCTCGTGCCTTTCCCCCCCCGCGTTCTGCACGATGATTCGCAACCTCGTCGCTATTTCCGGCACCGCCGTCCTCCTTGGTTCCATTTCCGCTCTTGGCTGCGCGGCGACGGGTGTCGGCGATCCGTGCACGCCGGAGACCGAGTACGATCCCACGTTCGCCGGCTTCGACCTTAAAGAGGTCAACGTCGAGTCGAAGAGCTTCCAGTGTCAGACGCGCGTCTGCCTCGTGAACCACTTCCAAGGGCGCACCTCATGCCCCTACGGCGGCACGAATTGCACCGTTCCCGGCACCGACAAGCACCCGACGGACTCCGCCGGCGCGCCCATCGACATCAAGGTTGCGTGCTCAAACCGCAGTCCTCAGAAGGCCGTTTACTGTTCGTGCCGCTGCGCAAACGTCGAGGGTCGTTCGGACGACGGCGCCAACTACTGCAAGTGCGGCGACGGCTACACGTGCACGCAACTTGTTGGCGCGGTCGGCACGACGCAACTCGGACTCACCGGAGCGTATTGCATCAAGGCGGGCACCGCGTATTCGGACGACGACTCCTGCGTCTCGTGCGACCCGACCAAGAAGGACTGCGGTTCGGAAAACGGCAAGTGAGCGCGCGGAGCCTCGTCGTTCCGCCCTCCACCCCACGCGACGGCCAGTGCCCGTCGCCGCGGTCGCCCACAACCACGCGCATCGGTCGCTTCGGCGAGTCCGTAGCGCGGGATTATCTGTGGGTAAGCGGCCATCGCATCGTCGCGATGAACGCACGTGAGGGCCACGACGAACTCGACATCGTTTCCGTTGACAACGCTGGAACCTTGGTTTTTTCCGAAGTTCGCGCCTTCACTCGTCGAACGGGGTCTCACCCTTCGGGCCTCGCGACGTTGCGCGGGCCGAAGCTTCAGCGCTGGGCGCGCGCCGCACGTTCGTGGCGGCAGCACCACCCCGAGTTCGTCCACCACCGATGCCGATTCGACGCCCTCGCCGTGGAACTCAGCACGCCCGCGCGCGTCGCCCACGTTCGCGGAATCACCATCCCTTCGCCAGGTGAGCGCTCTTTTTCCTCGGATCACGGACCATGACGCCAGCCGTCCTCTTCGTTGCCATCGCCCTCGTGCTGGTCATCGGCGGATTCATCATCGCCAGCCAGCGCGCGCAGTTGCCGCCGGGCCGCGTCGACATCCCCAAGTCGCCCAAACTTCCCGCGGACCTCACCGCGCCGCAAGCCAAGCCGCTCGATCTGACCGCGCCGCTGTTGCCGAAGGCCGCACGCATTCCGATCGAAGCGCGCGTCAGTCAACCGCCTGAAGACTTGCTGAGCATTTCGCACATTCAAGCGCTTCCGTCGCTCACGCTTGAGGTTGCGCCATCGGTCGCGCGACTCAGCATTCCGCCAGGGTCTGCGCAAGAGGTCGAGGGCCTCCGTCGACGCCTGACCACGTCGCGCGGCGGGTTCATGGCGCGCCTCGCGGCTCTGTTTCGTGGCACGCCCGAAATCGACGCGAGCGTATGGGAGCGCATGGAAGAAGTGCTCCTCACGAGCGACGTGGGAGTGGCAACGACCAATCGACTGATCAAGGCCGTTCGCCGCGTGGTCGACGAGGACCGCGTGAGCGACCCCGCAGCGGTGTGGACGATCTTGAAAGCGGAAGCGCATGCCATTCTCGACGTGCAGCCGAAGCGCCCGCTCGTTGAAGAAGGCAAGACAAATTGCATCTTGATGGTCGGCGTGAACGGCGTGGGCAAAACCACGACGATCGGCAAACTCGCCACGCGATGGAAGACCGATGGGCGCACGGTGGTGCTGGGCGCGGCGGACACGTTTCGCGCGGCAGCCGTCGCGCAACTCGAAGCGTGGGGCCGGCGCATTGGCGTCCCGGTAGTCAAGGGCAAAGACGGTGGCGACCCGGCAGCCGTGGCGTTCGAGACAACGCGAAAAGGTCTTGAAGACGGCGCGCAAATCGTCCTCATCGACACGGCCGGTCGCCTGCAAACGAAGCAGCCGCTCATGGACGAGCTTAAGAAGATTCACAAGTCCATGGGCAAGGCTCTCGAAGGCGCTCCGCACGAAACGCTGCTCGTCCTTGACGCAACGACGGGGCAAAATGCGCTACAACAAGCGCTGCTTTTCCGCGAGGCCGCGCCTCTCACGGGCATCGTGCTCACCAAGCTCGATGGCACCGCAAAGGGCGGCATTATCCTCGCGATTTGTGCGGAGCTCGACCTTCCGGTGCGCTTCGTAGGTCTTGGCGAACGCGCGGACGACCTGCGCCCCTTTCACGCGAACGACTTCGTTGAAGCGCTCTTCGGCGAAGATCCGACCGCGGCCCCTGAGGCAAACGCATGAGCTTTGCAAGAACAGCTTCGCCGTCCAACGCGCCTAACGACACGATTGGCGCAAAAGCGGAAGAATTTCATCGCGCGCGAACGACGCAGGAGTGGTCGACGATGGTTGAGAATCCCGAACAAGCCGTGGTACCTGCTTGCGGGCTTGGGTCGACGAGCCCGCTGGCTCGCTCTGCTCACGCCCCCGACGACCTCCGGCCGATGAAGCTTCCCGCACTCCGCCGCCTCGCGTGCCTTGCCGCCGCGTCGATGCTCCTCCTGACGTCTGCAGCCGTCGCCCAGAAAGCTCCAAAAGGAGCCAAGGGCGCGAAGGCTCCGGCCCGTGCTGCAGCCTCAACCAATGCTCCGGCCGCCGCGCCAGCCCCTGCCCCGAGCGGAGGCGGCATCGACGAACTCGACGAGCCTAAACCTTCGGCCAAACCGGCGGCTTCAAGCCCCTCCGGCGGCGTGGGCGGCATGGGCGGAATCTGCGACATCGACCCCGGGGCTTGCCCAAAGGCGGAAGACATCGCGGCGGCTGCGAATCGAAAAGTTCAAGAAGAGCTTTTCGCCATGCAGCAAGTCTTCGTCGTCCGCGAAGGTCGCTTCGAGCTGAGCCCGTTTTGGACGTTCTCCTTGAACGACCAGTTCGTGAGCCACCCGTCCGCGGGTCTTGCCATGAACTATTACCTCACGCAGGACTTGGCGATCGGCATTCGCGGCCAGTCCTACTGGGGTCTGAACATCGACTCGTCGTTCAACTTCGAGAACCGCCGCGCAACCCGCGTTGCCGTTCCGCTGAACGAGTACCTGTGGGGAGCGTCCGCAAACGTCACGTACGTGCCGATTTACGGAAAGTTCGCAGGCTTTCAGAAGTTCATCTTCTCGTACGACGTCTACGGGACCGCCGGTGTCAGCGCCCTCTCGACGCGCCCGATTCCGGTCATTGACCCGAACAACCGAAACTTCGACTTCGGGGTTCGCGTTGGCGCAAACGTTGGAGTTGGCCTGCGCATCTTCTTCAACCGCTGGTTCGCCGCAAACCTCGAAGTGCGCGACACGATCTACCCGGAACTCCTTGAGAACCTGAAGGTCGCTCCAAACGCCATCGACAAGTCCACTTGGGACGGCGAAACGCGCATCACGAATAACGTGGAGGCCAGCATTGGCTTCACGATGTTCTTCCCCACGACCTTCGAATACCGGCTCGCGAAGTGAGCGCCCCGACGTCGGAGAGACTTCCCATGCGTAAGCTTGTTTCCTCGCTCTCGATGCTGGTCGCCGCGACGGTGCTGTCCACCTCCGCTGCGCACGCGCAAGAAATCGCCCTTGCGGGCCCCCTCAAGGACGCGCCTTCGGTGCGCCGGTTGAAGGAGTACCGAAACCAGCGTTTCGAGTTGGCTCTTCAGCCAACGTTTACGCTGCTCGACGAATACCGCCACACGGTGTTCATGGGCGTGCGAGCCCAGTACCACTTCACCGACTGGCTCGGCGTTGGCCTCTTTGGTGCATTCGGCGCGGCGTCGATCACCACCGACCTGACCGACCAGCTCGACACTTCGCTCGCGAAGGCCGACCAGCACACGACCAAGAACGGCACGAGCGTCGGCTACGCGGAGGGCGCGGCTTCTTACAAGAAGTTCAGCGAGCAAACCTCCACGCTGAACTGGATTGCAGCCCCACAGCTTCAATTCGTTCCGTTCCGCGGCAAGCTGTCGCTCTTCAACCAGTACTTCGTCAACGCGGACGCCTACCTCCACGCCGGCGCGGCTTTTGTCGGCCTCAGCGAGCGGAAAGACTGCGCCGCGAACTGCTCGGATCCGAGCACGCTCAAGCTTGATTCCCGCGTCGCCATTGCGCCGACGTTCGGTCTCGGCATGAACTTCTACGTCGACGACAACTTCTCGGTCGGGTTCGAGTACCGGGCGATGCCTTTCTCGTGGAACCGCGCGGGCTTCGACTCGCGAGGCACGGGACCCGACGGCAACTTCCCTGACGATCGCATCACGGACGCCGACCGCACGTTCAAGTTCAACCAGATGGTGGGCTTCAGCGTCGGCTACAGCTTCGGCGACCCGATCATCACCGAGTAAGCCGCACAACGTCTCTGTGGAAAACGCCAGCGCTCACGTGCTGGCGTTTTTCATTTGTAAGCGTCGATGGCGCTCGATACGCCCAACACACACGACACATACGAGGGCTTACGTTGCACACCCGCAACCTACCCTCACAACGTACGTCAATCGGTTCGTTGCGTCGTACGATGCAACTCGAGTCGACCTCGCGCTACATCCACGGCAGCTCAACGACCGCGCGCTTCGTCATGTAGCCCTCACCGTCGATTGAAAAACCGGACGGGAGACCCTTCCGCACGCGCGGCCACGCGTCCGAAGGAACCGGCAGGCGCCTCGTGACGAGCTCTTCGGCGATGCGGGCGCGAACACGCACGGACTCGTCTCCGGCGAGCATCTCGAGGAGCGCAGGGCTTACGGACGGCAGGTCTTGGGCAAACAGCGCGCCGACCGCGTTGAACCGCGCCTCTTCGTTCACGTCGTCGAGAAATCGCTCGATGGCCGGAGCCACGCACTCGTGCTGCACGTCGGCGAGCGCGACAAGGATCTGCAATTTCGGATCGATGAACTTGGCGTACTCGGTGTCCCAAGGAGCGAGCCACGTGAGAACCTCGGTGACGTACGCGTCGTCGTCGAGCACGGCCCGCGCGATGCGCAGCGGCCAACCGAGCGTGTCGGCCTTCTTGACCTGATGGCGAAGCGCGGGAAGAATTTCCGCACCCGCGTCGACGATGGCCGTGAACACCATGTCTTTTTCCTCGCGGTCCGTGATGGAAGGCTCCGAGGAAAAATTGAATCGGCGAAGCAGAGTCTCCGTCGCGTCAACGCTCTTCATGGCGATGAGCGCACCGATGGCCTCTTGCCGATCGTAGGGCTGGGCACGCTTGTCGTTTGCGCGCTCCGCGAGGCGAGCGATTTGCGACTTCGCCTTGTCGGCCGTGTCGCCGCCGCGACCTGTGAGGAAATCAAAGATACCCATGGTGCCTCGGTGGGGCCGCAAGCTTGCGCACCGCTGCGGGCGTTGCAAGGGGCGGCATGAAAAAAGCGCCCACCCGCGAAGGTGAGCGCTCGATGTCGCCACGCCGTACGACGGTCAACCGCGAAGCGGGCGCCCTTGGTCGTCGGTGTTGTCTTCCTCGACGTTCATGAGCTTGTTGAGGAGCGTGTTCAGGTTGTTCGCCACGCCACCCAAGTCGGGATGATCGATGTCGAAGCGCATGTCCGTGTTGCCGTTCGCGATCTCGAGGAGGCCGTGCTCGATGACTTCGATCGGCGTGTCGAGAAACATTCCGAGCCAAAGGCCGCCCGCGACGACGAGGAGGATGCCGAGGCCCATGACCCCGAGGATCGAGTTCGCGGCGTCTTGTGCGGCGGGAAGGAGCGAAGAAGCCGCGATTGCCGAAACGACGATGCTCTTGCCATCGCCAAGGTCCGGAAGCGGAGCCGCCGCCACGATGCTCGAGCCTTCTTCGGCGAACTGAACGGACGCTTCTTGCGCAGCCTTCGCGAGGAGGTCGGACTTTCCAGTCACGAGGCCTTCTTCGCCCGAGCCTACGCCCACTTGGCCAACCGCGCGCCAACCCGCAGCTTCACGCGCCGACAGCACGACACGTCCGCCCGATGCCGCGCGTCCGAGGAAGTCGGTCATGGGCACGCCACCGACAATCGCGCCGACAATTTTTCCGTCGTCATCACGAATAGCTGCAAAAGAAGCCAAAACCTGTGTCGACTCGTCGGCCCAAACGCCGCTGCGCGCCGCGCCGTCTTTGAGCGTTTCGCGAAGCGCCGGGAGCTTTCCGAGGATGTCGTTGCCGCGATCGCGGTTGCTCGAATCGCGACCGATGATCTTCCCGTCGGCGCCCACAAGCGCGACGTTTCCGAACGTGACGCCCCAGCCTTTGGCTCGGTTTTTAAGCTCCGTCGCCTTTCGCGTTGCGACCTCGGCAGCGCCGCCCGCAGCGTCGAGGGCCTGTCGGAACTCGCTGTGATCGACCTTGGTTTCGAGGATGCGTTCGACACGAAACGCCGACACTTCAAGACTCGAAGCAATCGCTTCGGCCTGGTGGCGTGCCGCGCGACGAACTTCGTCGCTGCGAGTCGTCATCTTCTCAAGCGACGCTCGAACGAGCGCGAAAGACAAAAAGCCGACGATGAGAACGATGAGTACGTTGACGCCGATGATTCGCGACCGCATGAGCCCTCTCAACAGCGCGGAATTGGGAGTGACTCCCCCTCCGCCGCTCGTTGCCGACGACGCTACCATCGAGTCGTTGATTGCTGCAACGAAGCGTCGCAAACGGATTGACGAACCGGACACGTTTCATCCACGCCGGCTCGTGGGACTGCTAACGCATTGCGAAACGTGATCCCGAGCTCTCCGACAGCGACCCCGGAGCGATGCCATGGCCTGCTCCTCGACGATGCGCACTTTGACGCGCATCGATCGCTCGGCCATCACCCGGAGCGACCGGAACGGCTCGCGGCCGCACGCGGGGCTGCGTCGCGATCAGGGTTCCAATGGTCACACGTGGCGGCCGTGGCACCGTCGTTCGAGGCCCTCTTGAGAACGCACTCCGAGGAGCATCTCGCGCGGCTTGAAGCGTGGCGCGGGCGCCAAGGAAACCTCGACGCCGATACGTTCGTGGCCCCCGGTTCCGTCGAAGCGGCCCACCTTGGTGCGGGCGGCTCGATGGCGATGGTCGACGAACTCATGTCGGGTTCTGCGGACTTTGGACTCGCGCTCGTACGCCCACCCGGGCATCACGCCACGCGCGACCGGTCGATGGGCTTTTGCCTTCTCAACAACGCCGCCGTCGCGGCAAATCAGGCGCGCCTGCGCGGAGCGAAGCGCGTCGCCATTGTTGACTGGGACGTGCACCACGGCAACGGCACGCAGGACATCTTTTGGGACGATCCGTCGGTGCTTTACGCCTCGGTGCACCAAGCACCCCTCTTTCCAGGCACGGGCCTCGTCACGGAGGTAGGCGGCCCGCATGCGGAGGGAACCACCGTAAACGTACCTCTTGAAGCAGGCTCCGACGACGGCGCATACCGAAACGCATTCGAGCGCGTGCTGCTTCCGATCTTGGCGGACTTCCGCCCGGACTTCCTGATTGTGAGCGCCGGGTTCGATGCGTCGTATCGCGACCCGCTCGCCCAAATGGCGGTCACACCCGCGGGTTTCGGTTGGCTTGCGCGTGCCCTCGACGAGGTTCATACGGGAGACAGCCCGCGTAAGACGATGTATGTTCTTGAGGGCGGCTACGATCTCGTCGGCCTCGAAGAGTCCCTCCTCGCCAGCCTTCACGGCGCGCGCGGAGCACGCTTCGACCCTGCTCCATCGAATGACCCCGGACTGATGATTGGCTCGGCCGTGCGGAGCCTGAAGAGCCATTGGTCGTGCCTCGAACGGTGATCTCCAATGCGACCGGCGCGCATTCGCGCGGTGCACCATGGCCGAGTCCTTGCGTCGCCCTGACGCCCGTGGAAGCCTGACGCCCGTGAACGCCTCCCTCATCATGACCGTCCTCGGCCCGGACCGACCGGGCCACGTCGAAGCCATCGCGTCCCTCGTCGCTGCCCACGGCGGCAATTGGCTCGAGAGCCGAATGGCCCGCCTTGCGTCCCAGTTCGCGGGTATTGTCCACGTAGAGATTCCGGAAGACGCCGTTCATACGCTGTCTGCAGAACTCGCCAAACTTCGCGAGCGTGGCCTCACGGTGATCGTCGAAAAAGAGAGCAACGCAGAGGTTCGCCCTCGTCGCACGCTCCGCATCGACCTCGAAGGACAAGATCGACCTGGAATCGTTCGCGAAATTTCCGGCGTCCTCGCGCGCCTCGGGTGCAGCGTCGACGAGCTCGAGACCGAGCGCAAGAGCGCTCCCATGAGCGGAGAGTCGCTCTTCGTCGCGCGTGCCGAGGTGCATCTGCCCGAAGGCCTCACGGCGGCGACCGTTCGCAAAGAGATCGAAAACCTCGCCACGGACCTGATGGTCGACGTGGCGCTGACGGAACGAACCGGAACGCGCGCCGCACGCTGAGCGGCCGTTCGCGGGCTTGGCACGGCCTCACACGCATCCGTGTAGTTTGCATGGACTCGTCCGCGCTCATCGCGCCTCGTTGCCGTCCGCACACGCCAGAGCCGTGGCATGGACGTGTCGCTTTTCGGACAGCTTGTCGCAGGGATAGACAGGCACTACGTTTACGGCTGTGTTCCATCTGGCTGAAATCACGTTGTGAGGCCGACGGCACGGGATTCGCACACCGACGAGTAACCGAAAGTTTGCTCCATGGCGTTTGAACTCAACCGTGATCTTCTTCAACGCGCAGCCGCCGGCGAGCACGACGCGCTCTACACGCTCGTGGAGGAGCTTCGTCCGCACGTCGTGAAGCAGCTCCTTCGCTACCCGGTCTCCGACGACGACCGCTTGGACCTCGTCCAGATGACGTTGATGCAACTGATGCGCCGCATCGGTTCGTTTCGCGGCGATTCGAGCTTTTCGACGTGGCTCTTTCGTGTGACCGCGAACGAGGCGCTGATGCTCATGCGCTCTCAGCGTCGGCATCGGGCGCGCATCGCCGACGGCGTCGAGCTTGGCGACGTCTCCCTGGCGCAACACGAAGCGTTCGTCGACTACGACGACGGTGAGGCGACCCTCGTGCAAAAGCGCCGTGAGAGGGCCATGAGCGCGGCTCTCGCTTGCCTTCCACCCGACGACCGCGACGTGGTGATCGCGCATTACCATCAAGACCTCGGCCTTCACGAAATCGCCGCGCGCTTCAGCATGACAGAGAGTGCGGTCCGTTCGCGCCTTCATCGAGCGCGTGGAAAGCTTCGCGACCTCCTTGAGGTGAATCCCCTTGGGGCTGATTTCGGCACTACCGCCGCGCCCTGACCACGCTCGTGCTGCACGGTCTTCCGCGCACCCGCATCGGCCGCACAACCCGGAGCGCGCGCCTCGGTGTGCCCCGCCTTGCATGGCCCCGAGCGTCGTGCTGAACCGTGCCCCATGAGTGACGCGCCCACGAACGACCTTCCCCCGCTCACCCTTGCGTGGACCGACGAAGCCGTCGAAGCCCTTCGCCGCGTGCCTTCCTTCGTGCGCCGCTCAGTCGTGCGCACCGTTGAGGCCTACGCGATGCTCAAGGGCATCAACGAAATCACCCCCGCCGTGATGGCCGAGTCGAAAGACGCGCGGGAAAAAGCAGGGACCGATGCGGAACACGCGCCGGGTCAAGGCGGTCAGTTTCCGACGCCCGAGAATGACGAGCACGCGCCAAAACGTCAGTTCGTTTCGTTCTCGTATTTCAAGATCGACCCCGCGTGGCGTCGTCTGCCGGAGAGCGAACGCGCGTCGCACAAAGCCGCATTCGCAGAGGTCTTCAAGAAGCACGCGGCCGGCGGGCAAGTCATCTGCCGCAGCTACTCCACGGTCGGCGTGCGCAGCGACGTGGACCTGATGCTCTGGCGCGTGAGCTACAAGCTCGACGCGATTCAAGACATGACCGCCGAGCTCTTGAAGACGCCCATCGGCGGCTACCTCGCCCCCGCCGCGAGCTTGCTCGGCATGACGAAACGCAGCGTTTACGAAGACAAGCTGAACCCGAACCACGAAGAAGCGCGGCTCAAGATCGTCCCAGGTCGAGCCCGCTACATCTTCGTCTACCCGTTCGTGAAGACGCGTGACTGGTACCTCTCACCGGCCGAAGAGCGTCAAGCGATGATGGACGAGCACATCACCGTTGGTTCAAAGTACAGCCGCGTGAAGCTCAATACGACGTATAGTTTCGGGCTTGACGACCAAGACTTCGTCGTCGCGTTCGAGTCGAACTACCCGGAAGACTTTCTCGACCTCGTGCAAGAGCTCCGCGAAACCAAATCGAGCAAATACACAATCCGCGACACGCCAACGTACACCTGCATTGCGCGCCCGATCGACGAAGCGCTCAACCTTCTCGGCTGACCCCGATGCAGGCGCTTGCCGGCACCCGCGCGGTGCTCTTCGACCTCGACGGAACGCTCTTCGACACGCGCGCAGACATCTCCGCCGCGGCCAACGCAACGCTTCGCCACTTCGGCGAGGCGGTTCGGCCCGTCGAAGAGATCGCGACCTTCGTCGGCGACGGCGGACGCCTGCTGCTCGCCCGCACGTTCGATATCGAGGTCAGCGACCCGCGCATCGACACGTTTATGCCCGTTTTTCTCGATCATTACGTGGACCACGCCTACCGGTTCGCCACGTGGATTCCCGGCGCACGTGACGTCCTCGAAGCGCTCGACGGCGCGGTAGTCGGACTCGTCACCAACAAGGCCCGCCGCGTCACCGAGGCGCTCCTCGAACTTTGCGACCTCCCTCGCCCCTTTGATCTGGTGGTCGCAGGCGGCGACGGCGTCTTGAAGCCCGATCCGTGGTCCATGCATCATGCAAGCACCTCGCTTGGCATTCCATGCGCCGAGCTCGTGCTCGTGGGCGACGGTCCGCAAGACGTCGGGGCGGCTCGCGCGGCTGGTGTAAAAAGCGTGGCATTTACGGGAGGGTTCCATCCGGCCGAGCGCGTGCGGCTGCTCCCCGCCGACGTCGTCGTGGAGCACATGGGCGACCTGCTCGATTGGGCCCGGGCGCTTCCGAGAAAGTAGAAAGAGGGGGCGGTGCGGGGGCGCGCTGACGTGTGGGCGGTGAGAACGGGCGGCACGGACACGGGGCGGCGGTTCCTCGACTTCGGCCTGCGAGGTCCTCGCCTTTCGCTCGGGGCTCGCGGTGTGGACCTGCGGGTCTTCTCGCCTGCGCGGGTTGGCCTTCTCGACGTGCCTCGGACCGGCGCATGGCTGCTGTTCCGCTTGCCGCATTGTGTCGGAGTCCATGAGATCGCATCGCCCCATGACGTGCCTCGTCGCA
>CAIQDA010000346.1 GCA_903870415.1 uncultured delta proteobacterium
CTCGCGGCAGCCCCGACAACGGAGCGCGGCATGCTCATTGCTGTCGTGCTTTTTCGCCTCTTCGACGAGTTTAAGCCGTGGCCGACGAACCTCGCCGAGCGATGGCCTGAGGGCTGGGGCGTCATGGGCGACGACCTCGTGGCGGGCATGTACGGCGCGCTCGTCATCATGCTGATGCAAAGCCGCGGGTGGCTCTGACAGGCGGAGCCGGGGCCCATCGAAGCTCTGACCGAAGCGCCGCAGACGGTCAGCCTCCGGTGAAGACGGGCTTTCGACGCTCGGTTGCCGCGAGGAGACCTTCACCGAGGTCGGCGCTCGCGTAGGAAATAGCCTGCTCGCGCGCTTCGTGGGCGAGGGCACGATCGAGGGCGACCCGGTCGACGCCGAGACCGCGCTTCAAGCCCGCAACGGCGAGTGGGGCGTTCTGCGCGATGGCGTGCGCGAGGGTCATCGCGCGTGGCACCACGTCGGCGGAGGGCACCGCGTCGAGGGCGATGCCGAGACGTGCCGCCTCGCGACCATCGAAGCGACGACCGGTGAGGAGGAGCTCCGCGCCGCGTATCGAGCCCGCACGCAGCGGCGCGAGGTACGTCGAACCCATGCCCGGATGGAGGCCGAGCTGCACGAAGTTGAGCGCGAGCTTCGCGTCTTCGTCGACGATGGCGAAATCGCAGGCCATGGCGACCGCGAGACCTGCGCCGATGGCCGCGCCCTCGATGGCCGCGATCGTGGGGACACCCAAGGTCGTGACGCTCAGGTAGCGCGCGTAGAAGCCCAGCATGAACGCCTCGGTCTCTTGCGGCGGCAGCGCACGCAGGCGCTCGAGCATTGCGAGGTCACCGCCACCGGAGAACGTCCCGCCGGCGCCATGCAGAACGACCGCACGAACCCAATCGGCCTCACGAAGCTCGTCGACCCGCGCACGGAGCGCATCGCCAAGCGCGACGGTCATCGCGTTCTTGCGGGCGCGATCATCGAGCGTGAGCACGGCGACGTGGCCTTCACGGACGAGGGAAACCTCGGGGTTCGACATGGCGTCGTCGCTAGCAGCCACGCCCCGTCACGACGAGCACGTCGGCGCGCTCGGTGGGGGCCGGGTCAGCGCACGCCGCCAAGCACGAGCCTCGCCCCGCCAACACGCGCGTCCCAGAACGCCCGCTCGTCCTCGCGGTGCGTGACGAAGAGCACCGTGCTCGCGTGCTGCGTGCAGAGCGAGACGATGAGCTCGAGGACGCGCTCGCGGTTGTGGTCGTCGAGGCCCGCTGTGGGCTCGTCCATGATGACGAGCGGCGGCACCTTGATGGCGGCGCGGGCGATGAGCACGAGGCGCTGGTGACCGAAGGAGAGCTCACGAAACGACGCGCTTGGTGCCATGTCGAGGTCGAGCCACGTGAGCCATGCGCGGGCCCGGGCACGGTGGCTTGGCTCCGGTGCCACGTACACGCCGATGCTGTCGAAGAGACCGCTGAGGAGCACCTCCTCCACCGTGCCTGCTACGCGGTAGTCACGATGAAGTCGCGCGGACACGACGCCCACGTTCTTCTTGATGTCCCAGACGGTCTCGCCGGTGCCGCGCCGGCGGCCGAAGAGATGCAACTCGTTGGCGTACGCTTGCGGATGGTCGCCGCTCATCATCTCGAGGAGCGAGGATTTTCCCGAGCCGTTGGGGCCTTGCACGAGCGTGTGCTCGCCGGGCATCACGCGAAAGTCGAGGTCCGAAAACACGACCTCTTCGCCGTAGGCCACGCGCCCACGCACGAGGTCCACGAGCGGCACGCTCGGGTCAGCGGCGGCGTAGAACGACCCGACGTGCACCGGCGGCAACGGATGCGAACGCCGCTCCTCACGCGCACGCGCTCGCCACTTGGGTGCCGATCCGCGGAACACCACGGCGTGCTGTTCGATGACGATGACCTCGCGGAGCACGTCGATCGGAAACGGCAAATGATCGGGCGCGAAGGTGCCCACGACGAGCACGGCGCCTTGCGTGGACGCCTGCAACATCGCTTGCGCAAGCTCTGTGCACGACGCCACGTCGAGACCCTCGAAGGGGTCGTCGAGGACGAGGAGCGGCGGCGCACGAAGCACCGCTGCAAGGAGGAGAACTTTGCGCGCCTCGCCCGTCGAGAGGAGGCGATAGCCCCGATGCCAAAGCGCCTCGAGGCGGAATCCGTGCACGAGAGGATGAGCGCGCGCGGCCGCACCGA
>CAIQDA010000347.1 GCA_903870415.1 uncultured delta proteobacterium
AGTTTCGCGCGGTCGACGCCGAGGCTTGCGAGCGTGGCCTCGGTGAGCGCCAAGAGCGGAATGGCGTTCGCACCCGCGTCGAAGGCGAGGAGCTCGATGCGCGATGCGCCGAGTTCGAGGGCCGTGCCGAGGTCGCGCGCAGAACCGATCGCGGTGCCGCCCTCGACGACGTGTTCGAGCGCTGCGGGATGGTCACCGTCGAGGCCGAAGCGACACGCGCGCCCGAACTGGAGAAAGAGTCCGGTCGCGCCTCCGAGGGCGTCGTCTTGCACGCCTCGTCGCACGGATTCGGGCTCCGGATGCGCATGTCGTGGAGCCACCACCACATGAGCAAATGAACGCTCCGCGGCATGCGATGACCAGGCGGGCGTTGCGACCTCGAGGGGCCTTACGACAAGGCCGCCTGCGAGCGTCGTGTCGAGGGAACTCGCAGGACGTCCCTTGAGCTCGGACTCGACGGCCGAGGTCCAGGTTTCGAGCGACACCGGCTGAAAGGAATGCGCGTTCGTCATCGACGTCTCGTGGCTGCGAAAGAAGGCCCGAAAAAAACTCGGCGTAGTTTACATGTTTCGGCGGTACTGACCGCCGACCGCGTACAGGCTGTGGCTGATTTGACCGAGCGTGGCGAACTTCACGGTTTCGAGGAGCTCGTCGAAGACGTTCTCGCCGCGTAGGGCCACGCGTTCGAGGCGACTCAAGTGGTCCGCCGTCTCACGAGCATACGCCTCATGCTGCGCGTCGCGGCGGTTCACGGCACGGTCTCGCTCATCGACCGTGGAACGAATCACCTCGGAAGGAACGATCGTCGGAGAGCCTTGCGGATCGAGGAACGTGTTCACGCCGATGATGGGCAGCGAACCGTCGTGCTTCATGCGCTCGTAGTGCAACGATTCTTCCTGAATCTTTGTGCGCTGGTACATGCGCTCCATCGCCCCGAGCACGCCGCCGCGCTCGGAGATTCGTCGAAACTCAGCGAGCACCGCGGTCTCCACAAGGTCGGTGAGCGCCTCGACGACGAAGCTGCCCTGAAGCGGGTTCTCGTTCTTCGCGAGACCAAGCTCCTTGTTGATGATGAGCTGAATCGCCATCGCGCGACGGACGCTCTCCTCGGTCGGAGTCGTAATGGCCTCGTCGTAAGCGTTCGTGTGGAGCGAGTTGCAGTTGTCGTAAATGGCGAGGAGCGCCTGCAGCGTCGTGCGCACGTCGTTGAAGGCAATTTCCTGTGCGTGAAGCGATCGGCCGGACGTCTGGATATGGTATTTCAGCATCTGCGAACGCGCATTGGCGCCGTAGCGAAGCTTCATCGCCCGCGCCCAGATGCGCCGCGCGACGCGACCAATGACCGTGTATTCCGGGTCGAGCCCGTTCGAGAAAAAGAACGAGAGGTTCGGAGCGAAGTCGTCGATGCGAAGGCCGCGCGCCAAGTAGTACTCGACGAAGGTGAAGCCGTTCGAAAGCGTGAAGGCGAGCTGGCTTATCGGGTTCGCTCCGGCCTCGGCGATATGGTACCCGCTGATCGAAACCGAATAGAAATTGCGCACGCCGCCGGTGATGAACGACGCCTGAATGTCGCCCATCATGCGCAGCGCAAACTCGGTGCTGAAGATGCATGTATTTTGCGCCTGGTCCTCTTTGAGGATGTCGGCCTGCACGGTGCCGCGGACCTTTGTGAGCGTCTCGCGCCGGATCTTTTCATAGACCTCGCGCGGCAGCACTTCGTCGCCGCTCGCGCCGAGGAGCGCAAGTCCGAGCCCGTCGTTGCCCTGCGGAAGGTCACCTTCGTAGGTTGGACAAGCGACCCCGCGCAGCGCCCATTTTTCGGCAATCGCGCGTTTGGCCGCGTCGAGACCGCCCTCGGCCGCCAGGTGAAGCTCGCACTGCTGATCGACGGCGGCGTTCATGAAGAACGCGAGCACCATGGGAGCCGGGCCGTTGATCGTCATCGAGACGCTGGTGGCCGGGTCGCAAAGATTGAACCCGCTGTAGAGGCGCTTGGCGTCGTCGAGGGAGGCGACCGAGACGCCGCTGTTGCCGATCTTGCCATAGACGTCGGGGCGCGTGTCCGGGTCTTGTCCGTAGAGCGTGACCGAGTCGAACGCCGTCGACAGGCGCTTGGCGGGCATGCCGCGCGACACATAATGAAAGCGGCGATTGGTGCGCTCGGGGCCGCCTTCGCCAGCAAACATGCGGGTCGGGTCTTCACCCTCGCGCTTGAGCGGAAAGACGCCCGCGGTGTACGGGTACGCGCCCGGCACGTTCTCGCGACGCAGCCACGTGAGGACGTCGCCGTCGTCGTGAATGCGTGGAAGATACACCTTTCGAAGTTTTGAGCCGGAGAGCGTCGTGGTCGTCAGCGGCTGCTCGAAGACCCTGTCGCGCACCTTGTAGCGGTAGACGTCATCGGCGTAGCGCTGCTGCATCTCGGGCCAGCACGCGAGCAGTTCGGTCGATTCGCGGGAGAGCTCGTGGGTCTTCGCTTCGGCCAGTCGAGCGAGTTCGTGGCGCGCGTCCGTTGTGCCGATGAGCGTCGAAGCGGTGCGCAAATGCTGGGCATCGCGAGCGCTGCGGCTTTCTCGGTCGATGGCTTCTTCGTCGCGTGCGATGGCGTCGGCAATGTCGCCGAGGTAGCGAACACGTCCCTCGGGCAAGAGCGCGCGGCTCTCGCTGGCCATGAGGGCACTCGTGGTTTTGGGCTCGAGGTTTTGGCCCGTCTTCGCGGAGATGGTTCGCATGAGCGCGGCAAAGAGGGCATTCATGCCTTCGTCGGCGAACTGCGATGCGATGGTGCCAAAGATGGGCAGCGTCTCGTCGGCACCGTCGAACCGTTTGTGGTTTCGGCGCCACTGCTTGCGCACGTCGCGAAGCGCGTCGAGGCTCCCGGGCTTGTCGAACTTGTTGATGGCCACCACGTCGGCGAAGTCGAGCATGTCGATCTTCTCGAGCTGGGTGGGCGCTCCGTACTCAGCGGTCATCACGTAGAGGCTCGCGTCACCGAACTCGGTGATCTCCGTGTCCGACTGACCGATGCCGCTTGTCTCGACGATGATGAGATCGAACGCTGCGGCCTTGCACACGGCAAGCGCGTCGCCCACGTGAGCGGAGAGCGCGAGGTTCGCTTGGCGCGTGGCCATCGAGCGCATGTAAACGCGCGGGTCGTCGATGGCGTTCATGCGAATGCGATCGCCGAGAAGCGCGCCACCGCTCTTTCGCTTCGAGGGATCGACAGAAACGATGGCGATGGTTTTCTCTGGGAAATCGCGCAGAAAACGTCGCACGAGTTCGTCGATGAGCGACGACTTGCCGGCTCCGCCCGTGCCCGTGATTCCGAGCACGGGAGGTGCCTTGGCGGGCGCACGTTCCTTCAACGCGGCGAGCAGTTTCTCACGCTCTTCGGGACGCGTTTCCGCGAGCGTGATGAGTCGCGCGATCGTGCGAGCGTCGCGTGTCGCGAGCTTGTCGAGGTCGATCTCATCGAGGCTCGAAACGGTCTCGTGATCCGCGCGCGCCATCAAGTCGGCGATCATGCCTTCGAGTCCGAGCGAGCGCCCATCATCAGGCGAATAGAGGCGCGTGATCCCGTGGCGATGAAGCTCCTCGACCTCTGTCGGAAGGATCGTTCCACCGCCGCCGCCGAAGATTCGCGTAGACGCCCCGCGCTCGGTCAGGAGCTCTCGCATATACGAAAAATACTCAACATGACCACCTTGGTAAGACGTGATGGCGACGGCTTGCGCGTCTTCTTGAATCGCGCAGTTGACGACGGTCGACACGGCACGGTCATGGCCGAGGTGAATCACCTCCGCGCCCTGGCTTTGGAGGAGCCGGCGCATGATGTTGATCGAAGCGTCGTGGCCGTCGAAGAGCGCGGCTGCCGTGACGATGCGAAGCGGATGACGACGGGCAGGGGGGGGCACTCTCTCGGTAGCCATGGCGCGGCCACCCTTCCACAGGCACGGCACCGTGCAAGATCCACCGAACGACGCGGCGCGCCAGAGAAACGAAAGCGGGGGAGAGTCGGTGTGGGCGCGCTGACTCGTTGGCGTTGGGAACGAGCGGCACGGACACGGGGCGGCGGTTCCTCGGCTTCGGCCTGCGAGGTCCTCGCCTTTCGCGCGGGGCTTGCGGTGTGGACCTGCGGGTCTTCTCGCCTGCGCGGGTTGGCCTTCTCGACGTGCCTCGGACCGGCGCATGGCTGCTGTTCCGCTTGCCGCATTGTGTCGGAGTCCATGAGATCGCATCGCCCCATGACGTGCCTCGTCGCA
>CAIQDA010000348.1 GCA_903870415.1 uncultured delta proteobacterium
AAGGCCGATGCGCAGCTCCTCAAGGCGCAACGCATGACCGCGAGCGAGGTACGACGCCTCGAGAGCGCGCGTGTCTTTATCGTTTTCGGGCTTCGCTTCTTCGTGAGTCGCCGCTTCGATCGCACCTTTTTGTGCGCGCTCGAGCGTCTCGACATCGGCGACAAGGAGCCGAAGAAGTTCGACTTTTAGAGCATGCTTTTCAGGCAATCGTTCCATCTGGTCCGTTTCATTCGAGCGAGCCGCGGCCGCCCAGCCAGACAGTTACGTGCACCATGCACGCATACGCCATCAGCAGCTTTCGACTAAGGGCGATGAGCTTGATTGCCCTGTCAGACGGGAATGACGCCGCGCTTACGAGCAGGCCGCTCGACGCGCTTGTGCCGCGCGAGCTCAAGCCCCATGGCCAGCACCTTGCGCGTGTCGCGCGGGTCGATGATGTCGTCCACGAGGGCCCAGCCGGCGACCTTCTCGATGTCGATGTTCTTCTGAATTTGCTCGATGATCATCGCCTTCATCTCCGGCGGCGGCTCCATGCCACCGAAGAGCTTCTTGGCGGCGATGCCCACCATGCCCTCGGCGCCCATGACGCTGATCTCGGCCGATGGCCATGCGACGATGAGGTCCGGCTCGTAAGCCCGACCGCACATGACGTAATACCCGGCTCCGTAACCCTTACGCACGACGACCGTGAGCTTCGGAACCGTGGCGGCGGCCATGACGTGGAGCAGCTTGGCTCCGTGACGAATGATGCCCGCGTGTTCGACCTTTGAGCCGACCATGAAGCCGGGCACGTCCTGCAAAAACACGAGCGGAATGCCGAAGGCGTCGCAAATTTGGATGAAGCGCGCAGCCTTGTCCGCCGAGTCGACGTCGATGATGCCGCCGAGTTGCATGGGGTTGTTGGCGACCACGCCGACGCTCTGTCCGCCGATGCGCGCAAGGCACGTGATGATGCTGCGGGCGTAGCGTGGCTTGATGTCGAGAATGTCGCCGCCGTCGACGATGCTCTTGATGAGCTTGTACATGTCGAAGGGCTTGCGCGAGGTCTCCGGCAGGAGATCGAGGAGCGCTTCATCGCGGCGATCGACCGGGTCGGTGCACGCGACGATGGGGGCAGCCTCTTCGCAATGGCTTGGGAAAAAGCTCAGATATTTCTTCACCGCCGCAATGGCCGCAGCGTCGTCCGCGTACTCGCCGTCGCCAACGCCGCTCACTTCCGAGTGGACCTTTGAGCCGCCGAGTTCCTGCTCGCTGATCTCTTGCCCCGTCACGGCCTTCACGAGCGCCGGGCCTGCGAGGGCAAGAGAGCCAACGTTCTTCACCATCGGCACGAAGTCCGCGAGACCCGGGATGTACGCCGTGCCCGCGGCCCCTGGACCGACCATCGCGGCAACCTGCGGCACCACGCCGCTCATGTGCACCTGCTCACGAAACAGGTGACCGGACCCGGCGAAGAGCGAAATGCTGTCCGGATGCTGGCTTCCAGGGTCGATGCGCGCGCCGCCCGAATCGATGAACCACACGATCGGCCAACGCCCGCGGAGCGCCATTTGACGAAGGCGCGTCACCTTCTCTTCGCCCGTCTGACCGATCGAGCCGCCCTTCACGGTGAAGTCGTAAGCGGCCGCACACACCATGCGCCCGTCAACTTTGCCGAACCCGCATACGACCGCGTCGGCAGCAGGACGATCGCCTCCGTCGCCGGCTGCGAGGCCCATCTGCGTACCGAACGCCCCGACCTCGAAGAACTCCCCGCCGTCGAAGAACTTGTCGAGACGCTCGCGCGCCGTGAGTTTTCCGCGCTCGTGTTGCTTCTGGACCTTATCGGCGCCGCCCATTTCCTTGATGACTGCACGCTTTGCTTCAAGCGCCTCAACCCGTTCTCGCATCGTTGGCATGTGTATTCTCCAAGCATCCGAGCGCCTGTGCTCGGACGGTTCGCGGGGACAATCGCTCGAGCGCGAGAGACGCGCTTAGGTTCCAGTGAAGACAGGGCTGCGGCGCTGGACGAAGGCCGAAAGCCCCTCCATCGCGTCGTTCGTCGCCAGGCAACGGGCAAGGCCGTCGCGAAGCTTTGGCAAGGCTTCCTCCAGGGAAAGCGCGTCTTGGTCGGCAAGCGCTCTGAGGCCAATGCGCACGGACGCAGCTCCCTTTTCAACGAGCTTCGTGCAGAGTGCAGATACCTCTTCGTCAAGACTTTCGGGAGCGACAACCTTGTGAAGCAACCCTGCGGCAAGCGCGTCCGGCGCCGTGTGCTTCTCCGCAAGGAGCATCCAGTCGAGGAGCGCTTGGCGACCCATGCGGCGCCGAAGCACCGCCATGATCATCATCGGAAAGAGCCCAACACCGACCTCGGGCGTAGCGAATTGAGCGTCGGAAGCCGCCACTGCAAAGTGACTGGCCGCAACGAGGCCAAGACCTCCGCCCATCGCATGACCTTGCACTTTACATACAATGGGTCTGTCGCAACGCCAGAGCGCCGCGAGCAAGTCCGCGTAGTCGCCCCTCCCAACGAACGGGTCCGCGTCGCCGCTCTGCATCTGCGCGAGGTCCGCACCGCCGCAGAAGCTCTTTCCGTCGCCCTGCAAGAGGAGCACACGGCACGCAGCGTTCGCCTGCGCCGCATCGAGGGCGTGCAAGAGTTCACCCACCATGCGAGGGCCAATGGCGTTACGACGCTCGGGAAACTGCAGGGTGATACGCGCAACAGGACCGTCGAGTTCGAGCCGAATTTTTTCGTACGCGGG
>CAIQDA010000349.1 GCA_903870415.1 uncultured delta proteobacterium
CCTGGCGAAGCACGCGCGAAAAGTCTTTTCCGTAAGGGCTGTCGAAGCGCACGGTTTCGAGGTGCTCGGCGATGCGCTTGCGGGTCTCTTTGCCCACGAGGTCGAGCGAGAGAAGTTTCTGAGCTTGTTCCGCGCAGGCGCGCTGCGAAAAGCACACGAGGTAGATGGGGCTTTCGCCGCGGCGGCAAAGCTCGAGCACTTCCTCGTGAAGCGGCACTTCCGAGTAACGCCAGTCGAGGGGGACGGGGCGGTGCGTGCCGAGAACGTGCGAGACGGGTCGCGGACCGCGGGCCTCAAGGTCCTGGGCGATGCGCGTCGTGTCGCCGAGCGTGGCGCTCATGAGCAGGTATTGAACGTCAGGCGCGATGAGAAGGGGCAGCTGCCACGCGATGCCGCGTTCGCGGTCGCCGTAATAGTGAAACTCATCCATGCAGACTGCATCGATGTCGCTTCGGTTCCCGTCCGAGAGGAGCATGTTCGAGAGAATCTCGGCGGTGCAGACGGTGATGGGCGCGTCACGGTTCACGGAGCCATCGCCGGTCGCGAGCCCAACTTTTTCCGGACCAAAGAGGCGACACAGGTCGAAGAACTTTTCGCTGACGAGGGCCTTGATGGGGCACGTCCAAACGAAGCGCTTCCCCTCGGCGAGGGCCTTGAACGCGAGGGAGACCGCGACGAGAGACTTGCCTGAGCCCGTGGGCGTCTCAAGGATGACCGACGAACCACTGTAGAGTGCAAGGATCGCGTCTTCCTGGGCCGGGTAAAGGGAACCGTGGGCGCCGTTCGCCCAGCCGAGGAAGAGATCGAGGGCCTCGTCCGCGAGGACCGGCCTTGGAGGAAGCCGGTCGTCGAGGGGCCACGAAGGAGGCATCGCCATGAAGCGGGCAGCTACCAAGAAAGGAAGCGTTGCGCGTTACTGGCGCGGGACGAAGGTGCCGGCGGGATTTTCGAGCAGGAAAAACGCTTGCGATGAGCTGCGCAGGCTCTGGTTGTATTCCTTGATCGTGTAGCCCCAGTCGGTGAACGCGAGGACGTCGCGGGCCATCGTTCGGTAGGACTCGTCGCCGGTCCGTTGCCACCCCAGGCCGAGGGCTAGCGCGAACATCGGGTTCAGGCCGGGCAAGGCAGCGTGGTTATCGTCCGCTCGGCAGACGTAACGAAAGCTTGCAGCATGCATGGATGGGTCATCGCTCGCCCCGAGGGTCGGATCGGTCGTGTACACGGTGGACGAATCGTTCGAGGGGACGAAGCACCCGACCTTCAGCCAACGAACCGCCTTCGTCGCCGAGTCGAGATACGAGAGGTCGCCGGTGTCTCGATGCAGCCGAACGAGCGCTTCGACCAGCAGCGTTGTCATGAACGATGAACCGGCACCGCTCGCCGTCGACTCGCCGTTGTCGAACCACGCGTTGCGACGGTCCTGAACGAACGAGCCCGTGAGGCCCGTGACGCCCGCTTGATTCGGATACTTGGCGGCCATCGCCGTTTGGTGGCTGACCGCGAGGGTGCCGACGGTCCTGGCTGCGTTCAGGTAGCGCGCGTCGCCGGTCGCCTCGAACACAGGCAAAAGACCGAGGATCGTCCAAGCGGGAATGCGCTCCGTGTAAGGGTAATACGGCGTCTGCCCTGCGACATCCGCGATGAACGCTTCCGCCATTTCCTTGGCGACGTCGAGGGAGCGCGTGTCGCCCGTCATGAGGTAGTCCTCGACGAGACCTTGCGGGTACATCCGGCGCACGATGTTGAAGTCGATGGGATTCGTCGCTTCGGTGTCGGGAGGCGCGGAGTACTGGCCGCGACGGGTGCCCGTGTGAATGATTTCGTTTTCTCGATACGTCACGACCTCCGCGTCGATGCGATCGACAAACGATACGGACGGCCCCACCGCGAGCATCTGCATGTAAAGTGCATGCGTGTGATCGTAGTAGTTGCGCACGTGGGGATCGGCGTCGCTGCCACTTGGCGGGTTTGCCACGCTTTGGAACACGGGAGCTGCGCGCCGGAAGAAGGCGGGTGCGAGGGTGCCTGCGCTCGCGAGTTGGAAGGGGAATCCCAGCGCGCCGCTCGACGACCATCGAGCCGGATCGGCGAAGGCGCGAACCGTGGTGGCACGAACCGCGGGCGTGTCGCCGGGAAGAGTTTGAGCTGTCGCGCCATGGAGCACGACGTTCACCGTCACCGTCGGCGTCGTCATGGCGGGTGGAGCGAAACCGACGAGCAGGCTCCGCAGCGACCCATCGGCCCAGCGCGCGAGCACCCGTGTGTTTCGCGCAAGCTCCTTCGAACCCGTGAAGAGCTGGAGCGAAGTCGCGTTACTCAGCTCACCGAGAGCGAAGGGCAATGCGGCGGTGACGAGCGCGGGGGCCGTTCCCGATCGCAGCGAGAAGACCGTGATGGTCTGGTTCGCGCCTGGCGTTCCTGAGTCGAATGGCGTGAGGGCGCCAGCATCGATCGAGGCATCGGGCGATGGGCCAGAGGATGCGTCGACTGCGGCATCTGGCGCCGAAGTGATCGATGCATCATGCACGGGAGGCGTTGACGCGTCGGTCGCGGCGACGGATGCGGCGTCGGCAGAAGGTTCGGCCGCGGTGAGGGGCGACGTGCCGGAGCATGCGGCGAGGACGAGGGTTGAGAGGATCGAAGTGAGTTCAAAAGCGCGTGGCATCTGCGGAAGTATGGCGGTCGAGTTCGACGCGCCCATTGATTTTTGGGACCAATCGCCCCACGCTCTCTGCATGTTCTCGACAATGAAAAGCCAAGCGATTCCTTCACCCGACGTGTGCCTTCGAGGGCGCGCGGAGGCGATGCCCATGGCGCCTCATCACGAGGTTCTCGCGACACCACTCGACCTCGCGGGACCGGGTGTGGAGGTCGTCGTTTTCGGACTCGGATGCTTCTGGGGTGCCGAGCGACTCTTCTGGCGAATGAAGGGCGTGCGCTCCACCGCGGCGGGTTACGCGGCAGGCACGACTCCGAACCCCACCTACGACGAGGTGTGCAGCGGCCGCACGGGGCATACGGAGGTCGTGCGTGTGGCCTTCGATCCGTCGCTCGTGAGCATCGAGCAACTGCTCGTCACCTTCTGGGAGAGTCACGACCCGACGCAGGGAATGAGGCAAGGCAACGACGTGGGGACGCAGTACCGCTCGTGCATTCTCACGACGACGCCGGAGCAGCGCGTGATCGCAGACGCGAGTGCTGTTGCGTTCGGAGCGCGCCTTGCCGCGTCTGGGTTGAACGCGATCACGACGAGCATCGATGCGCTCGACGCGTTCTATTTTGCCGAGGCGTACCACCAGCAATACCTGCACAAGAATCCGCGCGGTTACTGCGGCTTGCAAGGCACGGGCGTGCGCTGCATCTGAGGGAATGAGCGGAACGAAGGCATCAGCCCTCGGCAGACGTGTCCATCGCGTGCGCGGAGTAGGGCGCTTCTACGCTGAGCGTCCGAAGTAGCCCGTCGACGATGGCGAAGCGCCGCGCGAAGAGCGTTCCGTCGAGCCTCATCTCTTCGCGATCGATGCGCACGACGACGCCGCCATGAATGGCCTCTTCGACGAGCACGAAAGGAACCTCGCTCGCTTCCGTGTGCTCGCGATGAAACGCAAGTTGCCGCCGCGTTGAGAGAAGCTGGTGCTCGTTCTGAAATTCTTTTTTCGCCGACGTGATCGCGACTTCGTTCGGGCGAGCGGCAGGGGCGGCGCGCATGCTCGCGGCTGAAGGGCGCAAGAGAATTTGCTGACTCGGGCGCGCAGTCACGGAGGGGATGCGCATCGACGACAGGCTCACTCCTGGAGGCGGCCGCGCAGGCAAACTCGTCGACGGTCGTTGCGGCAGCGCGTTTGCGCGCGGGGCTGTAGGAAGCGGCAGTGACCCTGGCCTTTGGGGCAGCGACGGTCGAGGTGCGAGGCCCGGTTGCAGCGGTCGGGCGGGCAAGCTCGTCGGCGAACGCCCTGCTGCACTTGCATGCGCGGTGATGGATGGGCGCGGATGGAGCTCGGAAGGTCTCGGCGCGAGGTCCGAGCGGCGCGGAGGCGGGACCGGGGCAGCGGGGCGTGGAGGCAGGCCCGAAGGCGAGGACGCCGACTGGCCCACATCGCGCGGCACAAGCGGGGCACGGAGCGAGGGCACGGGTTCTTCTTCGTCGTCGTCCGGTGGTGACGACGTGCGTCCGAGGCGCCGCTCGAGGGCCGAGAGGTCGTTTCGAGCCATCGCCAAGGCCTCGTCGGTGGGGCCTGTGCCAACGACGAACATCGTGCGCACATCGCCGTCGGTTCCGGCTCGCTTGCATTGGATATGCGTCGCCGATTCGCAGCGTCCGCCTGCGACCTCGCCTCCGACCACGATGGGGCCGAGTGCCGAGAGCTGGGCGCCGATCGCGCTGCCGACGACGTCGAGCTCGCTGAGTGTATGTATACTGCAATCTGGATCCACGAAGCGCACGGCAACGGGACCTACCGCATCGAGCTTGGCGTGCTGGCGAACGCCGCCGCCGACGACGATGCGACCTCCCGCAACAATGCTTGCGCCCTCGACGTTGCCTCGAATATACACGTCGCCCGCAGCCTCGACGGTGAACCCTTCGGTCACGTTTCCATCGACGACGACGGAACCGAGCGTGCAAATGCTCCCGCTTGAAAGGTCGACGTCGCGGACGCTTACGACGTCGGCAACCGACACCGCACCGTTGTCGCCCAACTTCGCAACGCCGGAGCACCGGGCGACGAGGGAGCGTCCATCGGGACCAAAGGCCACATGCTCACCGCACGAGAGGGAGGTGTCTTCGCCGTTGCGGGCGATGATGCGGCGCCCGAAAAGGTCGCGTCCGTCTTTGCCTTTCGTCGGCGCATGCTTGCGCGCGAGAATGGCGCCGTTCTTGACGAACGAGCGATCCTTGATCGCCTTCCAATCGAGTTTGTCGGCCTGGCCGCCACCGCCGCCGACGTGGCGATCGGTTTCAAAGAAGTACTCGATGCGCGCGTCGACGCCGATCTCGGGCGGGAGACCCGACGCGACGAGGACGGGGGCCCCGGGTTCGGACATGTCGAGGAGCGACTCCAATTGATCGTCGTCGAAGGCCCCCACGATTCCCGCAAGCATGAGGGCGCGCTTCACGTCCGAAACCGCGAGCACCGTTCCGACCTCGGCCACCGCGGAGGCGTAGAGGTTGTCGTCGCTGATGACGAGGGAGCAGAGGGCGAAGGCGCGTGACGATGGCATAGGAGGAACCGAGGGTCTCGCGCTGGCAAAGTAGCAGAATCCGCGTTGGCTAAGTTCGATGCGACGCAGCCGCGAGGGAGGGCGCAAAAAAAAGAGCGACCGCCGTGGCGACCGCTCTTCGCGCTGCTGGAGGCGTGATTAGGCGCGCTTGCGTGCTGCCGCGGCGGGCTTTGCAGCCTTCGCGCGGGTACCGTCGAGCTTGCGGCCCTTGGCGTCACGGTCGATGAGCCAGCGCAGGTACGACGAAGCCGTCACCTCGATGCGCTCGCCGCTGTTTTCCTCGAGCTCGCGGCTGCGATCGGCGACGCAAGCGAGAAGCGTCTCCTTCTCGGCCTTCGAGAGCTTGAGGGTGATGAGGATGTCACGGACGGTGCTGCGGTCGGTCTTCGGAGGACGTGGCATGGTTGCGGTCATACCGCGTGTGCACAGTCGATGCAAGCTAACGAGTCGTAAACCTATCGACGGCTACGGGCGGTGAGACGGATTCCTTATCAGGAAGCACTTATGAAAGTGCGCGGGAGCTTCGCGTCGCGTTCAATCGCCGCGAAGAGCTCCTCTCGCGTTTTCAGCGACGTCGCTGTTCCAGGCACGAGCTCCGAGTTTTGGCGCTCTCGATCGAAGTAGAACGCGCCGGACTCGAGTGGCGCGTCCGTCGCGGTGAGCCAAATCACTGTGTCCGCACCTTGCTCGGGCGTTCGCAAGAATGCCTTCGTCAGCGCGTGAAAGCGGGGCAGGGACGAGGCCACGCTTGGGGTGTCGACCCATCCCGGATGCATCGAATACGATCGCAGGCGCGAGCCGAAGGTGGCGGCCATGCGCTCGGCGACGAGAATCTGCGCGCGCTTGGTTTGGGCGTACGCGGTGACTCCGTCAAAGCGCTTCACGTCGCCTCTCAGCACCCGCAGGTCGAGCGGCACCGCGTACATGCCGCCGGACGATACCCAAACGACGCGACGCAAACGCTCGGCGCTCTCGTCGATGAGGAACTGGAACCGCAACGGTCCGACGAGATTCGATGCATACGTGGCCTCAAGTCCCTCCGCCGTTCGAGAAAGCTCGTCAGGAAGGATGCTTGCATTATGCACAAGTCGGTCGATGCTCTTCGGGCCGAGATCACGAACGGCTTCGTCGATGCTTCGGAAGTCGCTGAGGTCGCAGCGGACGAAACGAGCCTCGGCGCCATCGACTCGATTGAGCGCCTCTACGGCTGACAGCCCCTTTGCGGGGTCGCGACCGACGACGATGACCTCGGCATGAAGACGCTTAAGCGCCTGTGCTGCGGCGAACCCAATGCCGCTCGTGCCCCCGGTGATGACGATGCGTTGACCGGCGAGGCTGACGTCGAGGTCTCGCGGATCGAACGCCGGCGCCCGTAAGAGAAACCCTGGGCGGCCAAAGCTGGCGGGAACGAGCGGGTCGAGGACGCGGGAGGTGATGCGGCGGAGAAAAGAATTCACGCGGTCTTGGATGCCAGCCGGCGTGCGCCGGACTTGTCGGCAACGAGAAGAACCAGCTCAACGGTGAAAACGCCTGCGATTGCCGCGAAAACGCCGCCGAAGAGGGTGAGGGTGCCGACTTGGCCGAGGGTGCTGAAGATGTTGTCGAACATGGGGAGACTCCTATGGGGGGCAGAAACTATCTGGCCGTCCAGAATGTTGTCATGTCTTCTCGCATCGTCAATGGTCGATCGTCCAGTTTTTGGTTAAGTGACCATAAATAAAGGGAAAGTTTTTCTTTGCTCCTCTGCGTCGCGCGATGAGTGGTTCTCGCTTGCGGCAACGCTCGGGCTCCGTACGATGGCGCGCTGTGCTGTGAAGTGGCGTTGGTCCCCCGTTCGGGTGACGCCGGTCGTGACATTTTTCTGGAAGATTCACGTCGTACCCAACGTCCAACGCTTCGAATCGTGGCCCACACGCCGCGCTATCCCACCTAGGAGAACCTCAATGACTCGCTCGTTCGCCCGCTCCGCCGCCGTATCCATCGCTCTCTCTCTTGGAGCCGTCGCCTGCGGCGGTGGCAACCAGGCTCAGCCTCCCGCCGCCACGGGCAACGCTGCGATCGACGACTTCAACAGCGCTCCGGCGTGGGTTCGCCAGTCATGCAAGTCCTACTGGGGTGACGGCGGCAAGAGCCGCGTGTGCGCCGTCGGCAGCATGGCCGGTTCGAACAACATCGGCCTGCTCAAGAGCGGCGCCGCCGGTCGAGCCCGCACCGAAATTGCGCGTTCGCTCCAGGTCAAGGTCGCCTCGCTCCTCAAGGACTACCAGCGCACGGTGACGGGCGGAGAGAACTTCGGCAAGGCCGCCTCGGACGAGCAGCTCGTTCAAGACACCTCGAAGCAGCTCACGGACATGACCCTCAGCGGCACCGAGCAAGTGGACTCGTGGGTTGGCCCGAAGAGCGGCACGATGTACGTCCTTGTGCAGCTGAACACCGAGTCGTTCTCCGACGCGATCGGCAAGATGAAGACCCTCGACGCGCAAACCCGCGAATACGTCGTTCGCAACTCGGCGAAGGCCTTCGACGACCTTCAGGGCGAGCTCGACAAGGCGCGCCAGTAACGCCGGCAACCTCGAATTCGACGCATGCTCGCAACAGGCGGCCCCACGCAGGTCGCCTGTTTCGTTTTTGTTGCGTGCGCATGGAATCGGAGGAACAAGGGCCATCCCGATGACGCCGCGCACCCGTTACAAGAAGAGCGAAGTGAGTCGCGAGCACGTGCTGCAAGCGGCCATCGATACGCTTGCGAGCAAGGGCTACGCACGCACGAGCGTAGGCGACATCGCCGAGCGGGCAGGCATGAGCAAGGGCTCGGTGCACTATCACTTTGAGTCGAAGGACGACCTTCTCACGCACGTCCTTCACCACTGCCTTGAACGCATCGGAGCGCCGGTGCGTGCGGCTTGGGAGCAACGCGCGAGTTCGCCAACGGAGCGAATCGGCGGAGCGATTTCGGCCTTGCGGCAGACGCGCGACGACATGGGTCCGGAGATGCGCGTCATCATCGATCTGATGTCGCAGGCGGTTCACGACGAGCAGCTTCGTGGGCCCATCGCGGCCGCCATGCAGCGCGAACGCGAAGAGCTTCTTGAGGCCTTGCGCGAGTCGCTGGGTGAGCTCGGTATGGTGCCGCTCGTGGCTCCCGAACTCATCTTGCGTCTGCTCATGGCGATGCTCGACGGCTTCGTCCTTCATCGCCTTTTCGACCCGCCGACACCCGAAGAGTCCGACGCGCTCGACGCCGCGCTCACGCACATCGCTCGGGGTCTATTTGCGGCAACGACGGGTGAATTCGCCACGCCGATTCCGCTCTCGAGCGACGCGCCACGTCTTCGCGTGTGACGCTCAGAAGAGCTTTGGAAACAGCAGACCGCTTCGCGATGCGTACGCCGCGAAGTCCGCGTAGCGCGAAAGCGACTTGTCCTTGCGGCGCATGTTCGGCACCCATTCGACTGCGATAACGCTGCCGAAGAACACGAAGGGTAGCCAGTGCAGCGAGAGCAGCGCGAACGATAGATAGATGCAGAGCTCACCCAAGTAATTGGGGTTCCTCGTGCGTGCCCAGAGGCCGCCGTCGAGCAGGTGGCCCTTCTTGAGCTCGAGCCAAAGGTGCTTCTGCATATCGCTTGCAAAGTGCAAGAAGACTCCGAGTCCGAAGAGAGCGATCGCGCTGGCCATGAGCGGGGCAGGGGCTTCCTTGCCCGAGACCGCGAGCAGCACCGGAGCAGCCCAGTAGGCCGAAAGGCCGCCGACGAGCATCACGCCGCGCCTCAAAGTGCAGGGCTTTTCCCAGTTTTTGTCGCCGAAGATGCGGCTCTTGAGCACCCACAGCACGCCATACGTTCCATGAATCGCCAAGTAGACCCAGCACGTGGTGCTCGCGAAACGGCCCGTGAGCGCCATGATCGCCAGCACGAATGGCGCGGTGAGGCCTTTGAAGGCGTCGATGATGTGGCGTTCGCGAAGCATCGCTTCAATCGAGCGAAGGACCTGCGAAGCGTCAATCGACTTGCGGCGTCGTGGGGCAGAAACCGCGAATCACGCACGCCAGGCCCTCGCGCGACTCTCCCACGGCCACGAGGGAGCCCGACGCGTCGAGCCAACCATGAGGTCCCTCGCCGGCGGTGGATGGCCAAGCAAAACGCTTCCCTTGGCGCGCCCAAAGCGTCTGCTCCTCGGTCAACGTGAACGTCGGAATCGCCCTCGCCACGGACGTTTCGCAGGAGCAGAGCGCGCGGGTGGCTTGTTCGCGCGTGAGGCCCTCGAGGGTCACCGCGTCGTCGATGAGGAACGATCCGCTGCGCATGCGGCGAAGCCTTGTGAGGTGCGCGAAGGTCCCAAGTGTCGAGGCGAAGTCCCGAGCGAACGCCCGAACGTAGTAGCCTTTTGATGCGTGCAACATGCATGTAATGCTGCGGTCTTCCGCGCTCACGGACTCGATGCGGAGTTCGTGCATCGCCACCGGGCGCGCTTCGAGCACGACTTCTTCGCCACGTCGCACACGCTCGTACGCTCGTTCGCCGTTCACGTGGATGGCGGAAATCGCTGGCGGCACTTGGCTTGTGCGTGCGCGTTCGACCGAAGCCGCGTCGGCGATCGGACCTCCGTTTGATTCCTGCGCAAACGTGCGGAGCGCATCACTTAGGGCACTTTCGAGCGGCGCTTCGCGAACGACACTTCCGTCCGCATCGCCACTCGAGGTCTCGACGCCAAGTTGCAGAGTGCACGTATAAACCTTCGCATCGGACGTGAGCCACGGCGTGAGCTTGGTGGCCTCTCCGAGAAGAACGACGAGAACCCCGGAGGCCATCGGATCGAGCGTTCCGGCGTGTCCAACGCTCTTCTGGCCGACGATTCGCCGCACGCGCGATACGACGTCGTGGCTCGTGATGCCCACGGGTTTGTCGACGACCAGCACGCCGTGCACTTCGGGTTTTGTCGTCGCCATGGAGCGCGTGGCTAGTACGAAAGTCAGAGAGCCGCGCTGCGCCAGCTGCGCCAGCGTCGCCACGAGACCGCACTTCGGCCAGAAAAAAACTCCTCACCCCGCAGTGTGGGGCAAGGAGTCTTCACGCCGCAGGCCGCAGCTTGCGGGGCGATTATTCGTCGGGACTCGTCTCGGTGATGGACGGCGAGTAACGCGGGACGCTGCCGCTCGCAGCTCCGCTCATCACGAAGCTGCTCGTCGTTCCGTCGCCGTTGAGGTCGCCGAACGCGCTTGCGGTGAAGTCCCCGGCACCTGCGGTAACCGTGGCCGCGTACGCGTATTGGAACGCTTGCGGCGAGTCGAGGGTGAAGCGAAGGCAGCGCCAGCCCGTGTTCGTGTCGCCAGCCCAGTCGGAAGGACTGCTTTGGTATTTGACGCCTTTCACGCTTGTGAGCGCGGCAGGTACGCTTGCGGCTGTCGCGCAGAACTGACGAGCAATGGCGACGGTGGCTCCCGCGGTCATGACACCGGTGGTTGCGAAGCGGTCTTGGTCGAAGGAGATGACCGCGCTCTTCGCAATGCGGCCAATTTGCATCTTCGCTTCGGCGCTCTTCGCGTTCGCCAAATAGCGGCGCACGCCCTGAATCGCGATCGTCGAGAGGACGCCGATGATCGCGACAACGATCATGAGCTCGACGAGACTAAAGGCCCGATTCCGAACGTTCCGAATGAATCTTGCCGCCTTGGTCATGGTTGAGAGAGTACGTTGAGTTGGAGATTCCAGGCGAAAAAAAACGCCCTGCCGCGAGCGCGAGGCAGGGCGTTTCGACCGCTTTGGTGGCCGAGGTCCGACGACTACTCGTCTGCGCTGGTTTCCGCGATGGTCGGAGCGTAACGGGCAACGCCCGACGTGGCCGCGCCGGCGATCGAGAACGCGCTGGTGACGCCGTCGCCGTTCAGGTCGCCGTAGGCGGCTGCGGTGAAGTCGGTCGCGACGGTGGCCTTGTAGTCGTACATGTACGCGATCGGGTTATCGACCGAGAACTTGAGGCAGCGCCAACCGGTGTTCGAGTCGCCGCCCCACTCGGTCGTGGTTGGCTGGTACTTGACGCCTTTGACGCTCGCGATGCCGGCGGGCACGGTGGCCGCGGCGCTTGCGCAGAACTGCTTGGAGGTCGCGGCGGTGGCGCCGGCGCTCATGACGCCGGTCGAGAGGGCGCGCTCTTGGTCGTAGGCCTGCACGGCGCTCTTGGCCATGGAGCCGAGGGCGTTCTTCGCTTCCGCCGTCTTGGCGTTCGCGAGGTAGCGGCGCACGCCTTGGATGGCGAGCGTTGAGAGGACGCCGATGATCGCGACGACGATCATGAGTTCGACGAGGCTGAAGGCGCGTTGACGGAGTCGGTTGAGATTCATGAGCAGTTCTCCTGATGCGTTGCCCGGAATGGGCGTCCGAGTGGATTGAGATGCGTAAAAAAGCTGAGTCAGTCGTTGTCGTCGACGAGCATGTCGTTCGTCCACGACGAGCCAACGACCGTGCCCCACTTCGAGTCGCCGTCCGTGTCGGCGGCGGCCGTGATGACGTACCAGTCGCGGGTCATTGCCGAAGCCGCGGGCCAGGCGACGGCGCCCGTTGAGGTGGGCACGGTGTCGACGGGTACTGCACCGGCGAGGCCTGCAGTCGTCGAGTAGCCAAAGTTAAGCGCCCCGGCGCTTTGCACCGCAAGGGCCGTCCAGCTTGAGCCACCGACGCACGATGCCGGGCTCCAGGTCTTCTTGATGCTCGCCGCGGGCACGGGGCAAAGGTTGGTCGTGCTGCCCGAATGGCCGAGGGTCCCCGAGACGTTCAGGTAGGAGCCGAACTCGCCGCGGTAGCGTTCTTGCGCGCTTGCGATGGCCGCGACCATGCTCGTGGCCTCACCGAGTCGTGCGCGCGCGATAACCTTTCGGTACCCGACGAGCGCGAGCGTCGAGAGCACTCCGACAATGGCGACCGCGATCAGAAGTTCGATGAGCGTAAAGCCACGCTTCGCGCTGGTCGCAGCGCGCTTCGCTTCATCCTTGCTCGAGTCCGAAAGGCCCATTTGCATCGTGATGCTAACGACTCTGCAAGCACTGTGCGAAGAGAATGATGAGCTTATTTTCTGCTTGCCGCAGTGCGTGGTGACAAAAAGCGTCAGTCGCCTTCGTCGTCCGGTGACCCATTCAGGCCACTTTCGTCGTCCGTAGGGTGCGCGAGGCCATGCTTCTTGAGGCGGTAGCGGAGACTACGGAACGTGATGCGCAGAAGCTTGGCGGCCTCCGTGCGATGACCCTGCGTGCGCTCGAGCGCTTGAAGCAGGAGCCGTCGTTCAAGTTCACCAAGGACGTCGTCGATGGCGAGACCGGCCTCCGGAAGCGTTGCCAGCGAAGTGGAGGGAAGTGCCGCAGCGCCCGCGACCTCGACAGGCAAGTCACCGAGGCCGATGACCGGGCCGGTTCCGAGGGCCACAGCCCGTTCGATGACGTTTTCCAGTTCGCGTACGTTTCCCGGATAGTCGTAGCTGTCGAGTGCCCGTTGCGCGTCGGGAGCGATCGCTCGCACCACCCGTTCTTGCTCGCGGCTCGACTGCTCCATGAAGTGCCGGGCAAGCGGCGCGATGTCGTCGCGGCGCTCGCGCAAGGGCGGCACCTCGATGCGAAGCACGTTCAGGCGGTAGTAAAGGTCTTGGCGGAAACGCCCGCTCTTGACGTCTTCTTCGACTGGACGGTTCGTTGCCGCGAGCACGCGCACGTCGACCTCGTCATCGACGGACGCGCCCACCGATCGCACCCGCTTGTCCTGGAGCACGCGAAGAAGCTTCACTTGCATCGCGAGAGGAAGTTCACCGATTTCGTCGAAGAAGATCGTGCCGCCAGCGGCTTCGCGCACGAGGCCTTTCGTCCTGCTGACCGCGCCGGTGAACGCGCCTTTGTCGTGGCCGAAGAGTTCGCTTTCGAGAAGCAGTTCCGGAATGGCTCCGCAGTGCACGACGACGAAGGGGGCCTTTGCGCGCGGCGATGCGCTGTGAACCGACCGAGCCACAGCCTCTTTTCCGCATCCGCTCTCGCCGGTGATGAGGACGTTTGCCTTGGTCTTCGCGATGCGGCCGATGAGCTCGCGAAGGTGTGCCATGGCCGGCGATCGCCCCACGAGCGACGGGGCGTCTTGCTTGGCGACCGATGCTTGCAGTCTGCGGTTTTCGAGGCGCAGCCTCCGCTTGTCGCCTGCGCGATCGACGAGGGCCCGCAGTTCGGCGATGCGCACCGGCTTCGTCAAAAAGTCGTAAGCGCCCGCGCGCATGGCATCGAGCGCACCGTCCACGGACGAGTACGCGGTCATGACGAGAACTTCCGGAGGCACCGCCATCGCACGGGCTTCGCGTAAGAGTTCGAGGCCCGAACCATCTGGCATCACGAGGTCCGTGACGACGACGTCGAAGCCTTCGGGCGCTTGACGCAAATGTTCGAGCCCCTCGCCGAATCCGGCGGCGATGGTCGTGACGTAGCGAGGCAACGAAAAAAGCGCCTGGAGCATCGCACGCTGTCCAGCATCGTCATCGACGATGAGAACGCGCGCGACTCCAGACGCTTCGGACGCGGTCACTCGCTGCGGAGCTTCGCGATGGCCTTCTTGGTTTCGCCCGCGGTCACGTCGACCTCGATGGTCTTCGTGAGTCCTTCATCGGTATTCTCGAAGGTGATCGTGTGCTTGCCCGCCTTGACCGAGTAGTTCGATACGGGGGTGCTTCCGACGCTCTTTCCGTCGACCTTGACGGACGATGCGGGGACCGAGTTGATCGTGAGCATGCCCATGCCGGCGACGGCGGCCACTGGTGCGGGGGCCGAAGGAACGAACGCCGGTTTGGCGGCGGGAGCGGGGGCGGCTGGCGGTGGAGGCGCAGGCTTAGGTGCAACGACGACGGGAGCGGGCGCTGCGGGCTTCGGTGCCACCAGGGCCGGTGCGGCTTGGACCGCGGGCGGCGGGGCGACCGCAGCGGGGGGCACTGGGGCAGGTGGTGGGGCTGGTGGGGCTGCTACGACGGGCGCAGGCACGGCAGCCGGTGCCGGAGCCACGGGCGCGGGTGCAGGCGCGGGTGCAGGCGCGGGAGGTGTCGGCGCGTCTGCGGACAACGTGAAGTCGACGATCGACGACTTTCCATTCTCGACGCTAACGGTCTTTGGCGCGGGCTTGCTGAAACCTGCAGCCTGCACGGATACGGTTTTCGTGCCGATCGGCAACTTCTCGCGGACGCACGGAAGGCTCGTGCAGATGGTCTCACCGTCGAGTTGAACTTCGAAGTTCGGAACGGTGGTGCCGCGCGAATCGGCGATGTTGACGACGACTTTTCCGTACTTCGGCATCGCGAGGTAAACGCCCGCACCGAGTGCCACGGCGGCGAGCGCCCCAATCATGGCCCAATTGCTTTGGGTGCTTTGGGTGCTTTGGGTGCTTTGCTGCGCCGGCGGAGCGAAGCTCGGGACGGGACCCTGCTGCATCGACGCAGGCGGCGCGAACGAGGCCGATGATGTGCCGGAAGACGACCCGGACAAAATCGGGTTCGGAACGTTCGTTGGGACGCTTGCGGACTGAATGAGTGCGTAGGAATTCGGAGCGGCGCTGGCCGCGGTCTGAGACGCCACAGCCGGAACGACGGGCGTCGACGTCATCGTGGCGGCGGGCGCGGCGGGTGCGACGGGCGCGCTCACGATAGGCGCGGCGACGCCGAACATGGTCTTTGCGGCCGCAGGTGGCTCCGCTTTCTTCGCGGAGTTCTGCTGCTGAAACGCGGCGGCCATGAGGCTTGCGGCGTCGCTTGCTTTGTCGAAAACCTGCGTGGCCTCGTCTTCGTCTTCTTCCCAGGAAACGGGGGCGGGGGCGGCGGCCACGACAGGCGGCGGTTCAGGCGTGGTCAACGCGGCGGGCGCGGCGGGCGGTGCTGCGGGCGCGGCAGCAGCAGGTGGGGCTGCCGGTGGCGCTGGTGGTGGCGCTGGTGGTGGAGGCACAGGAATGGGCGCGCTCGCGAGCGGGTTCGCCACGCCGAGCATCGTCCCCTTGAGGTTTGCGCCGGAGGGTGCCGGTGGTGGAAGCGAACGGCGCTTCTGGCTCAGCGCCTCGAAGACGTCGACTTCGCCATCCTGCTTTCCGCCTTGCTTCTCGTCACCCGACATCGTTCGCTTCTCCTCAAAAACCCTTGAATCGAACCCTGCGCTGCTGCCCGGCATGCTGGGCAACGGACCCGCGTGCGACGCGGAATCGCCGAAGAGTCGATCCATCAGTGCCACGAAATTGCGCTCGTGACCCCGCACGTTCGCTACACCACTCGCGCCGCGAATCGCATCGCCAAATGACGCCATCGATGCAGGTCGGCTGGCGGCATCTTTCGAAAGTGCCGCGGCGACAACGTCGGAGAGCGCGCTCGACACGTCGGAGCGGATCGCCGAAAGGGGCTCCGGCACGTGGTTCATGAGGCGTTGCACCGCCAAGAACTCATTGTCCGCGTGAAAGAGGCGCTTGCCTGCGAGCAGCTCCCAAAGGACGACGGCGAGCGCGAAGACGTCGGTGCGTGCGTCGACGCCAACGCCATCAACTTGCTCCGGTGCCAGGTACCCGAACTTGCCGCGAAGCGTGCCAATTTGCGTGCGACCCGTGCCGCCATCGACGTCCTTCGCGACGCCGAAGTCGATGAGTTTCACGTCGCCCGATTGGCTCACGAGAATATTTTGAGGGCTTACATCGCGATGGATAACGGGCCGTCGAGAGCCCTCCGCGTCGCGCCGCTCGTGGGCGTAGCTGAGCGCCTCGGTCATCGCGATGCCAAGTGCGCAGGCGAGCGTGGTGTCGAAGGCTTCACCGCGCGTGGCGAGTTTGGACTGGATAACCGACAAGTCGCGGCCGTCGATGAACTCGAACGTGATGTAAAAAAATTCGCTCACGCGCCCGAAGTCAAGGAGCTGCGCGATGTGCGGGTGTCGCAGCGACGAGCCGATGCGCGCTTCCGCCTGGAAGAGCGGCGTCAGGTCCTGCGACTCGTCGTCGTCGTCGAGACTTGGCAGCATGCGCTTGAGCGCGACAATCTCGCCCGACCGCGAATCAAACGCTTTGAAGACCTCCGCCATGCCTCCGCTGCCGACGCGAGCCTGAAGCTCGAAGCGTCCGAAAGATTTCGCGCGGAACGGAATGGCCACGGCCCGAGTCTAACGCTTCCGAAGCGATGGAGGAAAGCGCTCGCCCGTTCCTTCGTGAATCCCCGTGCGGCGATTCCTCTGTGCGGGCGAAATTACGGCGTGTCGGTAGCCGGGGACCCGGTGGCGGCGGGTCGATCGTCGTGAGCTGGGGCGGGCGTTGCCGGTGATGCCTTGGGCTTGGGCGCGGCTTTCGGCCGAAAGTAGCGGACGCGTTGAGCCTGAAGCGGCTGCCAGACCTGCGGCGACACGATGGGTGTCTGAGGAAAGTAACGTCGAGCGCTCGGTGGCTGGCCGTAGCGAAACGAAACGCTTGGGCCGCCGTCGCCCTTGATGGTCCCGAGGCGCAGCTTGGTCGAAGGCACCGACCAGATCCACGCGCTCACCCCGAGCGCAGTCCCCAGATCGCGAACCCACGCGCCTACCGCCGGCGCGCCGAGCAACGACTTGGTGGGGTCGACGACGACGATGTGTCCGTCGGCCACCGCCACACCGAAGGCAAGGCTGTCGGACGAAGGCGGCGCGGACGCTCGCTGGCCGCTCACGAGCATCGCTTCGCCACCGGCCGCGTCGCGGTCGACGAGCGAGGGCTTCTTTTGCGGCGAGAGGACGAGGCTTGCGGCACCGCGGTTTGCGACTGCCGACCTTGCGATGGTCAGGATGGTCGCGCTCGTCGGCGTCGACTGAAGCTCGAGCGAGGTCGGATCGATGCGGTGCACCTCGAGGCTTCCGCCCATGGTGTCTTGGACGGATGCGCGTACGAAAGCGTAGGGAAAAGGCTGCTGATCGGGCAACGGCGTCGCCCACTGCGCGCTCTCCGGCGACGAGCCAATGAGGCTCGCGGGGATGACGGGGCCTGGCAGCACGGAGCGAAGCGTCAGGTAGAAAAAGTCGCGGCCATAGCGCTGCACGTAGAGCGGAAAGTTCATGTGCTGCATGCCGCGAATCATGCGGCGTGCTCGGTAACGCCAACCGGGGAGGTCCTTGAACGTTCCCTCGTGTTCCCACTCGCGTGCGGCGGCGCGACCGAGCGGTGCAAAGTCGGAGTCCGGGCGCACGTTGTAAAATTCGAACCCCGCGAGGCCTGGGTTCATGTCGAGGTGCATGCCGAAGTCGCAACGCGCGCTTTCCATCGCGGCAGCGATCGACGTGGGCGTCGCTTGATGGCCCCAAAAGTACGCGACGTTGCCGTCTTTCGTGAGGCAGAGAGCGCTTCGCGTCGTGTGCAAATTGTCAGCCCAACCCGGAGGAGTGCCGCCCCACCACGTGCGCTTCCACGGGTTGAAGACGCCGTTCTCGACGATGGCCGTCATGTTCTGGCGAAAGCTTTTGATCTCGCTCGGAATCTCGGGCTGCGCGGGCCACGTGCCAAAAGCCGTCGTGCCGTCGTCGAGTTCGAAGACGGTCGCCGCGTAGGGTTTGGGCGGCAGGTAGAGAACCTTCTGCGCCTGCATTCCGAACTCGCCGTGGATGGCTTGAAAGCCTCCGTTGAACCCGGCGACCAGGCGTCCCATCACCTCGGGCGTGCGCGGAATCATTCCTGGGCCTGCTGCCCCCGTTGCGCTCACCGGTTCGCTCGTGCCCGCCTCCATGTGCAGCGACACTTGGCGCGGGTCCCATGCGGTGATGAAGATTCGGTTCTGTTCCCGATCGCGATCGGCGCGCAGCCACGTCGTGACAAACGCTGCGGGGAGCCCAGGATTCGTGCGCACGAACGGGTCGGCGGCGAGGGCAATCCACACGCCTTCACCGGGCAGGGCGTTGTCAACGAGGGAGGTGATCGCGGCAGGTGGCCACCCTGCGACGTGAGGCGCACGCGCGTCGACAGGAGGTTCGTTCGCGAGCCCGAGGTCTTCTTGCACGTCGGCAACGGTGCTCTTTCGCTCGAAGCGCGAGGTCAGCGATCGAAGGCCGTCGAGGCTTCCGAAGACGGCCCCCTTGAGCCACTGCATTTTCAAGTCGCCGAACCACTGGGTCGCGCGCAGGCGATCGACGAGCCACGGGACCATGCCCGCAGGTCGCGCGGTTTCCTCAAGTTCAAGGGGCGCCGTTGCGGCCAAGGTCGTGGCCTCGCGGCCGCTTCCATTCGTCGAAAGGACGAGCTTTTCCCGGTCGATTTCGCACTCGAGTTCGCCGTCGTCGCTCCATCGAATCGTGGCACGTTCGACGGGCCGATCGAAGGTGCGACGGCTTCTCGCCCAACCCGCGAAGGCGCCTGTTTCCTGCCAGCGACCGATGGCCACTTGCGTGCGTTCCATGAACGACAAGTCCGCGTCGTCTTCCTTCGCAACGCCTGCAAGGTCGACGACGGTCACGCTCTCGACGTACGAGCCTGAGCTTCCGAGAAACGCCAAACGAGACCCGGCGCGAATCGGAAGCGTTTCGTCGATGGCGCTCGTGCGCGTGAGCGGATGGACCGCGTGAAGTCCCGCGGCGCGACCGCTGATGATCCACTCGTCGACGACGAGCAAGTCCGCGCGATCGTCGCCCGATGGCGTCCCGCGAATCACGTATCGGTTCGTTCCGATGGGATTCGACGTGCGCTCAACGAGCAGGATGGAATCGCTCTCGGCGCACGTGAACTCGTTCGCGTCGGCCAACTGCTTGCAGAGTGCAAGGTCGACTTCGGCGGTGAGTTCAATGGACGACGCTGCGGCGATCGCCAGGCCGGCGGCCGTGAGAAAAACGAGTGTGCGGGCGAAGAACGCCTCGTCGCGGGTCAGGTGGCGCATCAGGAACGTGCCCCGGAATCGGGGATGCGGAGCGGCGATGGGGGAGCGGAAGGAGCGGACGGCTGGCGCTGCGCGGAACGCCAAAGCAACGCACCGAGAAGCGACAGGCCGAGGAGTTCGGTCGGCAGGTGCTGCTGCACGAGTGCGAGCATGTGATCGACAAGATTCGTATTCGCCGAGGGCAAGAACGATGAACCCGCAAGCGGAAACACGGCCGCTCGCCACGCGCCGGAGGACGCGAACGCAAACGCCACGTGGTGTTGAGCGCACGCGAGCGCGTCGGATGCGATGTCGAGGGCGATGTGCGTGAACATTCCTGCGGCAACGGCGAGGAGCCACGCGCTCGAACGCATGCGCGCGATGACCGCGATGAACGCCGTCGCGAGGAGCGTGTGGCCAATGGTCCGCGTGCCGCAAAACATCGCGCAAAAGGATTCCGGCATGAGCCTGTGGCGCACGAGGCCGTAGAAGAGCGGCTTGTCGACGAGGTCGGGCAAGAGCGTTCCCGCAAGCACGGCGCCGACGGGCCAACCGCGCTTCAGAAGATGCACGAGGCCGGTGCCAATGCCGAGGTGTCCGAACACGAACATGCGCCGCGGAGCCTAGCCCGATTTCCTCCGGCGCTCCATGCGGCTGACGAGCTTTTACGGCTCCGCGCGACGCACCGTCGGCTCAGAGGACGGCCGTAACGTATTCGCGAATGAGGCGATGGCTGCCGTCGTCGATGGCGAGGAACGCCAGGCCGAGGGCGACCTTGTTTGGCGCGCGCTCGACGATCCAGCGGACTTGTGCAGGAAACGAGACGATCGAGCCGGTGACCGGAAGCGCGAAACGGACGTCGATGCGCGAACCTTTTTCCACGGGCGTGGCGGTGATGACGAAGATGCCGCCCTCCGAAATGTCCTCGCTTCGCCCCTCGAAACCCTGACCATTTTCGTCTTTGAGGCGCACGGTCGTCTGGTACGGGGCGCGGGCTGCGCGCTCGCGATGCCCCGAGGGAAGGGGCGGAGGTGCGCCGGTTTTTATCGGAGCCGGCACGGGCACCGCAACGTGATCGAGAAGGTTCGTGAAGCCGCGATCGGGGGTGCATCGAGCGAGCGCTTCGGCCATCTCCGTTGCGGTTGCGAAGCGATCGGCGGGTTCGCGGCTCATGGCCTTGGCGGTGATGTCGCAAAGCACTTGAGGCACGTCATCCCGCACGTCGCGCACGCGCGGCGTAGGCCTCGTTGCAAGCTGCACGAGCACCTCTTGAAAGCTGCCGGGGAACGGGACTTGGCCCGTGAGGCACTCAAAGACGGTGACGCCGAGCGCGTAGATGTCTGCCCGCGGCCCGACGTCTTCGCGAAGCATCAGCTGCTCGAACGACATGTACTCCGGCGTTCCCACGAGCGATTGCGCGCCCGTCAGCCGCGGTGCTTGCGGTGCGGGCTTCGCAGGGCGAACGAGGCCGAAGTCGACGACCTTCACGCGCACCGTCATCGACGGGCTTCGCACGACGAAGATGTTTCCAGGCTTCACGTCGCGATGAATCGATCCGCTTCCGTGCACCGCTGCGAGACCGTTCGCGACGTAGCGCGTGACGAAGACGGTGTCCGCGACGCTGAGGCGTTGCCGCGCGACGAGCAAGCCCTCGAGCGAGCGACCACGAAGCATTTCCATCACGAGGAATGGCTCGTTGTCCTTGGTGATTCCCGCGTCGAGCACGTCGACGATGCACGGGTGACGCACGCCACCGAGCGCGCGGGCCTCGCCAAGAACGCGTTCGCGCGCCTCTTCGTTCGCGGCCATTTCGGGGAGAAGCATCTTGACCGCGACCATGCGCCCGGTGTGCGTATGCTCCGCTTCGTAAACAGCGCATACGCCGCCGCGCCCGACTTCGCGTCGCAGAACGTAGCGGCCGTCGATGATGGATCCGATGTCACGCACGTGACGAGCGTATCAGCACCGGCGGCGCTCGGAAGTGCGGAGCGTACGCCCGTGAAGAACTTGCAAACTCCCTGCGAAATTCCTTGGGTTCGTGGGCATGGTTCGATCCGTTTAACTGCGCCAAGCGCGTCGTCAGTTCCCGAGATGCTTGTGCAGGAACGCGGCAGTTCGAGTCCACGCGCGCGCAGCACACGCGGCGTCGAAAACCTCGGGACGCGCCATGTTCATGAACGCGTGGTCCGCGTCGTAGAGCTCGACGTCCATGGGCTTGCCGGCGGCGGCCATCTCGCTCGCGAAGCGTTTCGCAATCGCCGGCGTGGCCCAGGTGTCTCGCTCGGCAATGTGCGCGAGGATGGGGGCTTCGACGCGCGTGGCATCGAACGAACCCGGTACGCCGTAAAACGGAACGGCGGCGTGAAGTCCATGCAAACTACACGCGGCGGAGAAGGTGATCGCGCCACCCATGCAGAAGCCCGTGATGCCCACTTTGCCAGTCGAGCGCTCGTGGGCTTCGAGGAACGCGATGGCCCCTGCGATGTGGTCGAGCGCAGCGCCCCAGTCCAAACCGTCCATGCGATGCGAGGCTTCGTCTTTGTCGCTCGCGACGGCCCCATCGTAGAGGTCGACGGCGAGCGTCAAGAAGCCCTCGGCCGCGTAGCGATCGGCGTACGCACGAATGTGATCGTTCACGCCCCACCACTCTTGCACGAGGATCAACGCCGGAACTTTTGCCTCGCCCGCAGGCAACGCCAGTTCACCCTCGACCTCGCGACCGCGACCACTTTGATACTGAACACGCGTGGGCATGATGTCCTCCGTCCACGAGCATATGACGGCACCGGCGCTTGGGCCGCAAGACCCGTGCGCAGGTTGCACGCCCGATGATTCGCGCTGGCGACGGTCCCCGAGGGCGCGCTACGAAGTGGCCCCATGGGTCTTCGCTCCGTCTCCTCTTTTGTCTTTGTGGCCGCTCTCGTCGTTGCAGGATGCAAGAAAGCGCCTCCGCCCGCGGAGCTGGCACCGTCGACGTGTCCGACCTGCGTGCGAGCGACGGACCACGGATTCGTTCCGTCTCGTCTCACCATCGCGAGAGGCGCTCCTGGATCGAAGGCGACGGTCACCTTCACGCGAGAGACCGACGACACCTGCGCGCTCGACGTTGTGTTTCCCGAGCTTCAAATCAAGAAGCCCCTGCCTCTCGGCCAGCCTGTGACCGTTGAACTCGCAAGCGGCGAAGCGCACACGTTCGCGTTTCAGTGCGGCATGGGCATGTACAAGAGTTCGGTCACCATCGAATAGGCCGCGTTTACCGCCGAAGGGCCGCGCGAACGCTCTCTTCGAGGCCTTCGAAAAGGGTCTGAAGGTCCGCCCTCTCCGTGACGAGAGGCGGGCATGCATACACGGTATTACCTAGAGGTCGCAGGTAGAGTCCGCGCGCTTTCGCCTCGTCAAAGACTCGCCACCCGATGGTCGCGCCGTAGCCCTCGGTGCCTGAGGCGTCTTCGAGATCCGCGGCGACGACGAAACCCAGGTGACGTGTGCGCAGGACACCAGGGATGTTGCTGAGATTCCTTGCGCACGCGCCAAAGAGCTCGGCGTCACGGGCGACGCGCTCGACGATCGCCTCGTCGCGGTAGATGGCCAAAACCTCGCGAGCCAACGCGGCTCCGAACGGATTGCCGTTGAACGTATGGCCGTAGGGAAGCGGCGCTGCACCCGCTGTTGCAAACGGGGCGAAGACCTCGCTCGTCGTCAACACGGCGCCCATCGGGATGAACTGCGCAAAGGCCTTCCCGGTGCAAAGAATATCGGGCGTCACGCTGGCGTGCTCGCAAGCCCAGAATCGCCCGGTTCGACCGTAGCCAGCGAAGACTTCGTCGGCGATGAGCAGCACCCGGTGAGCCTGCGTGAGCTCTCTTACGCGAGCGAGGAAAGCTGCACTTTGCATCTTCATTCCCGCGGCCCCTTGGAGCATCGGCTCCACAAAGACTCCAGCGACCTGCGGTCCGCGCGTGCGCAACTCAACTTCGAGCGCAGCGAGAGCGGCCTCTTCGTCGGAAGGAGAGGGGAGTCGTCGGCACGGAAACGTGATCGATGCGTAAGCCGCGATGAAGCTTTCAACGCCTCCGAGGCTCGTGGCCCCTGCGGTGTCGCCGTGAAAAGCGCCTTCGAACGTGAGGAATTCCGTGCGTTTTCCGTCGCCAACGCGTCGATGAAATTCGATGGCCATCTTGAGCGCGAGCTCCACGGCCGTGGACCCGTTATCGATGTAGAATACACGAGAAAGCCCAGGCGGCGCGATCGCGATGAGCTCTTCGGCGAGGCGAACTCCCGGCTCGTGGGTGATGCCCGCGAAGGCCACGTGATCGAGTTTCTCGAGCTGCTCACGTGCGGCGCGGAGAAGGCGCGGATGCCGATGTCCGAGCGTCATCGTCCACCACGACGAGTTGCCATCGAGGTAGCGCTTGCCGTCGGCGTCGACGAGCCATGCGCCCTTCGCCTCGCGCACGACCAAGGTGTCGGTGCGCTCTGGCCACGCGCCCATCGCCGTGTATGGGTGCCAGAGCAACGCGTGATCGCTCTTGAGGATCTCCTCGCGATTCATCGCGGTGTCGAGGCTGGAAGCGTGAGTTCCGCGATCGTCACCGCGGCGTGTCGCTCGATGCGCAACGAACCGCCCACCGCGTTCGCGAAGCGTGCTGCGACGGATGCGCCGAGACCGAGGCGGCCCGCGCGCGAGGTGTAAAACGGAATAGGTGCATGCTGCAAGTTGTCGCTCAGAGGCGCCTCACCCGCGTCGATGATTCGAACGATCAGCGAACCGTTGCCGGAATCAATCGCGGTTTCAACGCGGATCAATCCCTCGGGCTGTGCGTCGCGGGCGTTGCGCATGAGGGCGTCAAGGGCGTGTCCCAGTTGCGCCGGATCAACGGCGATCGAGTTGCTCGCACCGCGTGTAAAGTCCACGGACCCGATATGCGCTCCCAGGGCGATTTCGACCGCGTCATCGGACGGGAGCAGCACCGGATCCCCTGCGTTTATCCTTGCAAAACGTGCGAGAGCCTCAAGGCTTTCGAGCGCGTGATGGAGTTCCGAAGCGGCAAGTTCGTCGAGCGCGTGAGCGGTCTCTTTGTCGGTCGAGTCGAGCTTCGC
>CAIQDA010000350.1 GCA_903870415.1 uncultured delta proteobacterium
ACGATGAACTATTGGGGCACGATGCCGGGCCTCGCGCGCCAAGGGAAGGTGGCCAAGGCCGCGTGTCAGAAGCTTCTCGTGGTGCGACTCATGCTTCCGCCGGGGGCGAGCTACAACGAGCAAAAAGCGGCGTTTGCGCCCTTCGATCGCGAGGCACACGCGCAGCCGGGCATGCACGACGAGCTCGCCTCGGTCCTCGACGAACTCCGCGGGGTAGGGTCACCGCCGGAGGTGTTTGTCATTGCGAACAACAAGGCCGAGGGCAGCGCGCCCATCACCTGCCGTCGCATCGCCGAGCGCTTCGTCGCGCGGGCGGGTAGAGTGACGCCGTCATGATGCATGCAGGGTACATCTTGTGGAGCGCCGTTCCTTCGCGCGTTCGAGCGGGCCTCATTGCCCTCGGGGCATCGCAGGCGATCGTGCGCGTGGCGATGGCGTTTGCGTTGGAGTCGCTCGTGCGCGATGGCGCACGCGCGCTCGTCCTCAGTGTGGCGACAGGAGCCGTTTGGGCTGGAATTTCAGCGTCAAAGAGTGCTCTTCGCCACCGGGTTCGCACGGGGCTGCTGCGCGCGTCGGCCTCGTCCATTTTGCACGGCGACGTGTGCGAGGTGCCGCGCGAAGGCGAGAGTCCGCACGCGGTGCTTGCGGCGGTGTTCGAGGGGGAGCGGGTTTTGGCTGACAGCTTCCCGATGGTTCTCGGCGATGGTCTTGCGGCGATGGTGCTCGGTGCGGCGGCGGTCGTTCGATTGCCGGGGTCGCTCGTGGCGCTCCTTGCGGTTGCGGCGGTCGTGGCGTTCGGTCTCTTGCTCGTGGTGCGTCGCGCGCTCGTTCATGCGCAAGATGCGGCGAACCGCGCGCAGCGTGAGCTTCTTGCGCGATGGCTTGAAGCGAAAGACGGAACCCTGGAAATTGCAGCTGCTGCGCTCGAAGAGATGCATCTTGCACGCATCGACGACGCGTCGAAGGCGTGGCTTCAGGCGACAGCGCGCGTCGAGCTCGGCTCGTCGTTGCTTGGTCGCGGGCCGATGGCGGTGCTCGCGATGGCCCTTGGGGCGATCACGTGGCTCCGTGTCGGTCATGGCGCGGAGGGTCTTGCACTGACGGCCTTTCTCGCCGCTTCAGCAGCACCCCTTGCAGCGTTGGCCTCGGCGCTTGGTGAGCTTTCGCGCAGCCTTGGGCGGTCGGAGCCTCTCGTTCATCGGCTCGGGTTGCCACCTCGTGGGGACGCGGCTCACGTGGTTGCGGCGCCAGGCGACGTGCTCGAAGGGAGCGACTTGGCGGCGGCGTACGGATCGCGCGAGGTGCTTCATGGGCTGCAATTGCGCTGGGAACGCGGGGTGCCGCTCGTTCCCGAAGGCGCGAACGGTTCGGGCAAGACGACGCTCCTTCGCGCGCTTGTGGGACTTCGTCCGCTGGCCGCCGGGTCGTTGCGTTGGAGGGGAAGCTCGGGGGGCCTTGCGGCACGATTGCCTGTGGCGTTTCTTCCGCAGCGTGCGCACCTGGCGCCCGAGTCGTCTGTTCGTGATGCGCTGCGCATGCTGGCGCCGCATGCGACGGACGATGCGATGCATGCAGTCCTCACGCGTGTGGGTCTCGCCGATCGCCTCGCAGGCGACGGGCTCTCGACGCTGGTCGGCACGTTGTCGACGGGGCAACGGCAGCGCCTCGCCCTTGCGCGCGTGCTTCTTGTCGATGCGGAAATCGTGGTTTTGGACGAGCCGGATGCGAACCTCGACCTGCAGGGTCGTGCCCTCGTCGACGCGGTGGTTGGGGAGCTCGCGCGCGGGCGCTTTGTGGCCCTCGTGGCCCATGGCGACTTGAAACGGCCCGCGGGTGCGGCGGTGGTGAAGCTCGGGTCGTAAGGGTCGCTGCGGTTCGGCGTCGAATTGGCCCTTGCCGTTATGCGTCATTTGGCGTCATGCTCACGCCATGCCTGCGTATCGCTCGAAGACCACGACTGCTGGACGCAACATGGCCGGGGCGCGCGCCCTCTGGCGTGCAACGGGGATGAAGGACGGCGACTTTGAGAAGCCCATCATCGCGATCGCGAACTCGTTCACCCAGTTCGTTCCTGGGCACGTGCACTTGAAGGACCTTGGGCAGCTCGTCGCGCGTGAGATTGAAGCGGCGGGCGGCGTGGCGAAAGAGTTCAACACCATCGCCGTTGATGACGGCATCGCGATGGGCCACGACGGCATGCTGTATTCGCTCCCGAGCCGCGACATCATCGCCGACTCGGTCGAGTACATGGTGAACGCGCATTGCGCCGACGCGCTCGTGTGCATTTCCAATTGCGATAAAATCACGCCGGGCATGCTCATGGCCGCGATGCGCCTGAATATTCCAGCGGTTTTCGTCTCTGGCGGCCCGATGGAAGCGGGCAAGACGAAGCTCTCGAAGCACAAGCTCGACCTCATCGACGCCATGGTCATGGCCGCGGACCCGAACGTGGACGACGCGACCTTGGCGGAAGTAGAACGTTCCGCGTGTCCGACGTGTGGCTCGTGTTCGGGCATGTTCACCGCCAATTCGATGAACTGCCTCACGGAGGCGCTCGGTCTCTCGCTTCCGGGCAACGGCACGGTGGTCGCCACGCACGCCGATCGCGAAGAGCTCTTCAAGCGCGCGGGCCGGGTCATCGTCGACATCACGCGTCGCTTTTACGAGGGCGAAGACTCGAGCATTTTGCCGCGTTCCATGGGGTTCAAGGCCTTCGAGAACGCCATTGCCCTCGACATTGCGATGGGCGGCTCGACGAACACGATTTTGCACCTGCTCGCCATTGCGCGTGAAGCGGAGATCGACTTCACGATGGCGGACATCGACC
>CAIQDA010000351.1 GCA_903870415.1 uncultured delta proteobacterium
CGTGACGGCACGGAGCGCGCAGACCTCGTCGTAGCTGCGCTCGTCGCCCATGACGCCCACGGAGCGCACCGGGAGAAGCACCGCGAAGGCCTGCCAAATTGCGTCGTAAAGGCCCGCCTTGCGAAGCTCTTCGAGGAAGATGGCGTCGGCGGCGCGGAGGACTTCAAGGCGCGTTTCGTTCAGGTCGCCGAGGCAACGAATGGCGAGACCCGGGCCGGGGAAGGGGTGTCGTCCGAGAATGTGCGCGGGGATATCAAGCTTGCGGCCGGCGGCGCGAACCTCGTCCTTGAAGAGCTCGCGCAGCGGTTCGCACAGCGACATGCGCATGCGCTCCGGAAGGCCGCCCACGTTGTGGTGACTCTTGATGACGACGCTTGGGCCCTTGAACGAGACGCTTTCGATGACGTCCGGGTAGAGCGTGCCCTGCACGAGGAAGGCTGCATCTTGCACCTTCTTTGCTTCGTCCTCGAAGACCTCGATGAAGACGCGGCCGATGATCTTGCGCTTTTTCTCAGGGTCGCTGACGCCTTCGAGGGCGTCCATGAACCGCTTGCGGGCGTCGACGGCGACGAGCTTCATGCCGAAGGCGTCGCGGAATGTGGTCACGACCTCTTCGGCCTCGCCGCGTCGCAGCAGGCCGTTGTCGACGAAGATGCATGTGAGGCGATCGCCGATGGCTCGCTGAACGAGCATGGCCGCGACGCTCGAGTCGACGCCGCCTGAGAGTCCGCAAATGGCGTGGCCTGTCGGGCCGATCTGCTCCTTGATGCGCTCGATGGAGCTCTCGACGAATGACTCGGAGGTCCAGGTGGCCGCCATGCCTGCGACGTCGTGAACGAAGGCGGCGAGCAGGTCTTTGCCGCGTTTGGTGTGCACGACCTCCGGGTGAAACTGCACGCCGTAGAGCTTGCGCGCGTGGTCGGCGATGGCCGCGAAGGGCGAGTTGTCGCTGACCGCCGTGACCTCGAAACCTGGAGCGATGCTCGCGATGCGATCGCCGTGCGACATCCACACGGTGAGCTCGGTCTCAGGCGCGATGCGCGCGAAGAAGCCTTTGGGATCGCCGATTCGAATCGAGGCTGCACCGTACTCGCGTTCGTTCGCGCGCTCGACCTTGCCTCCGAGGAGGTGCGTCATGAGCTGCACGCCGTAGCAAATGCCGAGAATGGGCAGGCCCAGGTCGAAGATGCGCGCGTCGATGGTCGGAGCACCTTCAGCGTAAACGCTCGCAGGGCCGCCGCTGAGGACGAGCGCCTTCGGCTTGGACTTTTCGATGGCCGCCCACGCGTCGGTGCAGGCGACGATCTCGCAGTAAACCCCAAGCTCGCGAATGCGGCGGGCGATGAGCTGCGTGTACTGGGAACCGAAATCGGCGATCAGAACCATGTCGGGAGCGGCCATGGGGGCCGGGTAGCACGGGCGCCGGTACCATGCGAGAGACGGCCGCAGGCCTCGATGCAACTTCTCGCGCATGCGTTTTGAATGGCAATTTGCAGTCGAACGCAGCGGTGCGAGGACCTCTTGTGGCCGCTGCACGAGGCCGCGAAAGCGCGATAGGCTCGCGCCATGGTCGACGAAGTTCTTGTGCGAATCAGCCGCGTCGGGTCCGTGGAGATGCCGCTGCCGAAGTACCAAACCGAAGGCGCGGCGGGCATGGACGTGCACGCGGCCACGACGGAGACCGTGACGCTTGAGCCGCTCGAACGCCGAATGTTCCCGACCGGACTCACGGTTGCGATTCCTCCAGGGTTCGAGATTCAAGTGCGACCACGTTCGGGCCTCGCGGCGAAACGTGGCGTGACTGTCATCAACACGCCTGGGACGATCGACAGCGATTACCGGGGCGAAATTGGCGTCGTGCTCGTCAACCTGAGCCACGAACCCGCGCACATCGAACCGGGAGAACGCATCGCGCAGCTCGTCGTTGCGAAGGTCGAACGGGCGCGCTTCGAGCTTGTGGCGTCGCTCGACGAAACGTCGCGCGGTGCCGGCGGTTACGGGTCCACAGGAACGAGGTGAGCGCATGACGGGGGATGACGAAACGGGGAGGGACGAAGCCGAGCGGCGCGTGGGGACGCGAACCTCGACGGGGTGGCGCGTGGGGGAGCTCTTGCGCGTGAACGGCATGGGCGCGCTCCATGAGGCGTCACGCGGGCAGGGCGATGCAACGGAGCGGTCGGTCATTCACGTGCCGTCCGCCGAGGTCGAGCGGTCGCTC
>CAIQDA010000352.1 GCA_903870415.1 uncultured delta proteobacterium
AACTACCGCCTCACGAAAGCCATCCCGACCGTGAGCGCAATGGTATCGACGCGCCCGCTGTGCACCGTTGCCAGCGCGCCTGACGATCCCCGAGGGATTAAAGCCGCGGGCGGTTCACTTGTCGTCGATGCTGTTCCGGACGGCTGCCACGAGTTTGGGCACGGGCTTCGCGAGGCGGCTCAGCAATTCGTCGAATGACACGGGCGGCTTCTGTAAGTCAGCAGCCTGCTCACGAGGCAGTTCGACGAACGCATCAGGGGCGAGGTCGAACAAGTTGCAAAGGAATTCGTCGGGCGATTGTGCCTCGCGGCCCTCTGGAAGCGGCGTGAAGTCCTTGCGGTTCGACGTGGTAATGACATGCGCGCCGGCTTTCACCGCGGCGGCGACGACATGGCGATCCTTCGCGTCGTTGCGCATCGATGAGACAAGCGAGTCGAAGCCGGTCACCATCGCCTCTGGAAACACACGTTCCATCGTTGTCCGCAGACGCGAAGCTTTCTCCGTCGCCATGGTGCCCGTCGACACGAGGTTGCGCTCCATTTCGTCGAGAATCTCGCGGCTCCATCTGAGCTGGTAGAATTCAGCCGCGGCCGCGCGCAGCACCGTGTCCCGTAACGTGAGCGGGAAGAGGACGTTCGCGTCGACAACGACGATGAAGGGAGCGGGGACCATGTACCTCGACCCTCCAGTTTACGTTTTCTCCGCGTCGTAGCCGCCGAATTCTTCAGTCATTCGAGACAGCTCACGGAGACCTTCTCGCCGGTCTTTGTCGCGCGTTTCTTTGAACGAGAGAACGTCCTCGATGCGGAGGCGGCGATGCTTACCCGTTTTGCGGAACGGAATGCGTCCCTCGCCAAGGAGCCGCACAAGGTACTGGCGCGAGACGGTCAGCAAATCGGCAGCTTGCTGCGTGGTGAGCTCGCGGCCCACCGGCACGACGGTGAGCGAGTCGCCTCGCGCCAGGACCTCGGCCACGCGCTCAAGGACGAAAAAAACCGATTCGGGCAGGGGAATGCTCTCCCCCCTCGGGCCGACGAGCTGGCACTTTGGTGCACGCCGTTTCGGTGCATGCGTCATGGCCTCGAGCGCCTTCGAGAGGGCCACCACCTGGGATTGCTGCTCCAGCGGAGCCGCGACCGGGGTCATGCGGCGAATCAGCTCTTCCATCGTGCGGGCTGCAGCTTCCATGGGGGAACCTCCGTCAAAGAGCCTAGCTCCAGTCGACGCAAGTGCAACCTTGATCGCTACAAACGCCCGCGACCGCGTTGTCCCATAAATCGCCGCTGCGGCTCATGCCATGGCGGGCGCCCATCGCGGCCAACGCCTTGCGGTAGTCGTCGCTGGCGTAGAGGCTCCGCGGTCGCTGTGAATGATGATTCCCCAGCCCAAGCGTCGGCGGTCACGCACATGGGACAGCCGCACTGCGATGGCGAAGCACAAGAGCTTCACCGTCACCATCGACGTCCAGGTTTACTTTTGCGACCGACAAAGTCCGTGGCAGCGAGGCAGCAACGAGAATACCAACGGGCTGTTTAGGCAATAATGTCCAAAAGGAACGAACCGGTCGAATGAATCACAGGCCGAGCTCGACATGATCGCAAGGCGTCTCAAGGAGAGACCCCGGACGACCTTGGGGGTTCCGTACGCCGGCGTCTAGTCTGGCGGAGGTGTCGCGCTGAGGGGTTGATCTCCGGTGTAGTCTTGAGGGGGCCGTCATCTCTCGCCGGTGCGGCGCGTATTACCGTCAATCTAAGCGGATGCGCCGCATGAGTTCGGTGTTGATTAAACCCGTTGCTTGGGTGACGTTCTTCATCGTTGTGCGATCGCCGATTTCGGCGCGCCACAAGGATACGAATTGGCTCCGATTGTCTCCCCCAAGCGTCCGCCGCTTCTCATTGCGTTTGGCCTGTACTTTTTGGTCATTCTGCCTATTTCCAACATCGTGGCGAGGGCCTGGGTGAAGTCGGTTTCGCTGACCGATGCCGTTCAGCTCGCGGGCGAGTTCAGTCGACTGGAGTGGGCGATCCTTGCCGTTTCGCTCGTGGTTGGGGCGGGCATTTTGCGGGTCGAGCGCTGGGCCTGGTGGCTCTTCGTCTTCTACGCGCCGCTCTTTGCGACTTACGACGCCATCATTTTTTCCAGGAACCCGAATCTTTTCAATGTGGGCGCGCTGCTGCAGACGATCATCGCGTTCGGTGCGGTTGCCTACTTCGTTCGTCGCGACATCTACGCTCCGTTTCTCGCTGAGCAGGCGCGCGGATTCCGCGACCGCACGCGCCACGCCATTACGGTCCCTATTGTCATCAACGGAGAAGAGCGCACGACGGTCGATGTGAGCGAAGATGGCTGCTTTGTGCTGTGGCCTCAATGCGCGGGCGAGGTCGGCGATACCGTCAGTGTGGATGTCAACGTAGGAGGGGAGCACTTCGTGCGCGAGTCCGCAGAAGTCGCCCGCAAGACACCCGAAGGCATCGGGATATCGTTCAACAAACGCGCAACCATCGGCCGGTTCCGTGCGGCCGTGAAGCGACTGTAGTCGCCGCTTCTTTTCGCCTTTCATCGGCCCATCAGGCCATCCCACGGCGCGCAAGCGCTCTTTGTTCACGAGGACCACTGGCATGAATGCCGATCGACCGACGGAGGCAGGGCTGCGAGCAGCTGCGGCATTCCATGCGGCCGGTCGCATTCTTATGGCCATCAGCGAATCAGGCGTATCCACCGTGGCCCTTCCCCAAAGCGGAGAGCTTCTGGTGGGCAGAGCCGCGGAGTGCGACCTACGCATCGACGATCCCAAGGCTTCGCGCCGCCATGCGCTGGTCCGCGTCTTGGATTCGGGCGCATGTACCGTTGAAGATTTGGGAAGCCAAAACGGTACGTATCTACGCGAGTATTCTCTACCGGCCCGTTTGCCCGTGTCGCTCCCGCTCGATACGCCCATCACCATCGGCGGGACCGTTCTCATGCTTCGGTGTGCGCCGACGATCGTTAGCGCGCCGGCCCCCATCGTCTTGAGCGGAGCTTCGAGGTGCACCGATTCATCGGCTGGCGCGCCTGGGAATGCGCCAGGAAATGCGAACGCTCTTGAAGCTAGTGCAGTTGGAGGAAGGAGCACTCACTGTACTTCGACGAGAACAAGCGACGATTCGAGGCGCAGCGCCGTTTCCCAGCATCGACCTAGCGAGGGTCTCGTTGCCAACGGAGGTTTTTCTCGGCGCCTCTCGCCTCATGTCGCTCGCATCGCCCAGGGCTCGATCAACGTGCTTTTGCTCGGCGAAACAGGGGTAGGCAAAGAGGTTTTTGCGCGCCGCATTCACGAGCTCTCGCCGCGGGCGAGCAAGCCCATGATCTCGCTGAACTGCGCGGCCTTCGCTGAGTCGCTCCTTGAAAGTGAGCTTTTCGGCTATGAAAAAGGCGCATTCACCGGAGCGGTCCAGTCCAAGCAGGGGCTTATCGAGACCGCCGACGGGGGAACGTTACTCCTCGACGAGGTCGGCGAGATGCCCCTGTCGCTGCAGGCTAAGCTCCTCCGTGTGCTCGAGCAAAAAGAAGTCCAGCGCATTGGTGCGCTTCGCCCGCGCGCGATCGATACGCGTTTTCTTTCGGCGACGAATCGAAACCTGGAAGCCGCTGTGGCCGCGGGCCGTTTTCGCCAAGATCTCTTCTTTCGCCTCAATGGCGTATCGATCGAGATACCTCCGCTCCGCGATCAGCTCGATTATATCGAAGAACTTGCGGAGACGTTTGTCGCAACTGCGTGCGAGCGCGGCGGTCGTAATGTCGTTCCACGCATCGCTCCCGAAGTATTCGTATTCCTGAGGCAACATCATTGGCCAGGAAACATTCGCGAATTGCGGAATGTCATGGAGCGCGCGCTGTTGCTTAACGTAGGTGATTGGATCACCCTCGATGACTTGCCAGTGAACCTGCTGGCCGGTGCACTCAAGGCGTTTCGCTCGGCTCCGCCGCCGCAGGGAACCAACGCTTTCGCTATTCTGAACTCAACGCCGACAGTCCCCTCGCGGCTAACAGCTCCAAAAGTGCCGACTTTCGACGAAGCGCCCTCCGATGAACTCGCGCGAATCATTTCGGCTTTGGCGGCGTGCGACGGCAATCAAACGCATGCAGCGAAAATGCTAGGAATCGCGAGGAGAACGCTTATCTCACGCATCGAGACCTATCATTTGCCGAGGCCTCGCAAGAAAGCTCGGGTCGAGTAAGGTGAGGCTAAAGCCTGGCGATACCATTGATCGCTATGAAGTCGTCGCGCTGCTGGGGCAGGGCGGGATGGGGGAGGTTTACCGTGCCATCGACACGCGCTTGCGTCGGCCGGTGGCCCTGAAGATACTCCTTCCGGACGCGGAAGAGCAGAGCCCGTCGAGCCTGAACAGCGAAGGTTCAGCTCGCATGGTTCGTGAGGCAAGGGCTGCTGCGGCCCTCGATCACGTGAATGTTATTTCGGTCTACGACGTCGGGCAAATCGACGTTCCTGGACCCCTATTTGGCACCACGTTCATCGCCATGGAGCTCGTGCGAGGCACTTCGCTTCGCGACCGCATTGGCGAAGTTGGCGTGCCCATGTCCGAGCGCGTGCGTTGGCTCATCGACATCGCGAAGGCGCTCTCCGCAGCCCACGCCGTCGGGCTTATCCACCGCGACATGAAGCCCGAGAACGTCATGGTACGCGACGACGGCACCGTGAAAGTTCTCGATTTCGGCATCGCAAAGGCCACGCACGCGGAGGCAAAGGAGGCCATGGCCTCGACCGTTGGATCTGGGCCCGCCACCACGGAAGCGGGGCTCGTGCTCGGAACGCCGCTCTACATGGCGCCGGAGCAGATGCGCGCCGAGCGCCTCGATTCGCGCACGGACCAGTATTCTTGGGGTGTGCTTGCTTATGAGCTCCTGACGGGGCGCTTTCCCTGGTCGCTCGAGGGTGGAACGCTCGCCCTTGTTTTGCAGAAACTCTCCACCGTGCCGAATTCGGTGCGTGACTACTGCGATGTTCCGGAGGGCGTTGCCGCGGCGGTCGCGCGCACGCTGGAGCGAGACCGAGAGGGCCGATTTCCCTCGATGCAGGACGTCGTCCTTGCGCTTGGGGGCGAAGCGGAGGCGTTGGCGCGCATCGACTCGCAGGCCACGCCCCGCGTGTTTTACAGTCCGCGCTCCTTGCAGCCATCCTACGGCGACCCATCGCTCGGAATGGCCGCCACCACGGCGTCAGGGGCGCTTTCCTCCACGGTCGCTGTTCCTTCGGAGATTATTCTTCCGGCGCGAGGAACGACAAAGAGCCCGGCACCGGAACGTCCCGCGAGGCCCCGCTGGCTCCTTGGGGTCGGTGCACTGGCATTCCTCGCTGTCGTCGGTGGCGGGGCCTATTGGCGGGCAAAGTCCCATCGCGACGCCGCGGCATCGGATCTATCGGCACTTCCGGCTTCCGTTGCGGAATGCACGGTAAATTCGCAATGCGTGCGAAGTCATGGCGGCGCGCCGTGGATTTGCAGGCCTTCCGACGGGCGATGCGTCGCGATTGCCTCAGAAGACTGCACGCCAAAGTTCGAGCCGCCCGACCTCGATTCCGACGATACGCTTTGGATCGGATCCATGTTCCCGCTGACAGGGCCCCGCGCAGACGCGTACGGCAAGATGCACGCCGATGGTGCGGACTTCGCCCGTCGGGAAATCGCGCAAATGCTGGGCTCTCTGTCTGGCGAGCAGCGCGTTCGTCCCTTTGCGCTGCTATCGTGCAACGATGCGAACGACGGGAATCGTGCAGCAAAACACTTGGTCGAAGACCTTGGCGTCCCGGCGGTTATTGGCTTTCAATCGACGAAAGAACTGCTCGATATTGCTCAATCTCTGCTGATTCCACGGGGAGTTCTTACGATTGCCACCATCAGCGTGAGTCCCTTGGTGACCGATTTGCTGCAGGCGCGCGATCAGCCCCGTTCCGTCTGGCGAACCTCCTATAATTACGCAGGAATGTCCCCGGCGGCTTCACTCTTCCTCGAGCGATCGCTGACGCGCGCCTCAGACAAGACCCGCGTAGCCGTGCTCCGAGGCGATTCGCCCGTCGACGCCGTGATTGCCGAGTCGCTCTTTAAGACGCTGCGCTTTAACGGAAAATCAGCGCTCGAAAATGGGGCCGATTATCAAGAGGTCATTGTCGCGGCAAAAGACGGAGATGGCGGGCTCGACAAGGCGGCAAAGATTCTCGCGGCTTTCGCGCCATCCGTGGTGGTGTCATCGGCTCCACCCGATGTCGCCGATGTGGCAGGGCGCCTCGAAGCGCAGTCGGCGGTTCGGCCCACCTACCTGATGATCAACGGAAGCCCAAGCTCGCTCAAGGCTTTCATCGACGGGCAAAAAGACAGGCGGCGCCGCGTCTTCGGCATTGTATCGCCGTCGGCCTCCATGCCCAATGCGCGATTTGTGATTCGCTACAATGCGGCGAATGCGGCGCAGGTGACGCGCGAGCTCAACCCTGCTTCGACCTACGATGCCATGTATTTGCTGGCCTATGCGAGCGCCGCATCGCCAAAGGTGCCTATTCGCGGTCCGGTTTTGGCGAAGGCATTTGGTCGTCTGGTTGGTGCGGGCTCGGCGATTGAAGTGGGGCCGTCGCAGCTCTTTCAGGGAATCGGGCGACTCAACGAAGGTGAACCCATCAACCTGGAGGGGGCAATGGGCTCACTGGACTTTGATCTGCGTACGGGCGACTGGCCTTCCGACTTTGTCTTGCTTTGCGCGCGGCGCGGTGCCGACGGCAAGGTCGATGGCGATCTGGAGACGGGCCTTGTCTATCGAGCCCACACGCGGGCCGTTGAAGGCGAGCTTCGCTGCCCGTGAAATGCTTTGGCGGTCACTCACATGGGACCGCGCATCGGCCTTGAACGACGCATTGAACTGACGACGGGAACGGCGGTTCTTCTTCTCGGACATCGGACAGCCTCTTGGCGGGAGCGAGTTATCCGTACTGTCCGCGGATCGGGGGGCGGCTCAGTTTCCCTGTTGTGCAAGGCGTTGTGCAAGGCGTTGTGCGGGAAGATGTTCAACGTGTTGTGCAATCCAGCCCCCCCGTGCAGCGAGCTGCACAACCGTTTCGCCGAAAGCGTCGGCGATGCGCACCGATTCCCGGCCGATCTCGCTATTCTGCCCCACCATTCGCCATCCCTACGGCTGGCATCACCTTTGCTTTCAATCATCCGACACATCTTTGCAACAACGTTGTTGCTCACCCAACAAGGGAACTTTCTCATGCCGATCCGAGCCCGCCACAGCCTTAGCGCCGTCGTTATCTTGGCCGCTGCCTTCTCCACGGGCTGCCTTGGCGTCCCCGCCGACGAGGAAATCGGGGCAAACGATCAGGCCCTGGGCGCTTGCCCAAGCACCTACCGAGCCACGGCCCCCAACGGCGGCTATCTCACGCACCCCACGTTGGGCTGCACGCTCCTTTGGGGCGTAGACCCTAGCAATTTCGCGGCCGGTGACATCAGTCTCAATCCCAACGTTGGTTACGATTCCTTCAACACCTGCACAGACCCGGTCGTCGCCGCGCAGAACTCGATTGCCGCTTCCGGTCAATCAACCTCGGCATCGGGGGCCATTTCTTTTCCCGCGCGTTATTTCGCGAGCAAAGACACCTCGGCCACGGCCAAGTCGTGGTTCGCGGTGGATGCGACCAAGCTCGTCAGCGGCTCAGCACCAAACCTGACGAAAGACGTCTTCAAGCACCCGGAGTTCCTCAACGCGCCAGTTCAGGCGGGGTTGTTCCAGTGCACCTACGACACGGAGCCGAACAAGTACCTCATCAATGGTCCAAAGTACGTTCTCGTCTACGACCCGGGCACCGGCTGCTCCGGTGCGTGCAACTTCAAGCTGCCCCCCTTCTCCCCCCCCATTTACCAGCCCGCGCCTCCCGGTGGGTGGCACTAGCAGGCCTCTGAAAAAAGAGCGAACGACCCAAAGCTACGGGCGGAGGACGGACGATCCTCACAGTATTTCGAGGAAGACGCAATCCCATCCTACGCCGACGGCTTGCCGTTTGGCGGGACGGGTCCCCGACGAATGGGGGCGATGAGCCTTTTTTCATTACCCTCATAACGAACGGGCCACCCCCCGCCGCCCTTTCGAGCAAGCGGGCGATGGCCCGTGAGTGACGTGACGACTCGCTCAGGCTGCGCGACGGCGGCGCAGAAGCGCGAGGCCGACGAGACCGCCGAGGACGAGGAACGTCACGTTATTGCCCGAGCGCACGCCATTGCGGACGCTGCAGCTGCTGAAGCCGCCGCTGCCTTCGAGGTTCGCGGTGCCGCGGGCAGGTACACCCGGCGGAAGCGTGACGCAGGCACCCTTGGCCGTGTCGCACGTCGGAGCGGAGGCCGGGCAGTTGTTGTCGACGAAGCCCTGGGGCAGCGTTCCGTCGGTCTGAGTCTTCGGCGCGGCTTCCGTTGCGTCAATGACGCAGTCGTTGTCGCTGTCGAGGTCGAGGTAGTTCGGCACGCCGTCGTGGTCCGTGTCGACGATGCCTTCGCTTACGTCCGAGAGCGTGTCGCCGTCGGAATCGAGGTCGCGGAAATCCGCAACGCCGTCGCCGTCCGTGTCCCGGGGCTGCGCGCCGTTCGGGCCGGCTTCTGCCAAGTCGGGGATGGTGTCGCCGTCCGAGTCGAGGTCGCGGAAGTCCGGCGTGCCGTCCTGGTCCGTGTCCGAAGGCGACGCTCCGAGCGTGCCTTTTTCCACGCTGTCGAGGATGCTGTCGTTGTCGCTGTCCACGTCGAGCGCATCGATCAGCCCGTCGTGGTCCGTGTCCGGAGCGTTCGTGCCCGTGCCGACTTCGACGCCATCGGGGATGCCGTCATGGTCGCTGTCCGCGTCGATGCGGTTCGTTCCGAGGCCGTATTCGGTCGAGTCAAGAACCAGGTCGCCGTCCGAGTCGAGGTCGCGGAAGTCCGGCGTCCCGTCTTGGTCCGTGTCGAGGCTCTTTTCCGTCGCGTCGAGGTAGCCGTCCGAGTCCGAATCAAGATCGCGGTAATCCGGCGTGCCGTCGCTGTCCGTGTCGACGGGCGTCGAGGTTGGGCCTTTTTCGACCGCATCGAGAATGCTGTCGTTGTCACTGTCGAGGTCCATCACGTCCGGGGTTCCGTCGTGGTCCGTGTCGGTCGCAACGCCGCCGTGGGCTTCAATAGCATCGCCGATGCCGTCGCCGTCCGAGTCCGCGTTGTTTGGGTCCGAGCCGATGGCCGTTTCGCGGCTGTCGGAGATGCCGTCGCCGTCCGTGTCCGGGTCACAAACGCCCGCCGCAGCGGTCGTCGAGGTACACACGGTGTTCGTGCCGCAGCCATTGCCGCCGGTGCCGTGGCAACCGTCGACGCACAGCTTCGATGCGCCGCAGATTCGGCCCGAAGTAACGCCGCCGCAATCGGCGTCTGCCGCGCAGCCCGCGGTGCAGGTGCCCGTCGAGGTGTCGCAGACAAGAGCGCCTGCGACCGTGCAGTTGTCACTTGCGTTCGCGTGGGGCTTTGAGGAGTCGACGGCGGCGATGACTTGCTCGTGCGTGTCCGTCGCGCAGTCGTTGTCGCTGTCGAGGTCACGGTAATTCGGCGTTCCGTCGCCGTCCGTGTCGACCGGTTGCGTGCCGTCGAAGCCACGTTCCACCGCGTCGGTCAGGCCGTCTCCGTCCGTGTCCGTGTCGAGGAAGTTGCGCTTGCCGTCGACGTCAAGGTCGCCGGATCCTTCGATTTGATCCGGAATGCCGTCGCCGTCCGAATCAAGGTCGCGCCAGTTGCCCTTGCTGTCGCCGTCGTAGTCCGCCGCCGTCTCGATGAGGTCCGAGATGGTGTCGTTGTCGCTGTCGAGGTCCCAGTAATCGGCGATACCGTCGTTGTCCGTGTCCACAGGCACAAGCGGATGAACGCCTGGGCCGATGGGGCCAGCGGCCGCTTCGACGCCGTCGTTGATGCCGTCGTTGTCCGAGTCCACGTCGCGGTAATCGGAACGACCGTCATGGTCCGCGTCGAAGATGGCGTAAACCGTTTCGATGCTTCCGTCGGCGGCTTGCGCCACATCGACAAAACCGTCGTTGCCGAAGGGACCGCTCACGGTGCCGTCCGCGCGAAGGTTCGCGCCGCTGCGTGCTTCGACGGAGTCGTAGAGACCGTCGTTGTCGCTGTCGAGATCGAGGAAGTCCGGCGTTCCGTCTTCGTCCACGTCGGAGAGTGCGCCAAACGTGGTCACCCAAGGTGCGCCAGCTTCTTCCGAGTCCGAAAGCGCGTCGTTGTCGCTGTCGAGGTCGCGGAAGTCCGCAACGCCGTCATCATCCGTATCGACCGGCGTCGCGCCGTGGCCTTCGACCGAGTCGAGAATGCCGTCGTGGTCGCTGTCCAGGTCCAGGTAGTCCGGCGTGTGGTCGCCGTCCGTGTCGACGGGGCTATTTCCGTTCGCGCGCTTTTCGGCCGAGTCGAGAATGCCGTCGTTGTCCGAATCGACGTCGAGGAAGTTCTTCACCCCGTCGCCGTCGCTGTCGAGCGTGCCTTCGACCGCGTCGGGCATTCCGTCGTCGTCCGAGTCGAGATCGCGCCAGTTGCCGAGGCAATCGTCGTCGCGGTCGGTCGCGGTTTCGACTGCGTCCGAGATGCCGTCGCCGTCGCTGTCGAGGTCCAGGTAATCCGGCGTGTTGTCGCCGTCCGTGTCGGCGAGCGGAGCGACGTCCGTGATGCTGATGCATCCGTTCGACGCGTGCGCTTCGACCGCATCGGCAATGCCGTCGCCGTCGCTGTCGAGGTCCAGGTAATCCGGCGTATGGTCGCCGTCGCTGTCGACAGGAATGCCGGTGGCACCCTTTTCAACATTGTCGGCAATGCCGTCGCCGTCCGAGTCCGAAGACAGGTAGTCCGCCGTGCCGTCTTGGTTTTGGTCGTTGATCGTGTAGTTCAGGAGGCCCGACCCTGCGGCCGTTTCCACCGCGAGGGGAATGCCGTTCGTGTCGTAGGGACCTGCGATGGTGCCATCAGGGGACACGGTCGCGCCGCTATTGGCCTCGCGCGCATCGGCAATGCCGTCGCTGTCGCTGTCGAGGTCGCGGAAGTCAGGCGTGCCGTCGTCGTCCGTGTCGCGAGGCGTTGGACCGGTGCCGCGTTCCACGGAGTCGAGGATGCCGTCGTTGTCGCTGTCGAGGTCGAGGTGGTCGGGAATGCCGTCGCCGTCCGTGTCGATGGCCTCGCCGTTCGGTCCGCGCTCCGCGGAGTCGAGGATACCGTCGCCGTCCGTGTCGCCAATTTTGTACGTGGCGTTGACCGTCGTGGTGCCGCCGAGCGCGAGGGTGAACGGAGCGGAGGTCATTTCGAGGCCCGTCGCCGTCGTCGTTCCCGAGCCGCCGCTCGTGATCGCGGTGCTGACGGGGTCGACACCCGCCTTGTTTGCGAAGCGCGCCGCGTAGCTGCCGGGGCCGACCGGTTGGAACGCGTAGTTACCGCTCGCGTCGGTCGTCGCCGTGACGGGATCGCCGCCGATGAGCACGGGGTTGCCCTGGGCGTCGACGAGCGTGACGACGAGACCCGCTACGGGCGAGCTGTCGTCACGGAGGACCGTGCCCGAGACGCTCGCGTTGCAAAGCGCGTTGAGCTGCTGCACGGAGCAGGAGCGGTTCAGCGCCACCGTCGTGGGGGTCACCGAGACCGACGATCCGCCGGCGACCTGGACGCTCGCGCTTCCGGTGACGTTACCGCCCGTCGCCGAAGCGGGGGTGGACGTCGGGAGGAAGCTTGCGTTGCAGCTGTTGGCGACACCCGCCTGCCAGCAGAGCTGGGGCGGCTTCGCGGCGAAGGTGAACTTCGCGCTCGTCTGCGTGCCCGGGACGAGGCCTGTGTAGTTCACCACAAACGTCGGCGTGGCGCCCGTCATCGCTCGCGTGAGCGACGAGAGGTCGACTTTCTGCGAGGCCGGAACGACGAGGTCCGTGAAGTTCGCGATGGGCGCGTTGCTCGAGTCGAGCACCGTGAGCTTCGCGGAGGCGTAGCCGGTGTCCGCCGTCAGCACCGTGAACGAAGACCACTTCTCGAAGTTGTCGCTTCCGTCGCAGGTGAGTCGCGGGAGGAGTCCGACCGTCAGGTACTGCGGGGCCGAGGCGTCGGCCGGGCAGCCAGGCTGACCGGTCGTCGCGCTGACCGGAATGATCGCTCCGTCATCGCCGTTGGTCCAAATGCACGTCGCGTTCGCCGGGTCGACCCACGCGGTGTAAAGCCGGTAACTGTTACTGCCGGGCTTCGACCAAGGGAAACCCGTGCATGTCGCGCTCGTCGCGGCGTCCCAGCAACCGAGCTTCGTGTAAGCGTTCACCCAGAACACCTTCGTGCCCGAGGTTTCCGGCTCGTTCGTGGCCTTGCCGGCCACCGTCGGGGTAGCGGCGAGCGCGCTCGCGAGGCCCGCGGGCAACGACGTCGAGCTACCGGTGAGCGTGTAGCACTCGGGCGACGTCAGCAGACAGACCTTGTCCACGACGCCACTCGCGTTCGGAATCGCCGCCGGGCGCACGGCTGTCGTGCTGACCTTGCGGAAGCCGCTGCCCGCGACGAAGCCCGTGCACGGCTGCCCCGTCGTCGACTCGAAGCAGGTGAACTCCAAGCCCGTGGCCAGGTAGATCTTCGTGCCCACCACCTGCATGTCCGACACGCCGAAGTGCGCGGTCAAGTTGTCGGAAGTCAGGGGGATGCTGGCATTGAGACCCAGGTCGTAGCCGTCCGTAGGCATCGTGTCGCACTTCTGCGCGGGCACCGTTGCCGTGTCGAGGCAGAGCACGTGAAGCGTTTCGCGGTCGTACGTATAAAGCTTGCTGCCGACGTGCGCGAAAGACGCAACGCCATCGTATCTGTAGGCCGGGTTGACGATGCCCAGACGGTATTGCGTGAAACCGCCCGCAGCGATCGAACCGCCACACCATTGCGGAGCAGCAATGTTGCTCAAATCCATGCAACCAAAGCCGACGTTACCGCGGCCGCTGGTCGTGTTGTCATTCGTTGGAAAGTAGATTCGATTCGAGGCCGGATCCACGTAGGCGTAGTTTCGCCAGCCGCCGACGTAGGGAGCGATCGAGAAGGGCCAGCCCGCGCCGCAGCTCGAGCCGTCTCGCTTGTGGCAGTTCATCACGCCCGGCACGCCATGATGGAAGAGGTTGAGGATGTACCCACGCGGGTCGAAGATGACGCCGAAGCCGTCACCGCCGCCATTGCTCGTGAACGAGCTCGCCTGCGGGACGGAGGAGACGCCGTCGACCGTCACGAGCTGCAGGCCGTTGTCCGCACCGTCGGAGACGACGTTGCCCGTGGCGACGAGCTTGTCAACGCTGGCCCATTGAGCCGCGGTCGTCGGTGCAGCGCCGAGCTGCGTGCCGCCGGCCCAGTACTGGAGGGACCAGCCCGCCGGGTAGCTCGGAGCGGCCTTCAACGCCTGCTTCGAGCTGTCCCAGGTCGCGGTCAGCGCCTCATTGAGCGTGCCGGTTTGGCTGATCGCCGGGGCCGACTCGGTCCAGGTCGTGTTCGCGCCGCACGAGGGCGTCGTCGAATCCGCCGTAAGGCCGACCGCAGGCCCGCCGCTGGCAGCGCCCGTGCCACACGTGAGCGTCGCGCCATTGCAAACGGTGCCGTTTGGGTTGGTGGCGCAGTCCGCATCCGAAAGGCACTCGGAAGTACCAAACGGAACGCCGAGGTTTTCGAGCTTCACGTTCGTGACGATCGGCGAAGAGCCACCGCCACCGTTTTGCCCGAGGATCTCGATCGTCAGCGACGTGGACGTCGCATTCAGTTCGGAGACGATGGAGCGTTGTCCGCTCCCGGCCGGCAGCGAGAGGTTGGTCTCGTTCGAACCGAAGGTCACGGTGATGCCCGTGTTCGCGTCGACGTTGTCCGTCCAGGTCACGAGCGAGAGGCGGTAGCCGTTGCCGACCGTGAGGCCGTTCAGCGTGCGCGTCATTCGTCCGCCGCCGCTGCCCTCGTTGAGCCAAATCGCCGTGGTGCCCGTGCCACCGCTTGCGTCCGGCGGATACGCGGTGCCACTCGCATAGTAAGCCGGCCACGCCGGGCCGCTGAACGTCCAATCCGGACATGACGGCGTCTGGGTGTACAAGTTGACGAACGTGGGGCTGCTCAACGCTGTCGCGATCGGTCCGCCGTCATGCGGAACGCCGGTCACTTGCGTGCAGCCCTTGAAGTCGTCGAAGAAGACCGTCGAGACGAGCTTCTGCGAGGTCGACCCAAAGGTCGCCGTGGTCGCTTTTGCTGCCGTCGGTTCCGTGCTGCGGCTGCACGCGCTCAGAAGCAGCGCGGCGGCGACGGGGGCCAGCGCGCCGAGGCGACGCCAGCCGACGAACGTCGTGATTGTTTTGTTATTCATCGTGTTCACCGCGTTCATTTCTTCGCCGGCTCAGCGGCCGGGGTCGTCGTCTCGTTGGCAGCGGCGGGCTTCGCCTCGACCGGCTTCACGCCCGTTTCGAGCGTGCCGCTAAGAATGTGCATTTCGACGCGGCGGTTGGCTTGGAGGCCCTCCGGCGTGTCGTTGCCCGCAATGGGCTTGTCGGGGCCGAAGCCCTGCG
>CAIQDA010000353.1 GCA_903870415.1 uncultured delta proteobacterium
CCTGCAATAATTGATTGGTTTCTTTTAAATATTTGGCATAAGAATCTAATAAAGTAGCTGTATCGACATATCCTGTATGCAGAACTTTCATGGCTCCGTTCGTCGCTCCTCGGGGCGTGCGCGTTCTCTGGGCGCTCTTTCTCAGCGCCGACGACGTGAAGACCCTCGAGATTCGCGGACACGACGTGCTCCGGCAGCGTTTTCTCGACCAGCGCCGCAGTGTGGTATTTTCCAGCTAATCATCGTCGCTCTCGCCCGATAGGACTCTGCATGACCTCTCTTTCCCAGTCCGTCTCCGAAGCGATTCCCGGGCTCACCATTCGCGACGACGAGGCCGATCGTCTCTCGTACGCGCGCGACCTTTGGCCCCGCCACCATTTGGCGGTGCGTGCGGGCAACCCGGCGCCCTCAAAGCCTGCCGCCATCGCGTGGCCTCGAACGACCGACGAGGTTGTCGCCATCGCGCGCTACTGCTCGGAGCGCGGCATCGCCATGGTGCCGTTCGGCGCAGGCAGCGGCGTGTGCGGGGCGATTCTCCCGGGCCAAGATTCGCTGGTCGTCGACGTAAAGCGCATGGAGAAGTTTCGCCGCATCGACCGTGACGCACGCGTGGTCGACGTGGAGGCGGGCTTCATGGGCGTTCCTTTCGAAGAGCGCCTCGGACGTGCAGGGCTCACGCTCGGGCACTTTCCGTCGTCTATTTTGTGCAGCAGCGTGGGCGGGTGGATCGCCGGCCGTGGCGCGGGGCAGTGCTCCGGGTACTACGGCAAGATCGAGGACATGGTGGTCGGCCTCGAGCTCGTTACGGGCAAGGGCGACGTTGTCCAGGCGAAGTCACGCAGTCACGGGCCGTCCCTGGTTCCTCTCCTCATTGGCAGCGAAGGGACTCTTGGAATTCTGACGAGCGCAACGCTACGTGTGCAGCCTGCACCGACCTCGCGTGCGCTTGCTTCCTGGTCGTTTCGCAGCACCGAAGAAGCCTGGGAGGGGATGCGCGAGCTTTTTCAGCAGGGACTTCGGCCAGCGGTCTTGCGCCTCTACGATCCCTTCGACGCGATGCTTGCGCGCATGGGCGCAGTGAAAAAACCCAAAGGCACCAAGGCGTCTTCAAGTGATGACGACGGGGTTATTCCCGGTTTTGGAGCGACGGCGTTGCGGACAGTGCTTCAGCAGCCCGCGCTCCTGAACGAGCTCATTGACAGCAAATTCGGTTCATTTGCGCTGGGCGGCGCCCTCGTCGTTGCCGTGTGGGAGGGCGTTGGGGACAGGCCCGGTCGTGAGCTTGTGACCGCACGCGCCATCATGGAGCGCATGAAGGGACGCTACGACGGCGAAGGACCGGCAGCGCGCTGGATCGCCCACCGATATTCGGTCTCCTATCGTCAAGCGCCGGTTATTCGTAGCGGGCTATTTGTCGACACTTTTGAGGTGGCCACAACCTGGTCGAAGCTCGGGGCGCTCTACGACGGCGTACGCGAAGCGGTGCGCGGCAAGGCGTTTATCATGGCGCACATGAGCCATGCGTACCCGGACGGATGCTGCATTTACTTCTCGTTTGCGGGCAGCGCCGGAGACGGCAGCGGGTCCTGGGACGAGCGCTGCGAAGAGCGTTACGACGCCATTTGGCGCGATGCACTTGCCGCAGCCAATGCAGCGGGAGCCACGGTTGCGCATCATCATGGGGTTGGACGCTCGAAAGCGCCTGCGTTGCGGGCGGAGCTCGGTGCGGGCGTCGATGTGATTCGAGCGGTCATGCGCGCGATGGACCCAGCGGGTGTGTACAACCCAGGAAACTTGCAGAGTGCAGCTCCGATTGCTGGATCGCAGGCGACTCAAGCGCCGACGTCGGGGGTGGCTGTCGACGAGGCCAGTTTGCTCGCGCACGCGTCGGGAGAGACGGCCATCGCCGACGTAGAAAAAGCCTTGCGGGCAAAGGGACTCACCCTTGCGCTTGAATCGTTTCCGTCGGCTTCGACGACGGTGCGCGGTTTCATCGACGCGGGACTGCCGGGCACGCGCTGCCGCTGGCACGACCCCGTGGACCAAGACGTTTCGGGCCTCATGGCGCGTACGGCCCACGGAAAACTTGTCACCTATGCCCCTGGGCCACGGCGAGCGGCGGGCCCCGATCTTTTCGGCCTTGTGCGCGGGGCCCACGGGCGGTTTCTGACGGTGGAACAAGCCTGGCTCCGTGTGCACCGCGTGGGCGTCGAAAGGCCGACGGCACCCCACGCGCACTTCGATCGAAATCCGCTGCTTGCGAGCGACGAGGCCGCTGTTCTCGATGCGGTTGCGGCGTCGGTGGCCCGCGTTTAAGCACGGGCTTCGCTCAATTGCGTGGCGTGGGTATGTGCCCATACAAGCGCCACCGACTTGTACCCGGCGGCGAGGCCGCGGTTGACGCCGATGCCCTCCGTGTGGGCGGTTGCGCGCGCAGCAGAGTCGTCAGGGCCGCTACCTTCGGTGAAAGCATGGGTGGCGAATGAGTCGGTGATGTGTTCCGTTGCAGTAATGATGAAAAGAACAGGTTTTGCGGCGAGCTGCTTCTTCGTTGGCACGGCGTCGTTCGCGCTATTCGGATGCTCAGATCCGCCAGCGGGCGTGGCCGGTGCGGTGGGCGCTCAAGCCCTCGTCCGTTTGTCGCAGGAAGCTTCCGGCGCGAATTGCGCGAACGGCGGAGTCAAAGTTGAGGGCGGGACCGATACGAACGGCAACGGCGTCCTCGAGGCCGACGAGGTCGTGTCGGCGCAGTATTCCTGCAACGGAGCCGCCGGAGCCGCGGGCGCGTCGGGCCATTCATCCATTTCTGTGGTCACCGATGAGCCAGCGGGCGCGAACTGCATCAACGGCGGTAAGCAGATCGTGAGCGGTCTTGACCTCAACGACGACGGAACGCTGAACACGGCGGAAGTCACGTTCACGAACTACGTGTGCAACGGCGCGACCGGTGCCACCGGCGCCACGGGC
>CAIQDA010000354.1 GCA_903870415.1 uncultured delta proteobacterium
ATTCGTGCCTCAATGGACGTGATTTCCCTCGGTTCGGTGCGGACGCGCAAGGGGCACGACCTCGAGGTCGTCGTCGACGCCATTGCCGCGCGCGACGCCGATGCGGTGATTCCCATCGCGCGCATCAAGCCGCACACGGGCTTTCGCGGCGACGTCGAAAGCGGCATCGCCAAGATGCTCGTCATCGGCCTCGGCAAGCATCAAGGTGCATCGCGCATCCACGAAGAGCCCTACAGCGACTTCGGAACGCTTCTCCCTGCCGCGCGCGACCTCATCACCGCACGCCTTCCGGTCCCCGGTGCCATCGCCATCGTCGAGAATGCTTTCGACGAGCTTGCGCGTGTCGAGGTGCTCGCGGCCCAGGATTTTCCCTCACGGGAACCCGAGCTCCTCGCGGAGGCACGCCGCTCGCTTCCGCGCATCGGACTCTCGCCCATCGACGTGTGCATCGTCGAATGCATCGGCAAGAACATCTCGGGCACGGGCCTCGACCCGAACGTCCTCGGTCGTGCACCGGGCGTTTCGGAGCCTCGAATCGAGCGCATCGTCGTGCTTGGCCTCACACGCGAGACGAAGGGAAATGGAAACGGCCTCGGGCTCGCCGACGTCACCACGCAACGCGTGAGGCGCACGCTTGACGAAGAGGTCACCGCGACCAACGTTCTCGCCAGTCGCAACCTCGCGAGCGGCAAGACGCCCATCGCTCTTGCGACCGACGACGAAGCCATCGGCGCCGCCATGCACGCGATTCAGCTCAATTCAGGACCTCCGCGCGTCGTGCGCATCGCAAACACCCTCGACCTCTCCGTCATCGCGGTGAGCGAAGCGCTGCTCGCAGAAGCCCTCGCAAGCGGACTTTGGGACGAGGACGGCATGCTGGACGGGTGGCTCGGAAACGCGCCCGCCGAGGCCCCATGACGACCCGCAAGAAGCCGCTTTTGCACGGGCACCTCGACTCCCTTGGATCGTTTCCGATTCCGCACATCGGCGACCGTCGCGTGCGCCTCTACAAGCCCGCGGTGAAAGACCCGACGCGGGCGCGCCCGGTCCTCATTCTCTTCGATGGCCAGAACGCATTCGGTGACGAGGGCTCCTTCGCGGGCGGCTGGCATGCGCATCGCGCCGCGGACAAACTCGTGCCCAAACGCGTGTGCATCGCTCCTTGGCTCGTCGCGGTCGATCACGGACACGAACGCCGCATCGACGAGCTTGGCCCCTGGTCCGCGGGCAAACACGGCGGGCTCACGCCGCATTTGGCCGACTGGCTCGCGGACTTCCTCGTGCCCTACTTGCGCTCGCGCGTGCCCATCTTGGAAGGGTCGCTCGGCGCCGTTTTGGGCGGCTCCTCCATGGGCGGCCTTGCGGCGTTGTGGACGCATTTTGCCCGGCCCGACGCGTTCGGTGGCGCCATTGCCATGTCACCCTCGCTGTGGTTCGGCGGACGCCGCATCTTCCGCGATCTGCGCGAACGAGCGACCCCGCAGTTCTCGAGAATCTACATGGATTGCGGCGTGAACGAGGGACGCGGAGCCATGCACCCCATCGCCGAATCGATGGCCATCGAGATCGCCTCGCGCGCCTACCCGATGCGCCAGCTCAAGTTCGTGACCGACCGTCGCGGCACGCACTCGGAGCGCGCGTGGAAGCGTCGAATGCCCGCGGCCCTTGAGTTCATGTTTCGACACGTGCCCTAGAGCGAACGCCGCGGCTCAAAAAAGACCGACCGCGAAGTGATACGCGTACCGGTCCTCCCACGCGCGCGGGGCGAGGTTCCATCCGACATCGATGGCGATCGGAAAGAGCGGCGTGTCGACACGAAGCCCGGTCCCGGCGGTGGCCCGGAGCGAGAACTTCGACGGGTGATCGATCAGGGAAAACGGGTCCTGCCAGAGGTTCGCGCTGTCGAGAAACGCTACGGTTCCGAGCATGCCAAGCACCGGGATACGCAACTCGGTCCTCGGGTTCACGAACAGATTTCCGCCGCGCGACGTGATGTTCGCGAGCGAGAGCTCTGGGTTCGCAGCGAGCTGGTCGGCGATGTCTTGAGGAATAAATGCATCCTGCAAGTACCCGCGCATCGAGTCCATTCCGCCGAGAAAGAAGAAGCGATCGGGGTACGTCTTCGACGACGCAAGGCTCGTGAGATGAGCGATTTGACCAAGCCGCAGCTGCGTCGCCCACGTGATGCCAAAGGGCAGCGGCACGTACGCGGAGAACGTCTCCGTTAGGCGGAAAAAGTGGCCCTCAAAGCGCGTTTTCCCGTCCGCTCCATCCGCGGGGTACGAGTCGACATGCTCGACGGCGATGCCGACGAACGTACCGCGGTGCGCGTTGAACGCGTTGTCGCGATGGTCCATCGCCACCTGGAACTTTTGCGCGAAGACGGCGCTCGACCCGTTGGGAATTCGAAGGAGACGAAGCAGGTTGATGTCGACGGCTTGACCGCTTTCAGCCGCGAGCTGCTTCAAGTAGTCCTCGACCGACGCCGCATCGACGAAGAGTCGGATGGTGTTGTTCTCGAGTGCCGGGCCGAGAGAGAGGCGCCACACAGGGGACGGAAGCCACGAGAGCGTCGCGGCGATCGTGCGCTTGTCGAGGCGGAAATCGCGCTGCAAATCACGAATAATCGCGACGTCGACGCTGCCGCGCACGGTGGTTCCGAGACCAACATCGGGGAATGCAATGCCCGCGGTGACGCGCGCCACGAGGCGGTCGGCCATGTCGAGCTTGCCGATGTTCTGTGATGCGACCGAGTCGAGAAGAAGAAAGTCCGGCAGGTAAGAGAGCTGGATGCGTGTGGACGCACTCACACCATACGAAAACAAGTTTCGGTGTGTGTACTCGATGGAGGTTCGAAAACCTTCACCGGTCGACGCACCCGGACGCACCTCGATGATTTGCCTTTTCGCCTCCCGCACCGAGACGACCACGCGCTGCCTTGCGGAGGGAATCGCCTCGTCATCAAGACCGATCGTCACGTTCGCGACCGAGGTCAGCGCCGCGATCGCTTCGCGCGATTTGCGCACGAGACTCGTTCGATACGGCTCGCCAACGTGAAGGGCGAGGCGACCGCGCAAGAGCGATTCGGAGAGCGCGTCGTTGCCCTCGATCGCGATCTGGTCGACGAGCACGAGAGGGCCTTCGGTCACCTCGAAGCGCACGCGTCCGAGCTCTCGGTTCGGCGACGTCTCGATGACGAAGCGTGCCGCGGCGAACGCGTATCCCTGCTCGCGGTAGTACTCAACGAGCCTGTCCGCTGCGGACTGGAAAATCACAGTACTTGCAGGCTCTCCGAGCCGAAGGTCCAAGACGCGACTCGCGTCTACCTCGGGAATCGAGCGCACTCCGGAGAACGTCACATCGGCCACGTACGTGCGCGGCCCAAGCGCCGCCGGCAGAACGATCGACACCCCAAGCTCGCATCCGCGACTGCGGCGATCGTGCGGGTCACAACTGGGCGGAGCGTCCGCAAGGTTGCCCTCAAGCAACGCGGCGTCGACCGGAGTCGGCGCGCAACCGAGAGGCGACCGCGTCGCGCATGGCTTTCGAACGACGAGAACGGGCCCCGCTTGCGCCTGAAGGAATCCCTCGTTTCGGTAGGATTCTTCCAGGTATTGGCGCACGCGATCGTACGCCGGGCGAAAGAATGCGGCCCCAAGTCGCTCGACCGTCTCGACGCCATTCGCGCTGCGAACCACGAGCCCGAACGACTCGCCCTCGGTCGGCGGACGAAAGAACGGCAGTCCGGGAAGATCTTCGCGCAGGAGTTCCGACCCAAGCCTGTCGAGCTCCTCCACCGTCTTTGGGAGCGCTCCGCGATCGGCTGCCGCGTCGCTCACGAAACGCGGAAATGACCTCGCAACAATGGGCACTCGCTCGTGTTCGGTGACGACGAGCACGAGGTCCGCGACCTTCCCGCTTCGCGCTCGGCGAACCTCCGCGCGCACGTCCACATCGAGGTAACCGCGCGCGCCGTAGAAGGCCGCGACAGCCTCCGCGAGGTGCTGCCCGTCGCGACCTTCCCGCGTGGACAAGTCCGCGAGACCGCGAAGAACGTCTTCGTCGAAACGGTCGACGCCCTCGAAGCGCACACGGAAGCGAGCACCGGGACGCACCGAAAGGCGCACCGAGTTGTCGTCACTGGAAACCGCCTCAACAACCGCCTCAAAGTAGCCCGCGCTGCGAAGCCTCTCCTGAAACTCCGCGGCGCGCTGGCGCAAGAGTTCTTCGTCGATTCGAGCGCCGACGGGCGGCAGCTGATCTGCCCACCCATCGACGAGTGATCCGAGGTCGCCTTGGACGACAAGGCTCTTCGAGGCAACGAGCCGCTCGACCGCGCCGGACACCTCGACAAAAAACGCGAGGCGCAAAGGCCTGTCGGTTTCGCGCGTGCGTACGCGCACGAGGGCGTCCGAAAACCCGCGACGAACGAGCATGCCGCGCACGCGCTCGGCTGCCGCGGACACATCGAGGCTGCTCACGCTGTGGTCGTCGGTGAGGCTCGCGAAGCGCAGGATTTCTTCAGCGCTTGGGCCCGCTCCTTGCACGTCGACTTCGACCGAATCCACGATACGACGCGACACGAGTCGGAGCGTGAGGAGCACGCCATCGTCTTCTGCCGACGCGTCGATGGCACCGTCGGCGTACGCGCCCGTTTCGAGAGCGGCACGCAAAAGGTCCTCCGCTTCGTCTTCGCGGAACGGACGTCCGACCACGGGCGCGGCCGATGGAAGCGAATCGTCCACGAGCCACGGCGCGGACTCGACGACGACGGCCACGCGGCGCACGAGCTTGCCGTGGAGCCCCGCAAGCTCAAGAGGGCCGAGGGGCCCGGTCGACCCGTGTTCGTCGTTTGCCTGCGCAACAGCAGGAGAAAGCGCCGACGAGGCGAGCAGGAACAGCGGCAATGCGAGGACCGCTCGAAGGAATCGCCGCTCGCTCACTCGAACTCCAAGTGCCACTTGAAGTCGAGACCAACGTTCCCCATCGATGACGATGCAGCGTTCGTATAGTTATCGTATGACACCTGTGCACTCGTGGCACTTCCGAACGACCACTCGACGCTCGAACGCACGTCGCTCGACTCGCTGATGCCGGTGGTCACCGTGGCGCGCGCACTCTCACCGAGGCGTTTACCGATGGTGACTTGCGGCACCGTGCGCGCCGCGCGGGGCGAATAGCCTGCACCGAGACGAAAATCGTCAAGGACGCGGATGGTGTCGCGCACCGCACGGTCTGCTCCGGCGAGGGTCCCCAACGCGCCGAGCGCACCAATCGCGGCGCCGCTTCGAAGCTGGTCGAGCTCGGTGCGCGTGATGCCCATCGTGAGAAGCAGCACGATGTCGTCTTGCGCAAGGGGCGGGTCGCTCGTCATCGCCAAGCGGAGGTCGTTGGCGTCGCCGCTCGCACGCAAGTCGATGCGCCAGATCGATGAATTTTGACCGCCACCGGCGCCGCTGGCGTTCGACCCGGTGCCCACGGCATTGCGGTCCGAAAAGCGCCGATATTCGGTGACCGCCACGACGTCGACCATCGGCACAATGCGGGTCGCATCGTCGAAGCGCACCGTGGCCGAGCGCATGTCAAAGTCGTTCGTGGGGAAGTGAAAACGGCCCCCCGAGAGGGCATGCAATTCGCCGCGAAGACCGATGCGTTGGTTCGTGCCCGTGACGCGAAGACCCGCGGCGTTCGTCTCGAGCATCACCTCGACGAGGTTGTTGCGAATGCGTATCGGCGTCGCCGTCTTCACCTGCACGTCAAGGTCGACCCAGTCGTTCGCGGGGTCGTAGTGGTCGACGGTTCGTCGCGCGCCGCCGTCACCGCCAAGGCCCGTCACGAGGTTGATCGACCGCACGTACTCCGCATCGCGAATCGTCAGCTCGCCGCCCACGCGGGCACGCTCGCCGTTTCGCTGAAACGTCGGGACCGCGATTTCAATGCGACCGTCGACCGATGCGCGCGTGCCGTCCACGGGGGAAGCTCGCACACCGCGCACGACCACGGCACCGTCCGCACGGACTGGCTCGAAGCCCGCAAGGACCACGGTGCCCGTCGCTTCGAGATCGCCGCCGCTCGTGCGCGCGATGCCCTTCGTGAGCTGGAAGCGGTCCGGGGAAAGCGTGAAGTCTGCACGCACATCCGTGAGCGGTGGCGCCGCATCGCCCAGCGGCAACTCGTCGGCCTCGACGTGAAACGCGCCGTCGACGCTCGGCGAGGCAAGTTCGCCTTGGACGACGATGGCTCCCGACACGGTTCCCTTCGCGCGACGCAGGTGAGCTGCCACGCTTCCGAAGGTTGCAAGTGAGGTGGTGGGCAAATCCATGCGGCCATGCACCGTGCCGTGTGACGCGAGCTGGTCGATCGACAGCGACATGCCGACTTTCGTCCCCGCGCTCTCGTCGGCCGGCGTGAGGGTCACGTGCGTCGGCGTGAGCGTCAGCTTGCCCTGCCCCACCTCGAGCTTCACGGGCTCCGGCCCCTTCGTCAAAACCATGCCCATGGCCGAGACGCGGAAGTCGCTCAGGTCGATGTCGACCTTCGACTTGGCCCACTCGCTCTTGCGGTACTGGTCCACGCGCACGAGGCCCGTGACGCGACCGCTCCAAGGCGTTGCAGCGGCGCTGCCCTCAGTGACCTCGATGGTGTCCACCGCGTCGACTTCGCTGACGGGCGCAGGCCGAAGCATGGGCAACCCGACGCGCGCCACATCGAGATCCCTCAGCTCGAACTCGCCGATGAGCATTGGGTCCGCTTCGATCGTGAGCTGCGCTTCGTGCACAATGAGCTGCCCGCCGAAGAGCGTGCCGTCGATGTGGTGCAGGCCCGACGGTCCGCTGCGCGCGAGGTAGTCGGCCTTATTGAAGGGCTTTCCGACGGGCAGTCCACAAACGCTCCGCTCCGACGCGGCATCGTCGCGACGTTGGCGCATGCGCCAGGCCACGTGCGAAGGACCGCTTTCGGCGCCGTCCACGAGCGTTTGTTCCACGTCGAAAAGGCCGCCCACCTCGAGGGCATCGATGCGTCCACCGATGGTGCCGCGGCCCGTGACGAAGCCGTCGAGAGCGGGCGCCATGTGCCGCACTTTGTCGAAGCGACGAAGCGGTGTGGCCTCGAGAAAAAACTTTCCGTCGACCTCTCCGCCGAAGCTCATGTCGAGAGCTCCTGCGATGCGCCCGACGGTGCGCGATCGGTCGTCAACGTCGGCTTTTTCCAAGCGAAACGATCCCACGCGCATGCGTGCGCCGGACAAGCCGGCCGCGCGGTCGGTCCATTCGAGGTCAAGCGAGAGAGCCCCGCTGTCGAAGTGCTCTTCGAAAGCCCAGACGTCGTCGGCCTTCGCGTCGAGATGCAGGGTGATGACCCCGCCTCCGCAACGGTCGACCGGACCGCCGATGTCCACACGCAGGTCCGCCACGAGCGCGAGCGTGGCGTCAAAACCATCGAAGCGCGGGTCATCGTCCAAGTGGAACGTCGAGAGCGCATCACGAAGGCCCACGCTCTCGCCCGCGAGCGATCCGGAGACGACAAGCGGTGCGCCGGTCGAGAAGTCGAGGAGCAGGTTCGCCACACGGTAGCTGCTCGCTCCGCGCTTGACCCCGAAGCTCCCGAGGTCCACTTTGAGGCCCCGTGCGGTCGCGCGAATTCCCTGCAAATCACCGAGCGCAAGACCCGCGAACTCAAGGCCCTGCGCTTTGGCCGCCACCTCGATGAGCGGGTCCCCGTTTGCCCCGTGCACATGCACGCTTGCCTGGATCTTCCCCTGCACCGGAAGACCCGCCACGGTGCCCACGTCCGCGAGATCGAGGTCCACGCTTTCGGCGTCCACGACAAGGCTGCTCGCAAAACCGATACGCACCTGGGCGCCGTGAATCGACGAGTGACCGAAGGTCGCGGTCAGGCGCTCAAAGACGAGGGACTCCGCGTCGATGTGCAAGTGCCCCGCGATGCGAGTCGCTCCGAGAGCCACGATGGGCTTCGCGGCGGGGTCGTCCACCGCGCGATCGTAAACCCCGAGGGAATCGGCTCCGATTTCAATGCCGCCGTCGAGTCGAAGCGGCGAAAGAGTTCCCACGCAGTCGGTCACGATGAGCGACTGAACTTGCCATGCGACGTGGGGATGCGGACTGACCCCGAGCGTTTGCATGAGGGCGAGAAAATCGATCCCATCGCCGTTCAGCCGCGCGCGCATCGGGATGCCGGGCTCGAACGGCGAAATGCTCACATCACGCACGAGGGCGATGCCCTGCCCCACCGAAATGGAGAGGCTCGAACTGAGGATCACGTCGTCGTGGATGCGGAGGTCTCCGTCGAGGCGATCGACGAACTCCAAAGCGCCAATGGAGATGCCCGAACCGCTCAAATGCGCGTCGAGCTCGGGAAGCTTTTGAGTCCCGTTCGCATGCACGGTGAACGACGTCTCCAAGATGCCGTCGGCCGCGAGCGACCCAAAGCGATCGGCGAGCGCGACCGGCACGCGTACTTCGCCCTCGCCTCGGTACACGAGCGGGCCGCCTTCGAGCGATTTACGCGAGATGGCCGCATCCGTGAGGGATACACGCAACCACCGCGGGTCTTCGGCCGGAAGGTCACAGAGGGATTCGCTCGCCGCGTGACGATCGCGATCGACGATGCCGTCGAGAAGAAACCGTCGAAGCGTGACCTCTTGCGCGTCGAGCGAGAGTCGCGCGGAAAGATGGCAAAGCACATCGTCGTCTTGCGCGAGGTACGCTGGATTTCCTGGCGTCGCAGGCACCTCTCGTTGACGGATGACGAGCGACTCGTCCGCGTCGATTGCCACATGCCCGAGGACGCCTTCCACCGCGTCGTCTGTCAGCCGCGCGTCGGCGTCGAGTCCTCCGACGACGAAAAGATTGCCATCGATGTCCAAGTCGAGCGACGCGTCCGAAACGCTCAGCGTGCGCACGGGCACGCGCACGGGGCCGGTGCGAGCCGAGGCGCCGCCCGCCGGAAGCGCCACGTTTTTCACGGCTCCGCGATGAACCACGACGCGCACATGCGGGCGATCGACGCGAAGCTCGTCGATGAGAAAGCGCCCGACGATGAGCGGCGCGAGACGCGGACGAATTTCGATGCGCGGAACCGACAGGGCCGCGTCGCTGCCGTCGAGCGAGGGCACCACCACGTCCGTCAGCACGATGCGCGGCGGAACGAATTCGAGGTGCATCTGCATGGTGACGGGAACACCAATGGCCGCAAGTTCGCGTTGAACGCGGGCCATCAGCCACGCGTCCACCTTCGGCGTTCGCAGCGCCGCGACCGCGCCCACGAGAACGAACGCGACCAGGGCAAAAAATACCGCGACTCCAAGGACGACCCGATCGCCCGCGCCACGTCGCGCACGCGCGACCTGCTCAAGACGGGTCGGGTCGAAGCCTTCCATCGCGCGCGAGCCTAGCCTCAAATGGCGGATTTTGCGCGAGGCTCCGCACGCTCAACGACAGGTCTTCCTCAGCGCCGACGTCGGTAGACGCTTACGTAAGGCACACCGTCGTGGGTCAGCACCGCAACGGGGCTCGCCGTGTCGAAGGCGACCCAGATGCTGTGGTCCACTTCGTTCATGTGAAGCTCGTGCTGCACAAGCGCCATGTCGGCGTCTTGCGGCGTGAAAGTGGCCTGCAAATCGGCTCGAACGCGCCCCTCCGCCTGAAGCGCAACCCACGCGTCCCACGCCGTGTCGTGGACGAACACGCGCCCGTGAGGCGGCAGCTCCGCAAGGACGCTCGCAACGTTTTGCGTCGTGTAGCCCCAGAACTGCCGATTGAGTCCGAGCCGCGCACCGCCGCGCATGCCCCCGATGGCAGGCACATACGGCGCGATGCCAAACGGATGCGCATGCACGGTGACCATCGCAGGACCGAGCACCGCGAGCACGACACCCACGACCCGCGCGCCGTTTCGAAACGGCGTACGCACGCGAACCGCAAGGCCGTCGATCGCCACCGAGGCGCCGCGTCCCGCCAGGATCGCCGCGAACGGGTAGGCCTGAAGCCAATGCTTGTATCCTCCAAATACCGGCGTATTCGGCAGGAAAAACGGCCCGAAAGACGCACCGACGGCGAGCACGCAGAACACAAGGAGCGAGGCGTCGGCGGTGGTACGAACGCGCGGCGAGAACGTGTCGCGAACCACCCAGTCGCGGGGAGCGAGGGTGCCAAAAAAAGCCGCGAGGATCATCGTCGTCGGAACCGTGGCCGCGACGATCACCGGCAGGTACGCAAGCGGAGCGGGCGGAGCAAAGACGTTCCGGCCGAGGAACTCGATGTTGTAATAATCGTGGTGCAGGTGGAAGGCCGCATACGCCTGCATGCGCGCCCACGTGTCGTGCCAAAGCCACGGCCAGAGCGCCACGAACACGAACGGACCGACGACGTATGGCGCGATGAGAGCCCAGGGAAAGACGGGCTTTCCGTTCGCTGCGCGGCATCCGAAAAGGAGCCCATGAGGCACGAGGACCGCGGGAAGAATCCACGCATTGTGCTTCGTCTCAAGGGCGAGCCCGTAGGCGATTCCAAGGACCAGGTACGAGCCCACGGTGCGCAGCCGAAGCGCCCGCAAGTGCGCCCATGCGACAAGGACCCAAAGCGCGGCAATCGGCGCGTCGAAGCATGCGAGGTGCGCGTGGTGAAAGAAGCCAGGACACGCGGCAAGAAACCCGGCCGCCGCAAGTCCAGCCGTCGCGCCAAACGCCTCGGCCGCGAGGAGACCGGTGCCGAAAACAGCAAGGGCCGACAAGACCATCGCCGGAAAACGAAACGCAAGACTGGCTGCAGAAATCCACGCCAAATGTTCGTGAAGCGTGAGCCAACTGATCGCGAAAAGGCTCTTCACGAGCGACGGGTGCTCGTGGTTCGCCGACCACGCCGCATCGATAACGCCGGGGGGCGAGCGCCTGCGAAGGCTTCGTCGCAAGCAGCTCGAACCACTGGGCGTAACTTCGAGCGGCGGAAAAGTAGAACCCTTCGTCGCGCGCGAAGCCGAGGTCTGTCGACGTGAAGACCAGGAGCGCGAGCAACGCGAGGGCGATGAGCACGAGCGCGTTCGACGGGATGCGGCGCGGAGCCTTCATGGGCGAGCCTCAACAACTGCCGCCGACACGCCTATCCAGCGCCTCGAACCACCGGGACTTCGCAAGCGCAATTCCACCACTTCATGGGAACCGGCGAGGTCGTTCGTGGCGATCTCGAACGGCTTCCATCCCTCGCCGTCGCGGTGCGAAAGAGTCGCGACCGAGCGGCCGTTGATGCGCCACTCGACGGAGATGGGCGCGCCCGTGCCGTCACGTTCCGCTTCGACGTATAGACCGAAGCCTCCACGAAGCGCTGTTCCCATCGCTACGTCGGTCCAGCGCACCACGACCGTCCTGCCGTCGCCCGGCACATCCGTGTAAACTGCATCATGTGCCACGTAGGCGGTGTCCGTGACGAACGAGCGCGCCACGAAGAGCCCCGGGCAGGCAAAACGCTCAGCAGGAATCGCTGGTCCCGTCCCAAGATTGCCGCTCGTGGAACCGTACACGCCCCAGGTGCATGGGGTTTCAACGCCGTTTGCGTCGAGGACGACCGAAGCGCGCGAAAGCAGCGACTCGAAACGCGCGTTCACACGGAAGGGCGCCGCGGCATGGGCCCGCGTGATGTCGAGATCGCCAAACACGTCACGACCGTCGACGATGTACCCCGCCGGAAGGCTCCCGTGGCCACGCTCCGACACGACAGCCACGCGCGAGAAGGTGCTCGCGCCCGCGCCAAGTCGCTCCCTCGTGAGAAGCCCGTCCCCAAGCTTTTGCCTTGCCAAAGGCTCGATCCAGCGCGTTCCAATGAGCAGCCCATCGGACTCGGTCAGCGTTGCGGCCAGTTGCGTTTTGACCGCCGTCCAGTCCGCCTCAGAAGGCCCTCCGCGAGCCTGGACGAATACGCCGACAGCTTCGGCGACCGAAGCCGCCACGAGCACCACGCCGGCGACAAAAGGAACCGGGGACGAGTGGGAGGCCATCGGGGCGCGGACCTTAGCAGCAAGCTTCTCGAAAGCGGATCACGAGGAGCGGGCAAGAGCCGCCTGCGCGTTCGATCGCCGATGACGATGGGCTGCTATCCCGCCGTCCGCTCGAAGAACCTTCGAGGGCGCTTGGTCTTCGCACGGGGGACTGTTAACGGGCCTTTGTGCTGTTTTTTTCCACGCTAATGCAGCGCCTTCGCTCGGTGCCCGGGTCGTCGTGGCTCGTCTTCGCCGCTGCGCTCTTGGCCACGATTCCCGCGTGGATCGTCCGCCATCCGCCGATTACGGACTGGCCGTTCCACGAAGCGACGATTCGCGTCCTTCGGAGTTTTCACGACCCCGCGTTCGGCTTCGATCAGCACTACGAGCTGCAGCTCGGTCGTACGCAGTATATCGCGTATTACCTCATTGGTGCGGGCCTCGCCTTCGTCGTCGGCGTCAAGGTCGCGCAAGTTCTCCTCGTGAGCAGTTACCTCGCGGGCACCGTTCTTGGCGTCCGCGCGCTGCTCCTCGCCCTGAAAAAAGACGAGCGACTGGCCCTTCTTGCGGTTCCGCTCCTCTACAACGTTCTCTTCATGTTCGGGCTCTTGCCCTTTCTCGTGGGCGTACCGGCCATGCTCTTCGCGCTGGCGCTGACCATCGAACAGAAGCGCGCGCCAACCCTCGGTCGCGGCATCGGTCTCGCACTCCTCGTGGTGCTGCTCTTTCACCTTCATTTCTTTCCATTCGGGGTCTTCGCGCTCGGCGCGATGCTGCTTGCGCCGTGGTCAAAGCCCCGCGCATTTGTTGTGCACAGTGCACCTTTCGCCCCCGCGGTGGCGCTGGCACTTCGATGGATGTTTGGAACCGAAGCCGGCAAGCTCTCGTCGGGCGCGCTCTTCGAAAAGCATGCGATTCGTCAGCCGATTCAGTCGTTGCGCGAGGTCTGGCAGTGGCTTCTCGACGTTGGCCCGGACGACCGCGACGATCTCATTCTCGTCGGCTTCATGCTCGCGCTCGTGGCCGCGGCGGCGCTCTCGCAAGGTGATGCGGACGACAGCGCCACGGACGCTCGCGCGCTCGGGCTTCTGCCCATCGTGTGCCTTGTCCTCTACTTCCTCCTTGAGGAAGGGCACGGGTACATTTGGATCATCGCGCAGCGATTTCCATTCCTCTTCCTGCTGCTGCTCATTCCGCTCGCCCGCATGCCGAAGGGCGCACGCGGTGAAGCGTTAGCTTTCCTGTTCGCGGCCCTCGCATCGGCGTCCATCACGGTTACCGCCCAGCGTTTCGTGAGGTTTGAGCTCGAGGAGGTCGGGGACATCGACGACGCGGTCGCGCACCTTCCGCCCCGTGCGAAGGTTGCGGCGCTGATCTTCGACAGAGGGTCGAACGTCGTCCACCACTCGCCTTTTCTGCACTTCGGAAGTTACGTGCAGACTGCAAATGGCGGCGTGGTTCAATTCAGTTACGCCGGGTATGCGCACTGGCCCTTCGACTACCTGCCAGGCAAGTCGCCTCCGCCGGGCGGGTCCGCGCGGCTTCGTTGGGAGTGGACTCCGGAACAGACGAGCGCGAGCGGAGAACTGAGCACGTATTACGACTACGTCCTCACGCGCGGACGAGGCTTCGACGCCACGAGAAACGGCTTCCGCGCGCGTTTCGAGGGCAATCGCTGGACGGTCTGGGAGCGAAACAACGTCCCCGACGCATTGCAGCGGTGACACGCGCCGCGGGCGTGACTACGGTCCGCGCTCGTTCGGCTGGGCTCAGCTCCCGGAGAAACACACGATGGCACCGATGACGCAGGCTTACGAAACAACGATTGGCCCACGCACTCGCCTCCGCGGACGCCTCCACGGCGACGGAGACGTGTCGATGGAAGGCCAACTCGAAGGCAACGTGACCCTCGGCGGAAAGCTGACCATTCAAGAAGGCGGCTCCGTGAAGGGCGAGGCCTCCGCGAGCGATGTCGTCGTCGCCGGTGAGCTCGAAGGCCCCGTGCGGAGCGATGGAGCCCTGCACGTGGCGGCCACAGGCCGAGTGAACGGAGTCGTACGGGTGACGGCGCTTTCGCTCGAAGACGGCGCGCGATTCCACGGCGAAGTCCACGCCAGTTTCGACCTGCCCGCGGAGCTCGCGGAAAAAGTCGCAACGGCTGGAGCCCCCGGCGCCCCCGCCGCTCGTCGCTAGATTTTTACTGCATTCTACACGCTTTACGAAACGCTCCCTGAGCGGAATCAGCAAGGAAGGTCACGATGAGCACGGTTATTGCCCCGGGCATCACCATCGAAGGCGAAATCACCTCGGACGAGGATCTCCAAATCGGAGGCACCGTTCGCGGCAAGCTCACGTCGAAAGACGCTGTGGCGATTGACGCGGGTGCGGTCGTGGAGGCGGACGTGCAAGCGTCTTCGCTCACCATCGGCGGACATCTCGTGGGCAACTCGCAAGTCGCCGAGCGCGTCGATCTCCTCGCGGGAGCGCGCGTCATCGGAAACGTGAAAGCTGCACGCATCACGATCGCAGAAGGTGCCCAGTTCAAGGGCAACGTGGACATGGACGTCTAACGTCCACGGAGCAAACGATGGCCGAAGCCACAGTTATTGGCGCGGGAACGCGCATCCGCGGTCGCATTCACGGCGACGGTGATCTCGTCGTCGACGGGTTCGTCGAAGGCGACGTGAAGGTCAACGGGGAGGTTCAAGTCGGCGCGTCCGGTCTTGTCGCCGCCTCGATCGAAGGAGCACGCATCAGCGTGAGGGGTGCCGTCCGTGGCGACCTTTCCGCCACGGTCTCCATTCACTTGGAAGAGGGCGCGCGCGTCGTCGGAGCCATTCGCGCACCGCGCGTCTCCGTCGCATCGGGGGCCCTTTACCGAGGCGTTCTCCACACCGCCGCACCGGGCGAAGTCGTTCCCGTCATCGCCGGTTCGACGCCCGTTCAAGCCGCGAAACCTCAAGCGGCTCCCGCGCGCCCGGCTCCGGCCGTCGCACCCAAGGCGTTCGTGGCGCCCCCAGCACCGGTTCGCCCTGCTGCGGTCACGGTTGCCGTCGCGGCACCACCACCGCCTCCCGCTTCGGCTCCCGCCATCGATGACGTCGCCGAAAGTGACGCCGACGGCGAGAACGACGGAACCATGCCCGCCATGCGTCGCGGCGCTCGCGGACAAGTGGCCAAGAAGAAGAACTAACGACCATGGACACCGGCGTCGCTCGCGACCGACTTCTCGCGCTCCTTCGTGAACGCTCGTTTTCGCGGCGACGCGTGGTGCTCGCCTCGGGCCGCGAGAGTGACTTTTTCATCGACTGCAAGCAGGCCGTTCTTCTCGCGGAAGGTCACGTGCTCGTCGGTCAGCTCATGTACGAGGCCCTCGCATCGTTCGGCCCAGCTGCCGCGGTCGCCGGCGTCGAACTCGGCGGATGCTCGCTCGTGAGCGCCGTGGCCATGCACTCGTTTCAAGTCGGGTGCCCGGTCGACGCTCTGTATGTGCGCAAAGCGCCCAAAGACCACGGCTCGAAGCGCCTCGTCGAGGGAAGCGACCACCTGCCGAAGGGCACCAAGGTTATCGTCCTCGAGGACACCGCCACGACGGGCGGCTCCGCTCTCAAGGCCGTCGGAATGCTTCGAGACGCGGGCTTCGATGTGCTTGGCGTTCTCGCCGTCTGCGACCGTCTCGAAGGTGCCGCTGAGGCCATGCGCGATGCGGGTCTTGCGTTTCATGCACTCTACACGCGCCGTGACTTCATCCCCGAAGGCACGTGAAACGCCTCGTGCGCCGTCGTTTCTGACGCGCGACGAGCAACCCTGACGCGCTGCGCCCTGCGATTTTCCACGCGAACGCTTGCGGCCTGCGCTAGCTACCGCGCGCATGGAACCGCGAAGCATCGACGTGTTGAGCGACTCGACGGGTGAGACAGCGGAGAAAGTCGTCCGCGCGGCGCTCCTCCAATTTCCCGAATCGGGCGCGCAAGTTCGCCTTCACACGCGCGTGCGCACGAAAGAGGCCGCCCGCCCCGTGCTTGAGCGCGCGGCACAAGAGGGTTCCCTCGTGGTGTTCACGGTGGTGAGCCCCGAGCTCCGCGAATACCTCCATGCGACGAGCCACGAGCTGCACGTCGAAGCCCTCGACCTCATCGGGTCGCTCATTGGCAAGCTGGGCACGTACTTGGAGCGTCAGCCCATCAACACGCCGTCGAGCATGCTCCCGCTTTCCGACGAGTACTTCCGTCGCATTGAAGCGGTGGAATTCACCGTGAAGAGCGACGACGGCAAAGAGCCGCGCAACTTCAAGAAGGCCGACATCGTCCTCGTCGGCGTGAGCCGAACCTCGAAGACGCCGCTCAGCACCATCCTCGCGCAGCGCGGACTCAAAATTGCGAATCTGCCCCTCGTGCTCGGCGTCGAAACGCCACCGGAACTCGAAGAGGCCAACCAGGAGCGCATTGTCGGGCTCACCATCGAACTCAACACGCTCTTGGAGATTCGCAAGGCGCGCCTGAAGCAACTCGGCATGCCGGTCGACACGTCGTACGGACTCCGCGATCAGGTCAAAGAAGAACTCGACTACGCGCAGCGCATCTACCGTGCGCACCCGCAGTGGCCCGTCATCGACGTCACCGGTCGCGCCATCGAAGAGACCGCGGTCATCATCCTCGACGCGCTCCGCGACCGTCACACGCGCATCGCCCAGGTCGCCGGCCGCGGGTAAAATCGTCTGTGCAACATGCACCGAACGGCGGCCTCTAGAGCCGTTTACGGTCGGGGAGAGCGCCTGCTGCCGCTCCCCACGACCCCCACCAGCGTTTATGGTGACGCACACCCATGCCTGCACGGTCAATGCGACTGAAAAGCGCTCTAGCGGAGCTGCCGTTTTGTTATTTTGAGCAGGTTTTTTTCAGAAGAAACGTATCGATGGGCGTCGCCGAAGAGCCGCCTTGCGCTACGAACGACTCGCCGTAAAGCTCGCCACGCGCAACGCCCAAACGCAACGCGCCGTAGTGCGTGTCGTCGAAGAAGACGCTTCCGTCCGCGACCCCCGCTCGGTGTTCGTAAAGGTGCGCTCCGGCGTTGCCTGAAACCACATAGGGGAAGCCGTCGATCACGAGTCGTTCGTAATGATGGTTGTGGCCGTTGAGCACGAGGTCCGCGCCCCACGCCTTGAACGGCCAACGCAACGCCATCGCGGGGCCATGGCCTGTGATCGTCGTGTACGGCGGATGATGAAACGCCACGAGATGAAAGCAGGCCTTCGTCGCGTTTGCGCGCAACGAATCTTGAAGCCACTTCGCTTGTTTCGAGTCGACGCCAATGCCATCGGGCTCGTGCGCATCGCTGTCGACGACGTAAAGGTGGGCGAGCCCCTCATCGTCGAGCGGCGTGTCGTAGTAGCGCCCCGCACCAGGCCCGGCGGGAAGCGTGAAGAATGCACGAAAGTTCGCGAGGTTCTCGTTGCCCGCCCAGTCGTGATTGCCCGGTGCGGGCCAGAAGCGGTTGTGCGGAGACCCGGGCCCGTGCGTGCCATGATAAGAGCCGATGAAGTCCGCGTAGTACGCGCCCACCGCCTCGTCGTACGAGCCGCCGCCGTCCGGGTAAATGTTGTCGCCGGTCGTGAGAATCGCTGACGGATTCCAGGACTTTACGAGCTTCGCCACCGCCGCTTCGTGGTCGTCCGTGCTGCCGAAATCGCCGACGACCGCAAGGCGGTAAGCAGGTTCCTTCGACGGCTTCGGAGCGACCACTTCCGGCGACGCGGCACGGGCGGTGGACGTCGCGCTCGATTGTGCGAGCGCCTCCGATGGCCGTTTTGTGCACGCCGCGAAAGCGACGACAGTGCCCAAGGAAGCCACGACCCAAACCGCAAAACGACGTGCCATTGGCCCGGATGCTACCGCGAATTTCGTGAACGCCCACTCGCCCAAAGTCTGCGCCTGAGACTTGCCAACGCCCTGCAGGTCCTTTTTCATGGCTCCCATGATCGGCGCGCGTGTCTTCAGGAACCCTCGGGCGCTGATGGCGTTGGCCGTGGCTTTCGCGTTCGCATCGCCCGCCTTCGGCACGGACGCCATGTCCGAAGCGCAAAAACGCTTCGACGAAGGCAAAGCACTCTACCGCAAGACCCACGACGCGGCCGGCGCTCGCCTCAAGTTCGCCCAGGCGTACGCGCTCCATCCAAGACCCGAGGTGCTTTGGAACCTCGCCATTTGCGAACTCGATGTGGGGTTCGCCGAGGACGCCGCGGGGCACTTGAGAGCCTACGCGCGAGACCCGGACGCGAAGCCCGCACTCGTCGCGAAGGTTCCAGACTTGTTGCAGACTGCACGCGAATCGCTCGGGGGTCTGCGCATCGAAGCGCCGCCACGGGCCACGGTTCACGTGGACGGTCGCCAAGTGGAACGCCTTGAATGGCAAGAGAATGTTCTCGATCTTACGCCGGGCGATCGCGTCCTCGTCGTCAGCATCGGAAGCGAGCGCGTCGAAGACATTGTCACCATTGTCCGTGGAACGACCGTCGTGCGGCACATCGATGACGTGCCGTCGCCCGCTCCGCCGAGTCGAGCCAATGTTGACCTTCACGAACCGCCCTTGCTTGCCGCAGCGGCGCAGGTCGACGAAGTCGCCGCGCACGAGCCAAGCCCATCGCACCTGGATACCGTGGCCTATACAACGGCTGCGTTTGGTCTTGCCGCCCTCGGCACGGGCGTCGGGTTCGCGCTCCTGAGCCAACGCGATGCGGACTCGGCTTCGGATGCGCGCGCACGCGTAGGTGCAGACGATTGCCGATCGAGCGGGTCGCCCGCGTGCACGAGCCTCAACGCGAGCCTCCACGACGGAACGGCCCACGCGTGGATTGCGGTTGGCGCTTACGCGACTTCCGCGGCCCTCTTCGGCGTGTCCGGCTGGCTCTTCTACAAAGCCCACGGCAACACCCCCGTAGCGGCGAGCCTCGGCCCCGCAGGCCTCGCGCTTCGCATCTCTTACTGACGGCGCGCCCCGTGCACATCGACCCTTCCGGCGAACGCGAGGCGGGCTAGCGTGGCGCTCATGAGCGACGAGAACTCGGTGAAGGTTCGCATCGGCGGCATGAGCTGCGGCGGTTGCGTGCGTGGCGTCGCACGCGCGATCGAAAAGGCTGGACTCAAAGGTCGCGACGTCCAAGTTGGCGAGGCGACGATCGACGGAGCGCCAACGCACGAAGCGGTGCGCGCGGCGATCGAAGGCGCGGGCTTCCAGGTTCTCGGCATCGAAAACGCCTGAGCGATGGAAGGGATTCGACCGGCCACCACGCTCCTCTGTTCCGTGGTTGCACTCTGCATCGGTGCCGCCGCCATCCTTCGGCGACGCAGCCAAGTTCATGTGCTTTTCGCAGGGTTTTCCGGGTCGATTGGACTTTGGTACGCGTCGCAAACCTTCTCGGTCCTCTTCGCGGAAACGCGCTGGGATCGGGTCACAGGCGTCATCACGGCGCTCTTTCCGCACTTTGCGCTGCGCATCTTCGACGAGGTCGTACCGCCAAGCGACGGTCGCAAACGCTCGCGTGTGACCGAGCTCGCCACGGCGACAATCCTCCCGGTGGTGGCGCTCGAGCTCTCGCCGTACCAGCAGCGTCCATGGGCCCTCGGTGCGCTCTACGCGTACCTGGTTTTGCTTGTCACCGCCGGCCTCGTCTCGTTTGCAAGGCGCGGTGAAGCCAGCCCGTCTCGGGCCCTTCGCGAACGCGTGCGGTTTACAGCCTTCACCGGCATGCTCTCGATGCTTTTCACGCTCGCCGACTTCCTGTCGTTCGTGGGCGTGCACTTGCCGCCCATCGGCGCTGCGCTGAGCGTCGTGTTTCTCTTCATGCTCTCCGAGTCCCTCGTCCGCGAGCGCGTCGCAGACCTCTACGATCTCGCGGGGCGCCTCCTTGTGGCGACGCTCCTCGCCTCGTGCCTCGCCGCGGTCTTCTATTTGTTCGTCGCGGTCCTTGGACGCTTCAACACGATGGGCCTCAACGCGACCCTTGTCGCCATTGCGTTCGTGCTCCTCTTCGAGCCGCTCAAAGCCGAGGTGGAACAGCGCGCGAAGGCCATTTTTTTTCGCGAGCGTACGGTTCTCATCAGCGCCGTCGATGAAGTTCGCGTGCGTCTTGCGCACGTGTTCGACGCCGAGAGCATGGGCGCCACCGTGAGCGAGGTGCTTCGCGGAACTCGGCGCATCACGGGTGTTGCAATCTACATGCGTGACGGCGAGGGGTCGGACTTCGATCTCGTCATCGCCGACGGTGTCAAAGTTCCCGCACGCCTCGACGAACTCGCCCTCGTCCCCATCACCGAACGCTTGCGCATCGGCGAACACGTCGACCTCTCCACCCTCGACGCCGCCAAGCCGAGCGACCACGCCGTAAGCGTCGCCGCAGGCATTTTGGGCCCTTTGCGCCATGGCCTGTGGCTCCCCATTCGCCCCACCGCCGATGAGCTCGTGGGCCTCTTGGGCGTCCTCGATGACCGCATGCCCGTGCCCTTCACCCCGGAAGACAGGGCACTGCTCGGCTCCATCGCCAACCATTGCGGAAGCACGGTTCTTTCAACGCGCGCCTACCGCGCCATCAAGGAACGCGATCGACTCGTCGCCCTCGGCGAACTCGCTGCCGGACTCGCGCACGAGGTCAAGAACCCCATCGGAGCCATCAAGGGCGCCGCTCAGCTCCTCGAAGACGTCACCGTCGACCCGCTCTCCCTCGGCAACGACGACGCCGCGACCGCAGCCGAAGATGCACAAACCTACGTGGGCATCATCCTCGAGGAAGTCGATCGTCTCGACCGCGTGGTGTCGAGCTTCCTCGACTACGCACGCCCGAACGCGGGAACGCCCATCACCGTCGACGTCAACGCGGCATTGCGGCGCACGATGCAGATTCTATCGGCGCAGGGCTTTGGGCAAACCGACGTTCACGTGCATTATGCAGAGACTCTTCCGCCCGTTTTGATCGACCCGGAGAAGTTGCGCCAAGTCATCGTGAACCTCGTCCTCAACGCACTTCAAGCAGTCGGTGCGAGCGGCAAGGTTCAAGTGTCGACGATACGTCGAGACGATTACGGCTCGAGGCTCCCGCTCTCGCGAAGCCGCAGCGGCCCCATCAGTGTCGGCGGCAACGCGTGGGGCGAGCCATGGGTCGAGGTCGCCGTGCGCGACGACGGCCCGGGCATTTCCAAGAAAGTCCTCGAAAGCCTCTTCATTCCGTTCTTCACGACGAAGGAGAAGGGCACGGGTCTCGGACTCGCCATTTCACAAAGCATCGTCCAGGCCGCCGGCGGCATGATCGACGTCGTCAGCCACCCCGGATCAGGCTCCACGTTTCGCGTCCTGCTTCCCGGTTCCAGCGTGACAACGAAGACGCCAGTGCCTCCGCGCCTATCGTTGTAAACTGCATACATAAGCGGGCGCACGACCCGCGAACCTCAGTCAGCCGTAGCGACGCGCGAAGAGGTCTCGCAACCCGGGCATCGCTCTGACGAGGTCGAGCGTGTGCGTGGCATGGTTTTCCGCGTAGCCATTTCCGATGAGGAGATCGACGTCTCGGCCGACACCTTCCGCGCCGAGGGCGGCCCGCGTGAAGCTCGTGCTCATCGCAAAGAAGTAAACAGTGCCCCGGTGCCGCGTGCAGAGAATGGCCGCCATTTCGGCGCCTTCGACGTTCACGCACGAGAAGGTCACGTCGGCTTCACGACCGCCGGTCGCTGCGAGAACGGCCTGACGCATGCCCACCGCGTCTCGCGCGTTGCCCGAGATGACCGCCGTGCAAAGTGCAAGGTCGCGGAGCTCCTTCGCCGCGGGCTCGTGATTCTCGACGCCGACGATGACCGCGTCCGGACCGCCTTGCCTCCGCGCTTCAGCCACGCAGAGAATCCCGCTCTTTCCGCCTGCCCCGAGCACCACGACGACGTGCCCGGGTTTCACGAGCCGTGCAACTTGAGGAGCCGCGCCCGCCACATCGAGGATCGCAAGCGCGAGCCGGTCCGAGAAGCTTCCGTCGAGAACCGCGAAGGCGCCGGAGCCAAAGAGAACCGCCTCGCCTGAGACGTCGAGCTGCGTGCTCTCACGACGCACCGACGTGACCGCGTCGAGACGAAGCGGCGTCAGCGACAGCGACACGAGCGTGGCCACCCGAGAGCCCTCCTTGAGTTGACCAAAGAACGGATGCGCGGGCGTGACTTGAAGCACGCGACCAAGGAGCATGCCTCCGCTGCCTGTCACGGGGTTGTGCTGCTTTCCGCGAGCATTCACGGTCTCGACGATGCGCGCCGCAACCGCATCACCGATGGCCTCCTCGGCCGCACCCGCTTCGCGCGCCGCTTCCTCCATTTGCCGAAAGCTCGCCGCGTCGACGTTCAAGGTCTCGACCGCGAGAAGCAATTCGCCATCATAGAGATGCGTGAAGTCTGCACTCACTCGCTGCGCAGGCTGCGGCAGAGCGCCCAGCGGCTCGATGGAACGGTGGATACCAAAAACGTCACCGAGGCCGGACAACGGGCGCTGTTGCGTGCTCATGGTGCTCGGCTAACGCGCTTTCGTCGGCTGCGAAACCCCTGCAATTTGGCGCAATGCGGCACTTGCTTGCAGTCTGCATGTCTTTTGTCGCCACCCAAATACACGAAGCCCCCGGAGTCCGAAGACCCCGAGGGCTCGTGCGCCGAGAACCTCACCCTCGCCGGGCAAGGCTCATCGGTCGGCGACTCAGTACACGCCCTTGAGACCGGTGAACGGGATGTACCCGAGCTGGCCGAGGACCTGATTCATGAACGAAGGCACCGTGTTGTACTTCTCGAGGGAGATCGCCGCCTGGTTCGAGGAGGTCGTGCAGCCCGCGTAGGCCGTCTCGTACTCCGCGAGCGACGCGCTGCCGGCGGTGCCGAAGTTCGCCGTCGGGCTGAAGCCGAGGTTCGACGAAGAAACCGGCTTGCAGGTGGCCGTGCCCACGCCGCCCGTACCGTCGCTCAGGCCTTGGTACTTGATGAGCGGACGCCCGTTCGAGCCGATGACCGGCACGTACCAGGTGTTGACGCCCGCCGTGACCTTCGTCGTGACGTAGGCTTGGTTGACGAGCCAGTTGGCGTGCTCGAGAATGCGGGCGGCGATGCCGCGCTGCACGGTCTTGCCGAAGATGACCTCGGTGCCGTAGCTACGCGCGACGAACGTGTTGCCCGTGGGGTTGTGGTACTCGATGCGTTCGTCGCCTGAGAACCCTGGGTCGTTGGAGACGCCGAGGTCATAGACGCGCATCATGTCCGTCCACTTCGTGAGCTGGTTCTCTGGAAGATTCAGCGCGGTGTGGACGATGAGGAACTTCTGCTG